>JAADGH010000205.1 GCA_013152475.1 Planctomycetota bacterium
ACGGATACAGGCTCTTGAAATCGAACACGAGGACGTTTCGATACAGGCCGCTCTGCAGCGCCATGACGAGCCCGCCCGGCGCTCCGACTTGGTCGGGTTGATCGACGCCCACGGTGGGCGCAACCATTTGCCTCTTGTGTAGTTCGGTCATGTAGAGGAACTCGAAGGCGGCGACGCTCCCCCATGCGCGATCCAGGGGCAGGCCGGTCAGCAGGCTGCGGCGCAGGGAAAGCTCGATCAGACCTTCGGCCTTCAGGATGTCTCGCACGAGGCGCGAGTCCTCCAGGCAGTACTCGCAGAATGTTTGTCTGTCCTCCCGATAGGCCTTGGCGATCACCTCGGGCATGCCCTCCTCGTCGCCGGCCTGCAGCGTCTTGCCACGGCCGAGGATGGCCTTGGCGACGGTGCCGAGGCGGAGGTCTTCGTAGCGCTGCAGCGTGGTCCGAATCAGATGCAGGGCGTCCATGACCTGCCGGCCGTGCACCACCATGCCGCTGCCGCCCCACGTTTTGCCCTCGCGATACCACGACTCATCCCGCGTGCGCCCGAGATTGAATTGCAGCCTGTGTGCGTCGAACCTCCGCTGCAGGACGGGCAGGTCGAAGTCCACCAGATTCCAGCCGGTGAGGATGTCGGGGTCCATTTCTCGAATCCGGTCGGCGACGGCCTGCAGCAGATCCGGCTCCGTCGCATGGCAAGTCAGATTCTTCGGGTCCTTCCTCGACGGCTTGCCCACGATGTGGATTTCTTCCGTGCGGTGCTTCCGTTTCGGCCCGGTACCGACAAGTGACACCGCAAATACTTCAGTGGCCTCGCGGTTGGTTTCGATGTCGAGCGCCAGGACCACAAGCTTCGGCTCCCAGTCGGCCGGTTCAAGTTCAGGATTGATGTACACTCGATCCACGCCTGTTCCGGAGCGGTGCGGCCCTGTGATCCGAACGGTCCGGCGGAGTCCTCGATTGATGAGGTATTGCCGCGTCGGAGTGACGTCGGCCTCATAGGTTCGGATGCCGTTCTGCGCCAAGAGGTCGGCGAACTTCCGCAGAACGGAGGTCCTGTCACAGGAGACCTTCACCACCGGCTCGCCGTCCATCGTGGTCCAAGTGGAGTCTTCGAGTGCGACGGGGAAAGAGCTGGTATGCTTCTGGGTCTCTACCTGATCAGACGCGCGAACAAAAAAAGCAGGCCGATCTCGGTCATCCACCAAGCCAAAGGTTTCTCCCGACTCCAGTTTGCCGATGGCGTAGATGGTGGTCTTGCCGCGGTGTTCGCGATGGTAGAGGTGGAGGAGGAATGCGCGAACGGTGTCCTCCGATTTTGGTTTGCGAGCCTTTTGTGCCATCACACTTGCGAACCGGGGAAGGCGAGACTGCCGCGTCCATCATAGCGCAGTTGCATGCGAAAGCAAGCAACTCTTTTCTATGGCACTGAGCTGATGCCTGTGCGCCGATCACGTCCGACGCCATCAGTGGTCGTGCCGGACCTTGGAGATGACGTACTCCTGCCACTCGGGTTCGAGGGAGACGAACTGCGTCGAGAAGCCGAAGACGCGGACCATGATGTGGGCATTCTTCTCCGGCTCGGCCTGGGCATCGCGAAGCTGCTCCTCGCGCAGCACGTTGAGCCCGATCTCCATCCCCCCACGCTCGAAGAAGGCGCGGAGCGCAGCGCACATCTTCTCCATGCACTCCTCGCCGTCAATGACGCTGGGGTGCACGTCGGTGATGTAGGAGCACCCGCCGGCGGCCTTTGTATAGTCGATGCACGCAACGGAGTTCAGTTCGGCTGTCAGGCCTGAGACGTTCCGGCCGCTCATGGGGTTCACGCTTGTGGCCAGGACTTCCTTGGCTGGGCGTCCGTCGGCGGAAGCCCCGGTTTTCGGCCCCATGTTGTAGATGGACTGGGTGGTGGTTCCGAAGAGCAGCGGCCAGTGACGGTCGCCCTCCGGGGTGGGGTAGTGGTCCACCTCGTCGCAGTAGAACGCCACTTCCTCGGCCGCGATGGCATCGACGTAGGGATCGTCGTTGCCGAATTTCGGAGCGGCGGAGAGAAGCATCTGGCGGAGGTCCTCTCGGCCCTCGAAGTTGCTGCGCAACGCGTCGCGCAGGTCATCGAGCGTGAGACGTTTTTCTTCATAGACCAGCTTCCGTATCGCCGCCAGCGAGTCGGCGACATTGGCGGCAGTGAACAGGTTGACACCTGCGGGATTGTAGGTCGCGCCGCCGTCCATCACATCGCGACCCGACTCCAGACACCCCACGGTGAACGCGCTGAGCAGCGGCATGGGCAGGTGCTCCCGCTGTATGGCGTAGGCGCGGAGGTTTTCCTTGATGGCAAGATGGATGGCATTCGCCACCTGCTTGCGATAGGCCGTATGAAGCGACTCATAGGTGGCGAAGTCGGTCTCGTTCTCAAGCCCGACGCGCTCGCCTGTCAGGGCGCAGCGGCCGCCCATGAGCGTCACTTCCAGAATCTTCGACAGGTTGATGGCATGCCCCATGGTCCGGCTGTTGCACTTGCCGGGGATGGTCATCTCGACGCAGCCGATGGGTGCGTAGTCGCGGGCGTCCTCGATGGGGATGTCTTTCTTCAGCAGGGCTGTAATGGTCACCTCATCGCACCAGAAGTCCGGTCGGCCAAGGCCGAGGCCGGCGACCTCCACAGCCCTCCTGAGGAAGGCGTCGGGTGTGTTTTTGTGGATGCGTACGGCGATGTCTCGGGGGGTTCGGAGTGCGGCTACCGCATCGAGACAGAGATAGGACAGCTCGTTTGTCCCGTCCTCGCCTTCCGGCGTCAGGCCGCCGACGGTCGTGTGATGGAAATCGAATGTGCGGTAGCACTTCAGCCAGAACGCCTCGATCAGTTCGAGCGCATCTTCGCGCGTCAGTCGTCCCGCCTCGATGTCCGTTTTGTAGTAGGGATATAAGTACTGATCGAAGCGCCCGATGCTCCCGGCCGATCCCGTGCACTCGGCCTGATTGATGCAGACGCCGAACCAGATGGTTTGCAGCGCCTCCCAGAAAGTCCGCGCCGGCTTGGCCATGGCCCAGCCGCAGTGCCCGGCCATCTGCTTGAGTTCGGCGCGACGTGTCTCGTTGGGTTCGGCTTCGGCCAGTTCGTTGAGCCTTGCCTCCCATCGCTTTCCGTGGGCGATGATCGCGTCGTAAATAATGACCAGGGCTTCGTAGAAGTCGCGGCGCCCTTTGGATTCGGACGGGAGCTTCGCCATCCGGTTGAGGGCCTCCCGCTTCAGGTCTTCGCAACCACGATCGAGGATGATCTGGAACCGTGGCAGGCGATGGTTCCCATCGAATCCTCCAGCGGAGAATAAGCCAGCGGTCATGTCGCGTTCAGTTTCAGGAAGCCGTTGGCGGTGTGGCGCTCCACGCATTCGCTGCTGCCGTATCCTCCAACCTTTCATATACTCGATGAACTCGTCCGACACGGGGGCGTTTTCGAGCGCTTGGGGTCCAAGGTGCCACGCGAGTTCGGGATACCCCGCGGCGTTGACCCACCGGTGTCCCTCATGAATTCCCCGATGGCCGGGTATCTGGCGACGGACCTTGCCCGCGAGGAGATCGCCTTCGTCAAGACTCAAAGTCGCACTTGCGAGGAAGGCTGCCACGGCCTTTGCACGGCGGATGATGATGGGCTGGCCGACGGTCTCGTCATAGCTGCGCATGATGGCCCAGCCGCGCTCGGTGGGGTCGGGTTCGTTGGCCCAGGCGAGGGCCAGATCGCGCAGGCGCTGAATGCGTGGCGTCAGGCCCTGGCCATGTGCGTTTGCGGCAGATCGGGGACAAGCTTCCACCGTCTCAGATGGTGCGCGAAGGGTCTCGGACATGTCTCGCTTCCTCAGAAGGCTGTGTCTGGATTATTGCTTGACAGTAGACGGCAACATGGGTATTTGTTTACTGCTATATCCAGTTTAACGCGCTGAGGCACTGTTTGCAACGTCCTTTTTGTTGAACGGAGATGGATTATTGTTGAGATTGGGTGAGCCATGACCAGAGAGAATATCTTCCTTCCGTGGCCTACGGAGCATCCAGGGTCTTGGGCGGGATTCTGGCCGGAGGCCGTCGGTCGCAGGGATTGCCGCCGGGTGTCGATCAATATCACCTGGGACTGGTACTGCCTGCATGTCATCGCTGCGGGCCAAGTGTACCTCGAAGCCGAGCCGAACATTTCTGCGCACCTCTCGCCCGGTGACATGTTCGCTATCTGGCCGGGCGTGCGGTTCATGTTCCGGTCGGAGCCGGTTGAGGACGGACCCGACGTGGACCTGTATTGGATCCGCATCATCGGCCCCCTTGCCGCGGAGTATATGAAGGCGATGGGGTTCGCACGCGACCGACTGCACTTCCGCGCGCGGGACCCGGACCGAGTGAGGGGGATCACCGAGGAACTCATGGAACTGGCGATGGCCTATGACGACGCGACCGACTTCCGAGCGATATCGCTGCTGCATGAGCTGCCGCCGCTGTGCCAATTTGTTCGGCCTGCTTCTGCCGGAGAGCCGTCGCTTGTCGAGCGGGCACGGATGCTGATGGAGCGCGAAGTGAGCACCGGGATGAACATCGAACAGATATGTCGTGTGCTGAAGGTGTCGCGATCATCGCTGTTCCTTCACTTCAGGAAGGAATGTGGCAGGAGTCCAATCGAGGTGTTGACGGAGTTGCGAATTGCCCACGCCAAACGACTTCTTGCGAGCACGGATCTGTCAGTCGCCGAGGTCGCATTCTCGTCGGGGTATACCGACGCCTTCTATTTTTCTCGTATGTTCGCGCGTGAGGTGGGGCGGCCGCCGAGCCGATTTCGAGAGGAGGAGAGCAAGCGGAAGGTGTAGGCGACCCCGAGAAATTGCTTCACCCTTGGGGCAGTGAAGGGTAGAATGACGCACGTCAAGAAATACGGGGATTAGGATTAAGATTAAGATTAAGATTAAGATTAGGATCAAGAATAGTGAATGTCATTGTCATTGCGCTGGACACACTCCGGTGGGATGCGCTGGGGTGCTACCGGGACGACTGGGTGAGGACGCCGTGTCTGGATGCCTTCGCCAAGCGGGCGACGATCTTTGAGCGCGCCTACTGCGCATCCTTTCCGACCATTCCCATGCGGACGGATTGCTTTACAGGCAATGTGAACTTCCCCCGATACGGCTGGACGGCATTACGCGATGACGAAATTCTCCTCACCGAGGTCATGCGCGATGCGGGCTACTACACGGGTTTTGTCACCGACACGACAAACATGATTCCGATGGGATTCGAGCGCGGGTTCCATGACGTGCATGTCATCAAGGCGCCACCCGAGAACACAACAAAGCCGGAGGACATCCCCTTCGACGTCCCGTCCGAGAACATGCGCGGCGACGGCAAGAGCTACCAGCGCGACATGGCGCAGCAAACGCACTTCCGGCACGAGTCGGACTGGTTCGTCGCGCGGACGATGAACACGGCGTGCGACTGGCTGCAGGATCATGGCGAGAAGAAGTTCTTCCTGTGGGTCGATTCGTTCGAGATTCACGAGGTCTGGCACGCGCCCGATTACTATGTCGATCTCTACAGCCGGAACTACAAGGGCCTCGACTATAAGTACCCCAACTACGGCTACACGGACTGCTACAAGCCGAGCGAGATCAAACGCCTCCGCGCCCACTACGCGGCGGAGGTGACGCTGACCGACCGGTGGGTGGGGCATTTGCTCCGGCAGGTCGAGCTCATGGGTCTCTTCGATAACACCATGGTCGTCGTGATCTCCGACCACGGCATGGCCATCGGCGAGCACAAGCGCGCGGGAAAACACACCGTCGATTACGACGACCCCTGGCCCATGTTCGAGGAGGTCACGCACATTCCCTTGCTGGTCTGGGTCCCGAAGAAGGGGATGAAGAAGCGCGTCAAGGCCCTGGCACAGCCGGCGGATATCATGGCGACGATTGCCGACGTCTGCCGAATCAAAACGCACAAGGTCCACGGCAAGTCGTGGCTGCCTCTCTTGATGGGCAGGAAGCGGCGGAACTGGGAATATGTGTTCACGTCGAGAAACAACTGGGGCTATCCCGGGGCCAGTCGTGCAACGGTGACGAGCGAGCGATGGACCTACATGGTGGCCGAGCATGGCTTTCCGGGGATGCTCTTCGATCTCAAAAGCGATCCGTCGCAATCGCGAAATGTGATGAAGACGCATCCGAACGTTGTCAAGAAGATGCATGGCGCCTTCCTCGAATTCATGCGTTGGTCGCGTGCCGAGGACGGCTACATTGCGAAGTATGATGTCCTGTGATGGAGGCATTTCATGCAAGAGCAACTGCTGACCACAACCGATTGGGTCGTCGTTGTCATCTACATGATCATCATGATGGGTGCGGGCCTCTTCGCCAAGACGCTCATCAAGACGCCGGAGGACTACTTCGCTGCGGGGCACCGCATGCCGTGGTGGCTGGCCTCGATTTCCCACCACATGTCCGGCTACAGCGCGTTTGCCTTTGTGGCCTACGCGGGGTTTGCCTACAAGGCGGGCCTCACGACATGGGTCGTTTTCGCCGTGCCCTGCGCCGTTGGCGTAGCGATCTGTGCGTTCGTGTGGGCGCCGCGATGGGCGCGGTTGACGGTCCTCACTCCGGTCGAGTATCTGGAACAGCGGTTCAATAACCTGACGCGACAAACAGTCGCGTGGAGCGGGATATTCCTCAAGTTCATGGACGAGGGGGCGAAATTTTTCTCGCTCGCACTTGCCGTAAACGTGTGCACCGGATGGCGGATGGACGCGATCATCATCGTGTCTGGCGTGATTGCTGTCGCGTACGTCCTGCTCGGGGGGCTGTGGGCCGATGCCATCAGCGACTTCATGCAATTCATTGTGCAGTTTGCAGTTACGCTGTTGCTGGTTCCCCTGGTGTGGAGTGCCGTCGGCGGGTGGTCGGGCTTGTGGTCGAACCCAAAGGCCCCGCCGTTTGGTCTCACCAACGCGGAGTGGCCCATCGAGAAGCTCCTGATCTACGGCATTGTGGTTACGCTCAGTTACAGCGGCGGGACGTGGGGGCTGGCGCAGCGCTTCTATTCCCTCAAGCGACCGGAGGAGGCGCGCAAGGCGGCGCTGCTGTCGTCGGCGCTGTACCTGTTTTACCCGCTCGTGATTCTCATTCCCGTCTGGGCGGCGCGAATCGTGCTGCCTCCGCTCGACGATCCGAACCAGGCCTACATCCTGATGGTCGATAAATTCATTGCGCCCATCATGCCGGGACTACTGGGCCTGTTCATCTGCTCCATGTTCGCGGCGACGATGTCCATGGTCGATTCCGACATCAACGCCCTCGCGGCCGTGTTCACGAAGGACATCTATCAGCGGCAGTTCGACCGGAACGCATCGGAAGGGAGGCTGCTTATCGTGGGGCTCCTGGCGACAACGGTCCTGGGTGCGGTCACCGTGGGTTGCGCGCTGGCGATTCTCTGGGACCCACGTCTCAAGGGACCGTTCGAGACGATGGTGAAGTACTTCGCCGGCCTGCTCACGCCGATTTCGATCCCGCTGCTCTTCGGCATGCTCAACCGACGCGCCACCTGGCGCGGGGCGGTGGGGGCCGTGGTGGGGGGGCTGGCGACGTGGGGGCTGGTCGAGTTTGTTCTTTACCCGCGCTGCATCTCTCACATCTATTCGGGCCCGGCGGCTTCGTGGGTCTCGGCAACGGGGGCGGAGATGATCGTCGCCTTCGGCATCTTCTTCCTGGACGGATTCATCTCGAAACAGACACCGGAAGAGAAAGCGCGCGTGGATGCGCTCTTCGACCAGCTCAGCGGCAAGACCGGCCGCAAATCGGAGGAGGAGGAAGCCTGATCCGGAGGGGGGAGGTGACATCACCTTCACCAATATGACAAGGCCGCGAGCGGAAAGAGTCAACGCTTGGCCTTGAGAAAGATCACCCCCGGCTTCACCAGCTCCGCCAACGTCAACCCACCGAAGCCTGTTGCCGCCATGCTGTACTCCCCCCAGGGCAGGTCAGGCTCGCACATGACGCCGATGCGCTTGGAGAAGTCGGGGTTGCAGAGGAACGCCTCGCAGCGCTCGACGGCTTCGTGGACCTCCGGATCCTTCGCCATGCTGCGGTCGTACTCGATGAGGACGAGGGGCATGGCGGCGGCTTTCGAGTTGGTCCAAGGATGGCTCACCGGCCACCACACCGCGTTTTCGCGCGCATGGAGAAGACCCTCCTCGCCCTTGATGTGCCAGGAATAGACCTGGCGAATGCGGTCCTTCAGCTTTTCGTCCTTCGTCCAGTGCCAGACCCAGAGGATCGCTTCGTGGTAGTAATAGATGTCGCCGAAGGATGTGACCTTCGCGACGTAGGCCGTGTCCTTTGCATGGTGATGGTGGATGGGCCGACCGTCCTCCTTCCAGTTGTCCAGGAGGAACTTCGCGGCGCGCTCGGCGACCTTCAGATATTTTTCGTCGCCGGTGATGGCATACAGTGCGCAGAAGCTCATGCCCTGGGTGCCGGTCGCGACGCTGTAGGGTGTCGTCATATCTTTGCCCTGCCATCGCCCATTCGTGAATCCCCCGGAGGCAAGCTGCCATTGCATGCAGTAGTCCTCGGCGTATCGCTTCAGCGCGTCGAGATATTTGGCCTTGCGCTCGTTATCGACGTAAGCGTACGCCACGGCGAGGCACGTCGAGATCGAGCCCACGTCGGCCGTGTTTGTTGTCCCGCCCATGGCTTGCTCGACTTCCTTTTGGGTTCGTTCGGAGATGGGCTTGTTGCGGAAGCCGCTGGCCCAGGCAGCGTTCGGGAGCTGCTCGGAGAGGAGCTTGTCGAGACAGACCGTCACCGCGTCGAGATAGCGCTTCTCGCCGAAGATATCGTATCCGGCCAGGAGCGTGCGCAGGGGATAGCTTGTCCGGTACCACTCAGACGAATTCTGGTTGAAGAAGCCGCTTTTCGTCTGATGCGCCAGGAGCCAGTCACAGTACGTCTTCAGCGCCTTTTTCGGATCGGGTTTGCCGGCGGCCTCGAGTTCGGCCACGGTCGGGATGGCCTTGGGCGGTGGGGGGGTATCATAAGCGGTATGCGCTTTCATCTGCTTCTTCCCTCGCACAATCATGGATGTGACGGTGAAGTTCGGCGCTTCACCGACAGGGACGATCTCGATACGGAGCTTCTCGTCAGTCACACGGACCTTGAACGTTTTGGCAACGAACTCGCCCTTTTTCGTCGCCACCTTCTCGCAGGCAAGTTTGCCTTGCGCCAGCACGTTGAATGGCCCATGGGCAAAGCTCTTGTCTCCGAACGTGATCTCGACATCATAGTCGCCGTTGTCGAGGCCGGCGGTGAACTCCCCTCGGTCGCCGTGGACGAGGTCGCGGTTGAGCATGTCATCGCCGCCGCGGTCGCGCATACCCATCTTGGTTCCCTTCCACATGAACCGGGCGTCGCTGCTCCGGTGTTCGACGGGGATATATCCCTTTGCACAGGTCTCCTTGGGGCCGAAGTCGATCCTGTACACGTCAACCGTGTCTTCGCCGCGTGCCATTTCCACCATCACCAGAAGGACCAGGGTGAACGCAATTTTCATGTGTGCTCCTCCAATGCGCAGGTCTATCCAACATCATACCACTTGGCGACATGGGCACTCTCCGCTATCTTGGCGAGTTGCGAAAGGACGCGCCCACCAAATCCGCATCGGAGGTCCGGTACGGACGTTTAGCCCCCCTCAGGGAGACAGACTTACGGATATCCGATCCGCGTCGCGAAGATCAGGTCGTTGGGCACAAGTGACCCGCCGCCCCCGGCCACGCCGACCGTCAATGTGTTGCCCACGCCGGCGCTCGTGGTTGGTCGCCCGATCGTGCCGCTGAACGACCCGCCGATGGTCACGTCGCCGAAGAGCGCGGCGAGGAGACTGCCGGAGAGGTTGCCGGCGATCTGAACCTCGTCGTTGGCGCTTGCGCCGTTGTCAATGTTCCCGGTAACATCCACTGTCCCGGTCAGATCGCCGTTAATGTCGATGGCGCCGGCGCCCTGCGTACTGGTCACGTTTCCGCCGACGTTGATCTGCCCCGTGCCGAGCACATCATCCGCAATCCGAATGTAGGCGGTGTCCTGGATGTTGTTGGCGATGGTGATCGATCCGGCCACATCGGCCCCTGCCCGGCCTACGAGGATGTAACCGCCTGATCGGAGGTCACCGTTTACCGTGATGCTTCCCGTGCCGGTAATTCCCTGGCTGCCGTAGACCCATATGCTGCCGGGCAGGTCGCCATTGATCGTGATGCTGCCCGTCAGATCGGAGGCCGTGTAGGAGCCGCTCGTGTTCTCGCCCACGCGAATGGCGGAGCCGTTCACATCGCCCCAGACGTTGATTGTCCCGTCCATCGCTCCGCGGAATGTGCGGATGTATCCGCCGCTGGCGATGCCGCCGCCCGTGATGGTGCCGATGTTGATGGCGCCCGTGGCCCCAATGCCGCCCCGCGAATAGGTCCAGATGTAACCGGTGTTTGTGATCTGGCCGCCGATGTTGATCGTGCCGGTGATGGCGTTCAGGTAGCTCGTGCTCATCCCACACCGAATGAGGCCGCCCCAATCGCCAGTGACGGTGACTGTCCCGGCGAGGTCTCCGCCGAGCGTGGGACCGCCGTGATAATAGGTCAGAATGGTGCCCCACCGGTTGACGCTGCCGCCGACGTTGATTGTCGCGGCATTGCCGTAGTAGGAGGAGATCACGCCGTTCATGTCCCCGGCGACATTCAGGGCAAAGGGCGCGCGCATTTCGTAATAGGCCATGACGCCGGAGTTCTCCAGCATATCGCCGTCGATGGTGACGCTGCCTCCGGTGAAATTTGTGCCGCTCTTCGTATGAATGACCCCCACCAGATTGCCTCCATCCGTGGTGGTGATGTTGCCGTCGAAGTTGTTGTACAGGATAAGGACTTGGCCGAGATCGCCCTCCACCTCGATGCTCTCGCCGCCGTCGAAGTACCGCAGCCAGACCGAGCCGAGCCCCGAGTCGAGGACGCCGCTGTCGTTGAAGTCGACGAGCCCCGTGCCCGGCGTGAGTCGCCCTTCGATGGCCAGAGAGCTCATGGTGACGCCCGTGCCCACGACGGAGGAGACGTTCAGCGTGTTGTTGTCGGTGCGGAACGCCTCGATGTGCTCGCCGGCGCCGGAGTAGAGATAGGAGTAGGTCATGGCGCTCGCGTTGCCGGGATCAGCCGTCACGGAAAGGGAGCCGCCGCCGAAGGCCTGGTTGAACGTGGCCCCAGCGGCAAGGGCGCCCTGGGTATAGTTCAGGTCCGTCCCACCGGCGCGGATCGTTCCGTTTTCCGCGCCTGCGAGGCGCACGCCGCCGGCCTTGAACCCATCGAAAGCCTCGATGCGGCCCGTGAAGTCGCCGTCCATCTCGATGTCCGACACGTAGAAGCCGAGGATGTCGCCCGACATCTTGCCGGCGATATCCACTTCCAGGTTGTGGAAGGATCCCTGCTTCTCGCCGGCGACCTCGTGATCCCGCCCAAAGGAGCGGATGATGCCGCTGAAGTCCCCACCGTTGGCAACGTTGACATAGGCCCAACGTCCGAAGTTGCAATAGGTCTCCGCCGGCATCATGTTGTATGGAGCTCCCCAGTCATTCTTGGCATATCCGTCGCCGGCGGCGATGACGCCTTCCATGTCGTTCCGGAACGTAATCTGGAACGGCATCGCCCCATCGAGCCAGGAGGTGTACGCATAGCGGTATGGCCCGCGCAGCGCGCGGATCTCCGCCTGCTCATCCATCCCGCCGTAGATGTAGCTGTAGCCGCCAATTCCAATGCTGGACCAATTAACGGCATACGGACTGGTGCCGCCGAGGAACTGGCCCCGGAAAGCGTCCGGCTGGTTCGCGCCGTGGATGCGGAAATAGTAGTGGTAGAGATAGCGGTCCGCCAGCATCCGTGCCGTGTGTGCCATATACGCATCACCCGCAGTCGACGCGCCCGTGCCGATCTCCATGCGGCGGATATAGGCCTGGCCAAAGCCGCCCCATGTGTCGTTGCCGGGGATGTGCACGTCGATGTCGCCATACATGATCCCCGTCCCGTCGTTGCCGATCCAGAACCCGGTCTCCGTAGACGTGGGAATTGAGGACGTGAGATAGATGCGGCCACCCTCGATATCGATAAGAGATCCCGTGACCGTCGGAGCGCCGAAATTGCCATTGACCGTGATTTTTGTCCCGCGTCTCTCTCCCGCGAGAGTACCCGTGTAAAAGATGTCGGTTCCCCGATTGCCCGGCATGTCATACCCGTTGATGTCGAAGACGCCCACCCAATCGCCCCCGACGGTGATGTCGCCCTGGAAGTCGTCGTCCACGAACGGCGTGTAGTCGATCTCCGCGCCCTCGGCGAAGTTCCGGCCGATCGAAATCGTGCTGCGCTTCAGCCCGCCACTGTCGATCATGTTCATCTGGGCCACCAGGTTGATGTTGCCCAGAAGGTCCTTCCCGATGTCGATCGTGCCGCCGCCCTGGACGGACAAGTTGTTGTCGCCATACGTCCCGACAGTCAAATCGCCCCAGAGCGTGTTCGCCACCGTGAACGTGCGGCCGTTCGGGATCGATGGATCACCACCGATCTCCACGTAGCCGCCGAGGTTATACATCGTTAGGTCCGCCGTCAACGCCGTGAACTGCACCGGGCTCGCCTGCGTCGCGGACAGGCTCAGCCCTCCGTTCGCCGCGGCGCCATCGTATGTGAGGCCGGCAGCCCCTTGGATCGAGGTCCACTGTGCGTTCGTCAGCGCACCGCCGTACTTCTCCAGCGTCGGCGATTCATAGGCCCATGCATCGCCGATGTTATAGAACCGGCCGTCCAGCATCAGGCGGAACTGTGCACCTACCCCGCCGACCACCGGGATCGACAGCGCCCGCGTGCCCGCCGCCGCATCGTCGCCGATGACGAACGTGTTCGCCACGCTCAGGTTCGGCGTATCCAGCGCCGTCGTGATCCGACCGCCCATCACGCCCGATCCTGCCGCAAGGCCCTGTACCCGGATCCCCGCCGCTCCTGTGAAGTCAGCGATGCGACCGGTGCTGTAAATCCACCCGTCCGAGCCGTTGTCGGCGTCGTAGACCAGATTCCCCCCGACATCGATGAGACCGTTCATGGCATTTGCGCCAAGGTCAACCCTGCCCCACACGACGTTCCGAATGTCGAGCAGATCGCCGGCGCCCAGGGCCTCGGCCGTGATGTCCAGGTTGCCCGCGTTGAGAACCGTCAGTGTCCCCGCGCCGGCTGTGGTGAAGTCGCTCAGTGTTACATTACTGACGCTTGCCAGGGGCGTGCCTGCGTGTCCTGTGCCGTCGTAGATGATGCCGCTCAGCACGCCATTGAGCTGCGCCAGTGTCACGGCGTTCTGGATCTCGATGGTCGGCGACTCGATCGCCCAGCCGCCTCCGATGTTCCGGCCGTCCAGCGTCAGCCAGGCGTTGGTCACCAGGTTCTGATCGCCGAGGGTAAACGTTCTCGTCGATGCATCGACATCATCGCCGATGGACCAGCTAATGGGGTTGTCCAAATCGATGGCCGTCCGAATGCGCCCTGCGAGTGCGCCTGTCCCGGCAAGGCCTTGGATCCGGATGCCCTGTGCCCCGTTGTAGCTGGCGATCGCGCCGGTGGCGTTGATGAAGGAGTAGTCCATCATCGCGTTCGTGATGTCGATGAGGCCGGTGATGTTGCCGCCAACGGTAATGCTGCCCTTCAGCGGCCAGACCTGCGGGTTGCCGGCGGAATCGTAGCCGTTGTCCACATCCTTGCCGAGATCGTAGGCGTAGATTTCGCCGGTCATGTTGCCGTTGACGACGATCTGCCCCGAGATGTCCTCCCCGGTTGTTGGGGTGGTGGTTCCGCCCGGCATGATCCGGCCGCTGAGGCCGCCATCGATCTCGATGCGGCCGCGAATTTCCTGACCCGTTGCGGTGATGATGTCGCCCGTCAAGCTCCCTCCGTTGATCGTCCGGATCGTGCCTTCGAGCATGCCCTCTCGGATCACGACCGTTCCCAAGTCGCCGTCGATCTGGACCGTGTAGTCCGGATGGTCGAATTTGTTCATGCGCAGGTACGCCACATTGCCGGCGGTCACGTCGATCCCGATGCCCGTGCTGACCTCCGTGCCGCTGTCATAGATGATGTCCGACACGGCCTTGACGCGCCCATCCACGCCAATCGAATTGAAATCCAGGCCGTTGGACACGACGCTGTCGATATGGTTGTTCGCATACAATGCCGAGACCGTGCCGCCATTGTACAGCACGCCGACGCCCGCATCGTGGACCCCGTCCCAGAAGACCTGGAGATCATTTGCGGCACTGATGCTGAATGACACCGATGGATCGGGGTCCTCGGCTACGCCGGTCACGTTCCGCCCGCCGTGGAGGGGCGCGCCCACGTAGTTCTGCGCAACGCCGCCGACGTTGATCGTTCCGAAGTTGTCCCCCCCATCGAGGAACACACCGCCGCCGAGGACGCCCACACCGATGTCGATCAGACCGCCGGCCAGGACATCGCCGACGACGTTGATCCCGCCGGTCAGGGGACCGGTGATCGTGAGCGTGCCGCCCAGGTCGTTGTCCAGCCACATGGCGTCGGTCACGTCATCTGCCGTGAACGTCTCCCCCCCGGCAAGCGCGCCGCCGCTCCAATCCGAGACCGCGCCGTCCAGGAAGAAGGTGCCGAAGGTCTGGCCCGTGGCATCCACGCGGTCCACATCGACCACGCCGTCGCCGACGACGGTTGTCACGCTGACGTTCAAGTCGGAGTTTGCGGTCGCAGCGCCATACGCAATCCTGTCAATGGTGACGCCGAGCCCCGCAGGGGTCGTATCAATCACCACCGAGCTACCCGCGTCGCCGTTGTAGGTGATTGTCACCTCGTCCCCGTCCACGTCGGTGAGAACCATGCTCTCGCCCGGATCGAGGCGGGCGCCGCTATCGCCGAAGAGCGTGTTGAAGTCGTTGTTGGTGCCCAGATTGCCAGTGCCCGTGTAGAGCTGCCAGACTTCGTCCGCCGTCAGTTGCGCGGCATAGATGTGGACATCATCAATCATGCCGTTATAGTTGTGCGAGTAGCCGTCGCCGATGCGCACGTCATAGGTGCTCGTGCTCGGCAACTTGGCCGGATCGTTCGAATAGGTGGTCGTTCGGAACAGGTCGCCGTTGTAGTAGCTGGCCATGGCTCGCGTGGCCTGTTCGCGGGTGACGACGAAGAACTGCCACTCGCCCGCCACAATCCCGCTGAAGGGCTGCCAGCTCCAGTATTGTCCCGCCGCCCGGGCCTGGCCGTGGTAGTAGCTGATGTTGCCGCTGTTGCGCTCGATAGTGAAGGCGAACTCCCCGCCGTAGCTCTTGTCGATCGGGTTGTCACGCGTTGTGGTAAGCAGGGCTGGATTCAGCCAGAAGGCCACCGTCAGGTCCCCGTCGAGCTGCAGCGACGGATCGTTGCCGGCGTTGACCTCCTCATTCACGCCGTCGAACTGCAGAGCCGTGCCGAACTTCCCAGGCACCCAATCACCCGGTTCCATGTTGAGCAGGTTGCCGTCGTTGCCGTAGGTAGAGGAGTCGGTAGCCACCGCGCCCGCCCCGTCATTCATCGCCCACCACGCATGGGCAGCGGGGGCCGAGTCGCGAATAAAGGTCAGTTGGGATGCCGTAACCGTATCCGTGTAGAGACTTGCCGCGTTGTTGTCGCCCCACGCCCGAAGCGTTCCGATGCTTCCAACATTGGGGGCAATCTTCACATCGCCAAAGGCGCCCGCGCCGCCGGCGCCAACCTGTATCAGGCCGTCAAACTCGCCGAGCACCCGAATCTCCGCCCCAGCGGATGCATCGCCCTGCACGACGATCGATCCTGCCGCGGGGAGGTTCCCGGCCACGGAAATCGAATAGTCGCCCACCGTCGTGATGTCGCCCGGGACGGTGATTGAACCGGAGAGGTCGCCGCTCAGCGTGACCTGGCCGGCCAAGTCGCCTTCGAGGGCCATCAGGCCCGTCAGGTCGCCCAGCACGCCCGTTGTGGTGACGGTCTCGCCCGCGACAAGCTGCCCGCCCGTCCAGCTCTCGATCCAGCCATCCACACTGAAGGAGCCAAAGACCTGTCCCGTCGCCGTCACGTTGCCTGCCGTCGTCGCGCCATTACCCACCACGTTCAGGATGGTGACGTCCAGCGCGGAGTTGGCGGTTGCCCCGTTGTAGTCGAGTGTTGTGATGTTGAACCCAAGACCAGCCGCGACCAAGTCCACATCGACCGAGCTGCCCGGATCGCCATTGTAGGCGATCTGAACGGTGTCGCCGTCATCGTCCACGAAGGTGAGCGTGCTGCCCGGCAGCAGGCCTCGGCCTCCGAAGAGCGTGTTGAAATCATTGTTGGATGCCGAGTCGAAGTCCCGGTTATAGGTCAGTTGCGTGGAGGTGGTGGCATCGGTGATGAGGAACGCGCTGTTGTTGTCGTTCCATGCCTGCAGGATCCCGGTGCTGCCGGCATGGGGTGCCACCTTGACATCGCCGAAAACCCCGGCGCCGGCCGATCCGACGCGAACGAGGCCGTCGAATTCGCCCAGGAACCGCATCTCCGCGCCGGTGGAGGCGTCGCCGCCGAAGTCGATCGACGAGGCGGCATCGAGACGCCCGCCGACGGAAAGGGAGTAAGCCGCCGCGCTGGTGACATCGCCGCCGAAGTCGATCGCGCCGCCGGCATGGTTGCTCGTGACATCGCCCGTCACGGTGATCGATCCTGTCCCGCCGAGGTCGTCGTTCACTTCGATGTAGGCGCCGTCCTGGATGTTGCCGCCGATGCTGACGGCCCCGGTCAGGTCGGCGCCCGCGCCCGGCGCATAGATGCGGCTCGTGTCGGCCAGGTTGCCGTCGATATTGATGTCGCCGCTGATTCCACTCGTGCCGTAGGCGTAGATTTCGCCCGTGCCGACAAGCCCCGGATCAGACGCCACGTTCGTGATGTTGATCGTGCCCGTGATGTTGCCGGTGGTGTCGCCTGCGCCGTTGCCTGCCCAGATGCTTCCCGCCATGTCCCCGCCGACGTTGATCACGCCCTCGATCGGGCCGCGATAGGTGATAATGGCGCCCCGGTTCCCGCCGCCGAGATCGGTGATGCTCCCACCGATGTTGACGACGCTTGTCGGTGTGAAGCCGCCCGTGCCGTATGCCCGAATGCGACTGTCGTTGTCGCCGCCGAGGTCCCCGCCGATGTTGATAGTCCCGGAGATGTCCGACGTGGCGTCATCCGCCTCCGAATCCCCCGCCTGGATCCGGCCGATGAGATTGCCGCCCACAGTCACCGTTCCGGCGATGGGGCCCTCATAGGCGATCAGCCACCTATCGACTGCGATATCGCCGTCGATGGTCACGGTGCCCGTGTTCGTGATGCCGCCGGTTCCATATACATATATATAACCGGTCACATCCGGGTCGCTCGCCACATTGGTGATGTTCAGCGAGCCGCTCAGGTTCGCGCCTGTGGCGGCGTTGCCGTCGCCGATGTAAATCCGTCCCCCCATGTCACCGCCGACGGTGATGTCGCCGGCCAGGGGGCCGCGATAGACATAGATCCGCGAGTTGTCGCCCACCATCCCGCCGTCGATGTCGATCTGGCCTGTGGCGGTAACGCCGCCGGTTCCATACACTTGGACCCGTGATGCGCCGGCGGCACTAAGCATGTCCCCGCCAATGTGGATCAGCCCTGTAACGTTGGCATTCGTGTCACTGGTACCATCGCCAATACTGATGTATCCCGCGTTGTTGCCGGTGACGTCGATCGTCCCGTCCATGGGACCCTGGAAGGTGTAGATACGGCCATAGGCTCCGCCGTTGCGGAGGATGCTGCCGGTCACGTTGACGGAACCTGTGTTCGTGATGCCCTGCGATCCGTAGATATACAGCCTGCCCGTGTCGGTGATGTCGCCGCCCACATTGATCGCGCCCACAAGGTTCGCGTTGGTGTCGTTCGTGCCGTTGCCAATGTAAATATATCCGGCCAAGTCGCCGCCGATATCGACCGTTCCGCCGATCTGACCAGCGGAGCGCTGCGTCAGTATCCGCGCGTTTGACGCCAAGTCGCCTCCGATGGTGATGTCGCCATTGATGCCATCGGGGAAGATCATGAGCCCTTCCATGTCGCCGGCGACGTCGATGTTGAACCCGGCTTGCGTATCTGTGGAATACCATCCCGCCGAGTAGAACCCGGCGTTCTGGCGGATATCGCCGCCGATCTGGACGGAGTGTCCCGCAAGATAGTCGCGGTATTCGCGAAGGAAGATGATACCGCTCAGGTCCGCGTTTGTGCCCACCGGGCCGACCTGCGTGAGCAGATCGCCGCCGAAGTTGCCGTACGGCAGTAGCATCTGCCCAAACTCGCCCTCCACCTCGATGCGGCCCGACTCGAACCGGCCGAGTGTGACCGAATGCAATGCCGAGTCAAGACCCAAGCCGACATTATCGTCCAGGTCGATGCGTGGGTCGCCCCCACCATTGATCGTTCCCTCCGACCAGAAGGAGTTAAGCACCACGCCGCTGCCGAGGACCGTTTGGACTGCATTGTTCCCCTCCACACGCAGCGCCTCGATCGTATTGCCGACACCTGAGTAAAGATACGAGTAGGGGACCGCCGTCGTGTTCGAGGTCATGGTCAGGACGCCGCCGCCTGCCGTGTTGATCGTCAGCGTGTTTCCGCCGGCAGCAAGGGTTCCCTGTGTCAACGTCAGGTCCTCGCCGCCGCCGCGGATCGTGCCGGCGTTGGTTCCGGCGATGCGAAGCGCCCCGCCGCGCCAGGACTCGAAGGCCTCGATTGTGCCGGAGAACGTCGTGCCGCCGGTGTAGAGCTCGACGTCAGGGATGTAATAACCGAGTATATCGCCGGTCACGTCGCCGCCGAGGTCCAGGTTGCCATAGGACATGATTCCCTGAAACTCCGGCCCCACAAACGTGCCCCGGCCGAACGTCCGAATCACGCCTGTCATGTCGCCGGTGACGGTGAAGTTGAAGTTGTATCCGAAGGCCGCGAGGTCTTCAGATCCGCTGCCGGTATACCCATCCCCTACGGCCATTGCGCCCGCCATAGTCCCCTCAATGCGGCCTCCGCCGCCGAAGGCGCCGCGGCCGATCGCGTCGGGGGTGGGAGAAGAAGGGCCGTTCAGGGCCCGATACTCGCCTTGATCCGACATGCCGCCGTTGTAGACGTAAATTCCCGAACTCGGCCCCATCGCCATGCCCTGCCCCAGCGGGTTCAGGACCAGCACCTGCCCCTGCATGGCTTCGGGATTGCCGCCGCCGTAGATGTAAACCCGAGAGTCCATATATCGATCACTGACCACCCGCGCCGTGTGCGCCATGTAGGCGTCGCCGTTGCCCGATGCCGCCGTGCCAATTCGCACGGCCGAATACCAAGGCGTCTGGCCCCCTATGGTGATGTAGTGGACATAGCGGTCAGCGTACATGATGCCCGTGCCATCCGTGCCCACGCGCAGTCCACGATTCCAGGACTGTGTGCGCAGCTGGGCGTCCTCGACGTCGAACAGCGTACCGGTTATCGTGGGCGATCCGAAGTTGCCCGCAATATCAATGTCCCAGCTGTCCCCCCCGGTCTCCCACAAACGAGTGTTGGTGCCGTTGACATCGAGCACGCCGAGCCAGTCACCCGCCACAACAATGTCGGCAAGCCAGTATCGACCGTTCCCCGGGGAATAGTCTATCGTTGCACCCTCGGCAAGACTGCCACCGATATCGATCAAGCCTGTTATGTCAGTTCGTCCAGTGAAGTCGATGTTGCCTGTAACATCACCGCCCACCTGCACTGTTCCCGACAGCAGGTAGTTGCCTGTTTGGGCGTCGCCGATTCGCAGATTGCCCCAGAGGTTGTTGGTGATGGTGAGTGTATCCCCCGCAGCGATGGGGGCTGCGTTGGTCAACTGCAGATCGCCGAGGTTGTAGGTGGTG
>JAADGH010000084.1 GCA_013152475.1 Planctomycetota bacterium
GGCCGATGGCCGGCCCCGTGCCCGGACCGGAGCCCGCTGGGGCGCAGCCGCCCCCGGCCCCCAGCGCATGGCAGCCGCCCGTGCCGAAGAAGGGCGTCAATTGGGCGAATCTTGCGTTCATCGCGGTTGTGCTTGTCATTCTTGCCGTTATTGGGTACCTGCTCCTCTTCTTCTGATAGCGGTGGGAGAGGCATTGAGAGATACAACATTTGACGTGACCGGAGAGCAAAGATGAGTGACAGTGATCAGATCAGGGCGCAACGACTGGTCTATTACGAAAAGGACATCGACCAAATCAACGGGGTCCTCGATGAATTCATGCGGCTCTCCGGCGCTAAATGCTCTCTGCTCATTGACAAAGAAGGGCACATGATCGCGAAGCGCGGCGATACGCTCACATTCGATATGGAGACCATTTCCGCGCTGGCCGCCGGCTCTTTCGCCGCCACCAAGGAGATGGCAAAGCTCCTGGGTGAAGAGGAGTTCTCGGTGCTGTTCCACCAAGGAAAGCGCGACAGTCTCCAGCTTGTTCTCGTCGGCGACCGAATGCTGCTGGCCATCGTCTTCGACGACAGAACCACCATCGGCATGGTCCGCCTCTATGCCAAAGAGGCGACTGAGCACCTGACCCAGGTGCTCCTGGACGCGCAGAAACGCGCCGCTTCCGGCGAGACTCAGCCGGAGATCTCCGAGGACTATGGCGCGTCCGCCAAGCAGAAGCTGGACGATTTTTTCAAATCTTGATGGCCTCGCGTGGGTCCCCGCGGCATGATTCGCTTCGAACAGGTCGGCCAAGCCCGAATCCGTTGCGGTCTCCCCAAAGGCCGGCGCGCTCGCGTTGATTTTGCCTTCCCCATCGGGTGGGTTCCCTACGTCTGCTGCGACGAGACCGTGATTCAAACCACCGCCTTTGACGACCTCCGCGCACACGTCGAACTCCTGTCGCTTGAGCGCAGCGCGAAGGAAAAGTTCTGTCGTTTCTTCGACCGCGAGGGCTTGGTCTGTACCCACAAACACACCGTCGTCGTGGAGGCGTTGCCCTCCGACGGGAACACACCCCCTTGACGCCCAGCGCCGAAGGGTGATAGAATCCCCTCTACGGCCCGATCCAGGATGCCTTCGGGAGGACGGAACGTTGCAGCCCAAGCACGAGATAGACATCCGTGTCCGCTATGCCGAGGTGGACCAGATGGGGGTGGTGCACCACGCTCGATATTTCGAGTATTTCGAGATGGGCCGGACGGAGGCCCTCCGGGCCTGCGGCCTGAACTACCGCGACATCGAAGAGGCGGGGTACTTCTTGGTCATTACAAAGGTCACGTGCGCTTTCAAAATGCCGGCGCGCTACGACGACATCCTCACGCTGGAGACCTGGATCGAGAAGCTTACGCGGTTGCGAATCGACCACGCCTATCGGCTCTGGCGCGACGAGAAGCGTCAGTTGGTCGCCGAGGCCGCGTCCACCCTCGGCTGCGTGGATCGCAATGGACAGCTTCGGGAGATGCCGGCGGATCTGCTCGACTTGTTTGGAAAAGCGAGCAGGCAAGAATGAACACGGAACTGGACCTCGCCGCCAAATTCGAGAAGCTCAACACCATCGGCATCGCCCTCTCCAGCGAACGAGACCTGAGCAAACTCCTGCGCATGATCGTCCGCGAGGCGCGCAGCCTTACCCACTGCGATGCCGGCAGCCTGTATATCGTGTTCGGGGACCAACTGCGCATCGAGGTCTCTCAGAGCGCGACGCTCGGTGAAAGCAAACTGACCCCCATCACCTTTCCCATCGACCAGTCCCGGATATCGGGTTACGTCGCCGCCACAGGACAGTGGCTGAACATCGAGGACGTCTATCACATCCCCGAGGCCGCCGAATACGGTTTCACGAAAGACTACGACCGGGCCATGTCATACCGCACAAAATCGGTCCTCGCCGTCCCCATGCAGGACCATGAGGACAACATCATCGGCGTCTTGCAGCTTATCAACGCCCTCGACCAGGCGGGGGAGAAGGTCCCGGAGAATGTGATCCCCTTTCGCCGGGAGTATGTGGACCTGGTGCTGTCCCTGGCGTCGCAGGCCGCCGTGGCCATCCAGAATGCGCGGCTGATTCTCGAGATCAAGACCCTCTTTGCCTCGTTCATCCAGTTCTGCACCGCCGCCATCGACGCCCGCGATCCCACCAATGCGGGTCACTCGCGCCGGGTCCGCGAACTGGCCGTCCGCATTGCGGAAGCGGTCAACGCCCGGACGAGCCCTCCCTTCGACCGGTGCAAGTTCTCCGCCGAAGAGATCGAGGCGCTGAGTTACGCGGCGTGGCTTCACGACTTCGGCAAGATTGCTGTCAGCGAGGCCATCCTCACCAAGGGGAACAAACTATCCGACGAGAAAGTCGAAACGATTACGCTCCGCTTCCGGCTGGCCAAAAAATCGCTGAAGGCCCTCGCCGCAGCCGGGACGATCTCGCCTGAGCAACGGACCATCGCCGGGCGGCTCGACAACGATCTGAAGCTCGTTCTTGATAAGGTCGTTCCCGGTCCGATATCGGAGGGCGAAGCCAATCGGCTCAGGAAAATTGCCGCCTTGAAGCTCGATGGGATCGACGACATGGTCACCCCGCTGCTTACCGCAGATGAGCTGGAGAACCTGCTGATCCCTCGGGGCAGCCTTACGCCGGAGGAATACCGGCAGGTGCAGGCCCACGTGGAGCACACCGCCGACTTCCTCCGGCAGATACCGTTTTCCGGCCACCTCGAAGACCTGGCGAATATCGCCGGGAGCCACCACGAGATGCTCGACGGGTCCGGCTATCACCGGAAGCTCCGAGGCGACGACGTGGTGTTCCAGGCCCGGATACTGGCTGTGGCCGATATCTTCGACGCCCTCACCGCCTCCGACCGCCCCTACAAAAAGGCCCATTCCATCGACAGTGCGCTGGGCATACTCAAGGAGATGGCGGCGGAAGGCCGGCTCGACGCCGATATCGTCGATCTGTTCACCGAAGAAATACGCACACTCGAGGACGAATAGCTTGCGATGAGACACCGGCTCAAGACCAATCTTATTCTTGCCGCAGCAACGGTGCTGTCCCTCACCATCGCGTTTCCTCCCATCGACCTCTCCCCGTCGGCGTATGTCTGCCTGGTGCCGTGGCTGGTGTTGATTCGTCGGGAGAAACAACGCACCGTTCTGTGGGCCTCCTGGCTCATCGGCCTCCTGTTCTTTTTCATCAATGTGTCATGGCTCAGGTATGTTACCTACCCCGCCTGGTTTGCGCTGGCCCTGTATCTGTCCCTCTTTTTTCCCGTCTTCGGCGTGACCACACGCTTCATGGTCCGCCGCTCCTGTCTCCCTCTCACGGTGGCTGCGCCGGTCGCATGGGTCGGCCAGGAGTACCTGCGCTCCTTCATGCTCACGGGGTTTCCATGGTTTTTTCTGGGCCATACCCAGTACCGCAACTTGATCGCCATTCAGCTCGCCGACCTCACGGGCGTCTACGGAATCTCGTTCATCCTCGTCACGGTGAACGCATGCATTGCCGATGTCCTCGTGCTTGCCGAGCGGCGGCGCAACAGAGCACGCATCGCGTCGCTGATTGCCTGGACCGCACTTCTCCTTGTCCTGTCAACCGGCTATGGCATCTTTCGGCTGGCCCAGGATTCCCCCCGCTCCGGCCCGCGGGTGTGCGTGGTGCAGGGCAACATTCCCCAATCGTTGAAGATGAGGGTTGATCTGGAGTCGTTCCGGAAGACACTCCGGGCCTACCGTGACATCTCGCTCCAAGCGGAGGGGCAGGAGATGGACCTTGTTGTCTGGCCCGAGACGATGGTCCCGGGGTTCTTCAACCTTGCCGAAATTCTGGACCGCGTGAGAGAGGGGGACTTTGCCGCCATCGCCAGAGAATCGCTGGAGACCATGCAATTGCTGAGCAGACGCCTCGGCGCGCCCCTCCTGGTGGGCGGCGAGACCTATGAGAAGCGCGGCGGTGAATTCGTCAGCTACAATTCGGCGTTCTATTTCGATGCCCGGCATTTTGAGAAAGAGGGCCGGTTCGCAGGGCGGTACGACAAGATCCACCTCGTCCCCTTCGGCGAGTACGTCCCCCTGAAAAGGCCGTTGCCCTTCCTCAAGGGGGTCCTCTCCCGATTGGCCGGCTACATCCCCGATTTCACCGCCGGGGAGGAGGCGAAGGTTTTCGATGTGAAGGGGTGCAAATTCGGTGTCTTGATCTGCTACGAGGACACCATCGCCCCACTCGTGCGGCGCTTCCGCTACCGGAACGGCGCGAGAGCGGCGGATTTTCTACTCAACATATCGAACGACGGCTGGTTCTGCGGCAGCGCCGAGGTCGACCAACACCTGGCCATCTGCGTCTTCCGGGCCGTGGAGAATCATGTCGGCATCGCCCGGTCCGTGAATACGGGGATTTCCGGCTTTATCGCGCCGAACGGGCGCATTGAGGCCGTCGTGACGAAGGACGGCAAACGGAAACAAGTGACCGGCGCCCTGGTCCGGGCGATCAAGATAGACAGACGCTTGACATTCTACACCGTATATGGTGAACTGTTCGCATGGATTTGCCTGGGGGCCTGGGTGGGGATTATTGGATACTGCGCGTTATCGCAGCGCAGGCGGCGGTTGAATGAATTCGGCGGCCCGTGAAAAATTGCCTTTTTTTGCTTGACTTGCTTTTTTTTGTGGATATAATGCCTTTGCTGTTCAAGCATTCTGTCAACCGATTCTGAGACGGAAACCGTGCAACGCGGTCACACATCCATCGTAGAGAGGGAATCGCAGTGAGCACTATAGCCAAAGTCCTGGTCGTCGTGATCCTCATTCTCAGTGTCGCCTTCGCCGCACTCACGGGACAGCTCTTTGCCAAGCGCGAAAAGCTGCGCGATGAATACGCCAAACTCAAGGCGGATGCAGAGTCAAGCATCAGCGGGCTGGAGGAAGCGAAGAAGAAACTCCAGGGAGAGAAGGACACACTCACCAGCAAGGCGGCCGAGCTGGACAAAGAGGTCACTCAGTTCAAGACGGACAACGAGAACCTGAAAAGAAACGTTCAGGATAAGACCGAACAGATTACCAAGCTGGACGCCCAGATCACCAACTTCAACACCACGATCAGCCAACTGAACAGCAACATGAAGGCCAAGGACGAGCGGCTGGCGGCCCTCGATAAGGACTTGACTGAGACGCGAGACAAGCTCCGCCAGGCCGAGCAAACGGCGCGGGAGAAGGAGCTGGAGGCGAAGAAACTGGCCCAGCAGGCCAAGGATGCCACCGATCGCGTGAAGGAACTCGAAGTCGCCATCAAAGACGCCAAGCAAAAAATCGAAATCCTTACGACCAAGGGCGGGAAGTATGAGGAAGTGACCCAGGTCGTTCAGGCCCCCGTCGATGCCAAGGTCATCAAAGTTGATCGGAGCTCGAACCTCGTCGTCATCAATCGCGGCCGGGAGCAGGGCGTCGAGGTGGGATACATCTTCACCATCTTTCGTGGCGACACGTACCTCGGCGATCTGCGCATCGAGAGCATCGCGGCGAACGTCGCTGCGGGTTCGCCCGTGGCGGGCACATCCGTCGGTACTATGAGGGAAGGCGACAATGCCAGCACAAGAATCCGCTGAACCCGAGACCCCACAAGAAACCGAGATCAGCATCCAGACCGGCGTCTACACGGGCATGTTGATCGCCGCTGCGGTCTGCATGGCTGCCGCATGCGCGTTTACGTACTTTTCGCAGTCCTTCTACGAGTTGGACGAAGGCACCAAGAGCCTGAAGGTGCCGGTCTTTGGCGAAGCCGGCGAAGCGGGACTGAAGTCGGTGCGCTCCTCTGCGACTGCCGAAGAAGAAAAGGGGGAGAGCGCTACGGAAGAGAAGGCTGAGGAAAGCAAACCGGCCGAAGAAAAAACGGAAGAAGCAAAGCCCGCTGGAGAGAAGAAAGAAGAAGCGAAGCCGGCAGAGGAAACGAAAGAGAAATAGCCAACAGAATAGTGGAGGCCGTCGGTTCGCCGTTTGTTTTCTTTTTCGCCCGTTTGGATGTTGTGGTTCAAAAGACTCCAGAGATTCCCGCCGCAATCGGCCGTTCAGCGTGTGGTTTGCTCCAGGCATCCGCGAGCTTCATTTGCACAGGGCGCAAGGGGCACGTTGAAAAAAGGATAAACCTTTGATACTCGACAGTCTCATCGGCCTCGTCTCCGAGGACATGGGGATTGATCTGGGCACGGCCAATACGCTGGTCTGCGTCCAGGGCAAGGGCATCGTCCTCGCAGAGCCCTCCGTTGTCGCCGTCAAGCGCGGCACCAATCAAATCCTCCTGGGCGGCAACGCCGTCGGTGAAGTCGCCAAGCGTATGATCGGGAAGACCCCGTCCAACATCGTGGCCATTCGCCCTCTGAAGGACGGCGTCATCGCCGACTTCGACATCACCGAAGCCATGCTGCGCTACTTCATCCACAAGGTCCACCGGCGCCACTGGCTCGTCAAGCCCCGGCTCGTCATCGCGATCCCATCCGGCATTACTGCCGTCGAAAAGCGCGCCGTCACCAGCTCCGCCGAGCGCGCCGGCGCACGAGCGGTGTATCTCATCGAGGAGCCGAAGGCCGCCGGCATTGGTGTGAACCTGCCCATTACCGAGGCCGTCGCCAACATGATCGTCGATGTCGGCGGCGGGACCACCGAGGTCGCCATTATCTCCCTCGGCGGTGTCGTCACCTCGGCCAGCATCCGCGTCGCCGGCGACGAAATGGACGAAGCCATCATCCAGCATATGAAACGCTCCTACAACCTTATGATCGGTGAACGCACCGCCGAGCAGATCAAGATACAGATCGGGTCGGCTTATCCGCTGGAACAGGAAATGACCATGGAGGTCCGCGGCCGCGATCTCATCGCCGGGCTGCCTCGCGCCACGGTCGTGAGTTCCGAGGAGATTCGGGAGGCTCTCCGGGACCCCGTTGAGGCCATACTGGACGCGATCAAGATGACCCTCGAAAACACCGAGCCCGAGCTGGCCGCCGACCTCATGGACCGGGGCATCACCCTCGCTGGCGGCGGCGTGCTGCTCCGCGGCGTCGAGAAGGTCATCGCCAAGGAGACCGGCCTGCCCGTCCACGTGGCCGACGATCCGCTCACCGCCGTCGCCCGTGGAACGGGGATGGTGCTGGAGCAACTCGACGAGCTGCGGCCGATCCTCGAAAGCGCTGAGGATGAGACTTAAGGTCCCCCGACCGTCCAAGCGCGCCTGTCTCATCCTCCTCCTTCTGGCCACGTTCTTTCTGGTCCTGCGTCCTTCACCGATCTTTAAGCCCATGAAGATGTTCTTCGTCTCCATCCTTGCCCCGGTGCAGGCCCATATCTTCAGCGCGGGAAGCAAGATCTCCATGTTCCTCGGCGATGTGGCGGACCGGCGTGACTTGGCCGAGGAGAACCGGCGGCTCCGCGAACGGGTCGAAAAGCTCGAAGCCGCCCTGTCTTCGGAGGTCGACCGTCGGCATGCGCTCCAGGAAGAACTCAACAGCCTGAATATTTTCCTCTCCAGACATGAGGACGAGGAAATCAAAGGCGTGCCGGCCCATGTGATCGGATGGGACTCCGCCGACTGGAGATCGAGTATCATCATCGACCGCGGCGCAAAAGACGGCGTGGAGAAGAACCAACCCGTCCTCTGGCACGACTTTGCCGTGGGCATGGTGGAGGATGCCTGGGGCACGACCAGCCGGGTGAAACTCCTGACCGATCCCCAGTGCCGGATCATGGCACGCTCCGTCCGGTCGCGGGCCAAGTGCATCGTGGAAGGCACGGCGGACGGGCGATGCCGCCTGAAGTACGTCTTTGATTCGGCCGACATCAAGAAGAACGACGTCCTTACCACCACAGGCGAGCACGGGATCTTCCCCCGGCATGTTCTTGTCGGCACGGTGATGAGCGTGGAACCCAGCGACAGCGGTGTGGGCCTGTTCAAAAAGGTCATCGTTCAGCCGCGTATGGCGCCGGGTGAGCTGGAGTCTGTCTTTGTGGTGGAGCGATTGTCCGCCCGGGTCCGACGGGGGGCCGAGGGGAAGAGGAAGTAGCTCATGCGCTGGGTGCGCTTCCTCATCCTGGTACTGGTCGTGTGCATGATCGACACGACCCTCATGCCCCGGATCAGCCTTGCGGGCATGCGCCCGGACATTGCGTTGATCTTTGTGATGTTCATCTCCCTGAATACCACCCCTGTCAATGCCGTGCCGGCGGGCTGGTTGATGGGGCTGGCGACGGATGTATACTCCGTCGGGCCGACGGGACTGAACGCGCTGATCCTCAGCCTGTGCGCGGGGTTTATCTCCGGGGCGAAGGACCTGGTGTACAAGGAAAACCCCTTCGTGCAACTTCTTCTTGCCGTCATCGTCGCGATCTTCAGCAATGGGGTCTATCTGACCAGTATCGTCCTCTCTCCCGACACCTCCGTCGGCAGCCCCGGCGGGGTGGCGTTTCGCATGCTTTGCGCCGTCGTCTACACCTCCCTCCCGGCGCCCTTTCTCCTCCTCGTGCTTCGCTTGCTGAAGCGCTGGCTCGGAATCGGCGACAAGATCACCCTCGAACCAAGGGAAGAACGTTGATTCACGGCCGTTGGCGTGGTACAATAGGTTCTCGCAATGGAGACAAACCACGCTATCTTACGCGATGTCGATAAGAAGCGCGCACGCAGGCGGGTCCGGCCCTATCGCCTGCGGCTCCGCGTGCTCTTCGGCCTCATCAGCCTTGCCTTCCTTGTGTTGACGCTGCGCCTGGCCGATCTGCAGATCCGCAAGGCCCGCTTCTACGGCGGCGAGGCCGTGCGGCGACGCGTCAAGACGTCCCTGGTTGACACGCGACGCGGGAGTGTGTACGACCGATACGGTCGCATCCTCGCACAAGACAAGCCGTCCTTCGACGTGTGCGTTCTGTTTTCGTCCTCGAAGGACGACGATGAGCGGGTCCTGGCCCGCCGCAATCGGGAGACCGGGAAGTACGAGTTGAGCCTCGGCGTCTGGCTCCGCAGCATCGTCCGGCTCTCCAGCATGCCCTTGCAGGACATCCAAGAGAAGGTCCGGGAGATCATCGCTGACGTCGAAGCCACCCGTGAGCGAGTGATTCGGCGCTATATCAAACGGCGTGGAAAGGCGCCGCCGCGCTCATTCAAGATACCCGAAGAGATCTCCTATCACCCCGTCCTGACCGACGTGGACTTCGACCTGATCTCCTGGGTGGAGGTTGCCAACGATCACTTTCCGGGGATCAAGGTCGAGGCGAAGGCGGTGCGCTTCTGCCCCTATAAGGATTCGGCCGCCCACGTGCTTGGCTATACCGCCCCTGTTCAAGGCGAGGATATCCAGAGATGGGGGGAGTCCTATGCCGGTTCGCCGTACAAGCGGTTCCTCGTTCGTGACTATATCGGCAGGACGGGCATCGAGAAACGCTACAACAAGTTTCTCCGAGGCACCCGGGGTGAGATCATCGAGGAAATCGATGTCGCCGGCCGGCGGCAGAGCATTCTCGCCAGTCGTCCTCCCATCCCGGGCGACGACGTGTACCTGACCATCGATATCGACCTCCAGCGGGCCGCCGAAGCGGGGCTCGGAAAACAAGTCGGCGCCATGGTCCTGATGAACCCCCACAACGGCGAGATTCTGGCCATGGCCTCCTACCCGCGTTATGACCCGAACACGTTTCGCCGGGACTACACCACGCTGCGGAAAAACCCAGACCACCCCCTCCTTCATCGAGCCACGCTGGCGGCGGTGCCCCCCGGGTCGGTGTTCAAGATCGTCTCCGCAACCGCCGGGCTGGAAACACGAAAACTGAAAGAGGCGTCCACCTTCGAGTGCACCGGCTCCCTAAAACTCGGGAACATCGTCTTCGGTTGCTGGTCCAAGTGGGGCCACGGCAAGCTCTGCATGAGAGAGGCGATTGAGCAGTCGTGCAACGTTTACTTCTTCAATGTCGGACGAATAGTAGGGGGCGACGCCCTTCGGACGTGGGGGGCGAAGTACGGCCTCGGGCGGCCCACCGGCATTGAGCTCACCGAGGCGGCGGGCAACCTCATGGACGCCAAGTCGAGGGGAGATGAGTTTAACATGGCCATCGGCCAGGGGAGCATGCTCGTCACGCCGGTCCAGATGGCGCGCCTGATTGCGGTGGTGGCCAACGGCGGCAAGCTGGTCCACCCCCACCTGCTCAGGAAAGTGGTGGACTGCAATGGCAAGACCGTCGCCTCGGCCGGCGGCGAGTTGGCCTCGGTTGGCAAGGCGACAGGGATCCATCGGTCCACGATTGCATTCCTGCGAACCGCCCTGCGCAATGTGCTCATCGAAGGCCCGGCGCATCGTCTCCCCGACGCCGCGCCCCTGGTGAAGCTCGGGGTCGCCGGCAAGACGGGGACGGCCCAAACGGCCGTCGAAACGGAGAATCAGGCATGGTTCGTGGGGTTTGCTCCCTACGACAACCCAAAGATTTGCTTTGCGGTCTTTGCGGAGAGGGTGCCGGGTCACGGCGGGGCAACCTGCATTCCACTGATTCGTCCGGTCCTGGAATACTACTTCCAGAAGAGTTCGCTTGCGGCATTGGATGGGTGAGGAATGAAGCAGAGCAGCTCGAAAACGGGTATCCGGTGGCTCAGGGAATTCAACTGGACGATGTTCGTCTGCGCGTGTCTGCTGGTGGCCGTCGGCGCCACGTTCATCTGGAGCGCATCCTATACAACGGGGGAGGAAGCGGTGCTGAAGGTTGCCCGCGTCCAAAAGCAGTTGACCCATGCCGCCGTGTCCGTCGCCATCTTTCTGGCCCTTCTCACCATCAACTACCAGCGGATCGGTCGGTATTCCTATGCCATCTATGGACTTACCATCATCTTTCTTGCCCTCGTTCTTCTCCTGGGGTCCCGGATCAAGGGATCGACCCGCTGGTTTCGTGTGGCCGGTGCGCAGGTGCAGCCTTCGGAGCTTGCCAAGGTGGCCCTCATTCTCGTGTTGGCCCGGTATCTGATGTACCGGAAGAACTACCGGAGCCTCTTGGGGCTCATCCCTCCGTTCCTGTTGACGGCGATCCCGATCGGGCTCATTCTCGTGGAGCCGGACCTCGGCACCGTGCTCATCATGATCCCGGTGCTTTTTGCCATGCTGTTCGCGGCGGGGGCGCGGCTGAAGCATCTCATCCCCATCATCGTTCTCGGCCTTCTGGCCCTGCCGGCGGTATACCTGTTCTGCCAAATCCAGTCGCCCGGGCTCAAACGGATCCAGCGGAAGCTCCTGAAGCCCCATCAAAAAGCGCGCATCTTCGCGTTCGTCAACCCCTCCGCCGACAAGAGCGGCTCGGGATACCAAGTCATCAACTCGCTCATCGCCATCGGATCGGGTGGCTTTTTTGGGAAGGGATTGGGAAACGGGACCCAGAACCGGCTGAGGTACCTCCCCGAACCGCACACCGACTTCATCTTCTCCGTCATCGGAGAGGAATGGGGGTTCTGTGGGGCGATAATGGTCTTGGCGTTGTATGCGGTGCTATTCTTGTGCGGGTTGAACATCGCCGACCGCACGCGGGAACCCTTCGGCCGGCTTATCGCGGTGGGGGGGGTGACCTTGCTCGCGACCCAGGTTTTCATCAACGTGGGCATGACCATGCGCATGTGCCCCATCACGGGCCTGACGCTTCCCTTCATCAGTTATGGCGGCTCATCGCTGCTGTCTTCGTTTGTATTGCTTTCGCTGATGATAAATGTGGACATGCGCCAGCCGCCTATCCTTGCAGCGGAGGACTTCAAGTAACCAATACTGTCCTGATGGATACCTTGTGCAACAGTGAACAGGAGGAAAGAAATGGATCAGATCAGACTTGCCTTTGTCGGCTGCGGCGGACATTCGTCCGGCAGCCTCCAACCCAATGTGCCCATGATCGACGAGATCGACTTCGTCGCCGTCGCCGACCTTGATGAGTCAAGAGGGGCTAAATCGGCGAAACGGTACGGTGTGAAAGCCTACACGGACTTCAAGGAGATGATCAACACGGAGAATCTGGACGCGGTCGCGATCGTCGGCCCGCCGGAGATGCACCACCAGCTCGGCATCGAGTGCCTCCGCATGGGCGTGAATGTCTTTCTCGAAAAGCCGCCGGCAGTGACGGCTGCCGGCGCAGAGGAACTGTGCGCCGCCGCTGAGGAGAGCGGAAAGGCCGGCATGGTCGCGACCATGTGGCGCCATGACCCGGCCCACAAGATCATGAAGCAGTTCATGGAGGACCCCGAGTTCGGACAGCCCACGTTCTTCGAGGGGCACTTCATCGCCCCGGGGCCTCGCTCCGCGATCTGGGGCGCCGAGACCGCCTTCATGGGGTATCTTCTCGCCCAAGGCGTGCATATTGTGGACTGCACCCGCTTTCTCATGGGCGACATCACCCAGGTGCACACGGCGGCCTTCGAGGGAGAGGGCGGCGCCGTTTCCATGGCCGTGTCCCTCCAGTTTGCCAGTGGAGCAGCAGGGATCATGGGCCTGGCGGCGGCCGCACCGGTGCTGCAGACGCGGATGCTTGTCGTCGGCGACGGCGGGGGGATGGTCGAGGTCTACAATGGCAACCACGTCCGCGCATCGAAGAAGCAGAGCTGGTGCGGCACGCCGGGGGGCTACATGGACTACCCCACGCTCGAGTGGAACCAGGGCTGGGGCCAGCCGGGGTATCGGCGCATTGCCTACGCCGAAGAGCTGAAGCACTTCGCCCAGTGTCTCATCGCGGGGGAACAGCCCCACGCCAGCCTGGAGGACAGCCATCAGGCGATGCGTGTGCTGGAGGCGATCGACGAGAGTCGGAGAACCGGGAAACCTGTGGAGTTATAGGGCGCCGCTCATTCAATGCTCGGCGACGACGGTGGCCGCGGCATAGTTTTCGGTGTGGGTCAGTGTCACATGCATGTGGTTGACGCCGAGCTCCTCCGCCCGCTCGGCGGCCCCGCCGCTGAGGCGCATGTCGGGCTGGCCGAGATCGCCGATGACGACGTCCATGTCTCGCCAGGTGATTCCCTTGCGCAGGCCGATGCGGAGGGCCTTCAGCGCCGCCTCCTTCGCCGCGAAGCGGGCCGCGAAGTGCTCCGCCGCCCGCTTCCGGCCGCAGCAGTACTTCACCTCGCCATCGGTAAACACGCGGCGGACAAACCGTGCGCCGTGCCGCTCAAGCATGTTGCGAATGCGCTCGACTTCCACGATGTCAATGCCGATACCGACGATCATTGTGTCAATCCTTTCAGGCCGATGCGCTGATTATATCAAGGCGCAGCCGGTCTGGCAACGGGCGTCATCTCTTTTCCCGTGGAAAATGTCCTGGGTGACTGCTATAATTCCGCCCTTTATGTCCTGTTGCGGAAGTCGTCCATGAGCGTCCTTTCTGATCTTTCCGATTCGCAGCGCGAGGCCGTCACGCATATCGAGGGTCCGCTTCTCGTTGTCGCCGGGGCGGGCAGCGGCAAGACGCGCGTCATCACGCGGCGCATCGCCTATCTGATCGACCAGGGTATCGAGCCGCAGAACATCCTCGCCATCACCTTTACCAACAAGGCGGCGGGGGAAATGCGGGAGCGCATCGAGCAGTTCTGCTCGGACGAGGGGCTGTGGGTCTCGACGTTTCATTCCATGTGCGCCCGGATTCTCCGGCGCGAGATCACGCCCCTTGGCTACAGCCCCTCCTTCACGATCTATGACGAGAATGACTCGCGCGATTGCGTCAAGCAGGCCATGCACGAGCTGAATGTGGACACGGCGACGTTCCCTCCCCGGGGAGTTCGGGCCGTCATCAGCAACGCCAAGAACGACATGCTCACGCCGGCGCAGTTTGCCGAGCGGGCTGGCGGGTTCCGCCAGCAGGTAGTCGCACAGGTCTTCGAGAAATATGCCCAGATCCTCCTGGAGAACAACGCTCTTGATTTCGATGACCTGCTCCTGAAGCTGGCGGAGCTTTTCACGCAGTTCCCCGAGGTGCTTCGGAAGTATCAGGAGCGCTTCCGCTTCGTTCTCGTTGATGAGTATCAGGACACGAACCGGGCGCAGTACGTCATTGCCCATCATCTGGCGGATCAGCACCGGAACCTCTGCGCTACGGGCGACCCGGACCAGTCCATCTACGCCTGGCGCGGGGCGGACATCCGGAACATCCTCGACTTCGAGGAAGACTATCCCGATGCGAAGGTCGTCAAGCTCGAGCAGAACTACCGCTCCGTCAAGCGTATCCTCCGCGCTGCCTCCGAGATCATCCAGCACAACACCATGCGGAAGGAGCGCGGCCTGTGGAGCGACAAGGCGGAGGGCGACCTCCTTCGCCTGATCCGCTGCGAGGACGAAGAGGCGGAGGCGAATGCTATTGTGGAGGAGATTCGCGGCATCGTGGGGAATGAGATCAATTACTCCGACATTGCCATCTTCTACCGGGTGAACGCCCAATCGCGTGCGATCGAGGCGGCGCTTCGCGACAACGGAATCCCGTACAGCATTGTGGGTGGCGTGGAGTTTTATCTCCGGAAGGAAATCAAAGATATTCTCGCCTACCTCCGCGTGTGCGTGAATCCGGCGGATGACCTCAGCCTGCAGCGAATCATCAACGTCCCGCCGCGCGGCATCGGCGCGGCCAGCCTTCGCAAGCTCATGGGATACGCAACTTCTTGTGGCGTAGGCCTTTACGACGCCATCACGCAGAAGGTGGGCCCGAGCAGCGGTGTTCGTGGCAAAGCCGGCGAGGGCGTCCGATCCCTGAAAGGGATTTTCGAGAAACTGAAGAATCTTCCTCCCCGTCCCGTGGCCGATATCGTCAAGGAGGCGGTCTTGGTGACCGGCTACCGCGAGCACCTCGGCGAAGAGGAAGAAGATCGCATCGAGAACGTGGAGGAACTGGTCAACGCCGCCGCGGAGTACGATCGCCGGAACCCGCAGGGCGACCTCGAAGGCTTTCTCGAGGAGGTGGCCCTGATCTCGGACATTGACTCGTGGGAGGACCAGTCGGCCGCCGTCACGCTGATGACCCTCCACTCGGCAAAGGGACTGGAGTTCCCCGTCGTCTTCATCTCGGGCCTCGAGGAGGGACTGCTTCCGCATCAACGCTCGAAGGAATCGGACGAGGGGGTGGAGGAGGAGCGGCGGCTGTGCTATGTGGGCATCACGCGCGCCCAGGAGAAGCTGATCCTGACGCATGCCCGGAGCCGCTATCAGTTCGGCCAGACATCGGTGGGCCACCCCTCGCGCTTTTTGGATGAGATACCGGACGATATTGTCGAGGAGGTAAACAAGGTGCGTCCGGAACAGGTCTTCCGCCCGATGCGCGAAACGACAACGACCTGGGACTTCCCGGACTGGCACGAGTTCGCCGTGGGCGAGTCAGTCCGTCACGCGAAGTTCGGCAAGGGATACGTCTTGGCCGTGTCGGGGTATGGCGAGAACCGCCGGGCGCGGGTCAAGTTCCCCTCGGGAGTGAAGAACCTCGTGCTTAAACATGCGAACCTGGAGAAGATTGACTGATACAGGATTTCGGTTTTGATTTGAAGGAGAGTTCGAATGGCCGACAAGGTCAAGCTTGGGATCATCGGCGTCGGGCAAATCGGAAAGAAACACGTCGAACGCTACGGAAAGGTTCCGGGTGCGGAGATCGTTGCGGTTGCGGACGTCAATGAAGAAGAGGCGAATCGAGTCGCGGCGGCGCACAATATCCCGCACGTCTTCACGAATTTTCATGATCTGTTGAAGGTTGACGAGATCGCGGCTGTGGATGTCTGCCTCCACAACAATTTCCATGCGCCCGTCACGATCCATGCGCTGAAAGCCGGCAAGGATGTCTACTGCGAGAAACCCATGGCCGGGGCGTACGCCGATGCGAAGAAGATGTACGACACGGCCAAGCGCCTGAAGCGGAAGCTGAGCATCCAGCTTGGCTCCCTCTTCATGCTGGAGACAAAGGCCGCAAAGCGCCTGATCGACGATGGGCATCTGGGGAACGTCTACTATGCGAAGTCGAGCTTCTACCGCCGGCAGGGCCGGCCGTTCGTCGATGGCTATGGCACGGCGTCATTTGTACAGAAGAAGACCGCATCGGGCGGCGCACTCTATGACATGGGTGTTTACCACATCGCCCAGATCCTCTACCTGCTGGGCAACCCTGCGGTGAAGACCGTCACGGGATCGGCACACCAGGAGATGCCCATGTATGAGGACCGCCGGAAGAGCAGCGGCTACGACGTGGAGGAGCTTGGCATCGGCCTGGTGCGCCTCGCCGGTGGCGTCACCTTCTTCATCGAGGAGAGCTGGGCCATCCACCTGGGCGGCACGGATGGCAGCAAGATCTGTGGAAGCAAAGGCGGCGTCAACCTGTCGCCTCCCTTCGGCTATTTTTCCACCGTGAGCGACATGAACATGAACGCGTCGTTCGATCTCCAGTCGGCGGATACGCGCTGGCATCGCTGTGTCCCGGATATCGATGCCTACGACAGCGCTCAGCACCACTGGATCGCGGCGCTGCAGGGACGGGTTCCGCTGATCGATACGGCCGGCATCGCGCTGAACACGATGAAGATCAGCGAGGGGATTTACCTTTCTGCGAAGACAGGGAAAGAGGTCACGCCAAAGGAGATCCAGAAGGCGTCCAAGTCAACGGCCATCAAAGGACTGTAGTCCCGCATGCAACGGGCGGCGGCCATGCGCGGCCGCCGCCCGCTTGTTCCCACATCCC
>JAADGH010000147.1 GCA_013152475.1 Planctomycetota bacterium
TTCCGGTGCTCTACCTGCGGGGGCTTTCGACGGGTGACTTCAGGGAAGCGCTGCCGATTCTCCTGGGAGAAGAAGCAGCGGGCCTGTCCGCTTCCCGGCCGAGCACTGGCGACATCTGAGAACTTCAAATCCCATTGAGTCGGCCTTCTCCACGGTTCGACTCCGCCAACGCATGACCAAAGGAGCTGGCACCCGCACCAAGGCACTGACCATGGCCTTCAAGCTGCTCGACATGGCACAGAACAGGTGAAAGATGAGGCCGCCTGATCATGCCATCCCAATCCACAACGTGTGACAATAGCTCGTTAACTAAAAGGAGCTTTCCGATGTCTCTAGATTCTGATCTGGCTCAGGCGATAAGACAGCGGGAAATTGGCCTGCTGATCCGCCTGATGTTTATGGATGATCCACCGCGTGTCCGGCCAGCTTTCTGTACCGAAGGTGAGCTTTGGGATTATAAACGTGATTGCCCTCGACTACAGAAACGCTTCGAAAACGCGTGGGCAGATTTGGCTAAGGAAATCTTGGGTTTTCACAACAATCATGGAGGGGTGCTGGTTTTCGGTATTGACGACGACTACCGCTTCGTTGGCGCATCGACGCGGCTTGACAGCAAGTTGCTGATGGACCACGTACGAGAATACATAGGTGATCGGATCTGGATCGAGTACCGACGCTGCTTTATACAGCCGAACCAGAAGTACCTTGGCCTCGCCCTGATACCTCCCAGGGCCGCTCAACCAAGCCGTTTTCTTGCGGACGCCCCTATGATCTCCGGAAGGAAACTGTTTGTGGCCGGATGGTCCGCTATTAGACGGGGTGACTCCACATATCTGCTAAATCATGCAGAAACCGAGAAGTTCGTCCGGCAGCTAGCCCTCCCGACATTGGGACGTATCTACGCTGTTGATGAACCGTTTTATAGAATCTTGAATCCCGAGTTCTCCACGTTCGTCGAGCGTCAGGAAGTATGTCAAGAGATTGAGCACGCCCTAAGAGATCCTCGCACATTCATCGCATCAGTTCTTGGAATCGGCGGTGTAGGGAAGACCGCCCTGGCAACCTGGGCGGTAATGCGAGCATATGAACGGGGTGATTTCGATTTTGTCGTCTCTATTACCGCAAAAGATCGGGAACTCACAAAGACCGGCATCCTTGGTCTCGAGTCACCACTAACGAGCTTTGAGAGTCTGATCGACAACGTCCTAGATGTGCTCGGATTCCCCGACGTTAAGGCACATCCCATCAAAGAGCGAGAGCACCAGGTCCGGACCCTCTTGGATAATGGCAAGGGGCTTCTCTACGTCGACAATCTCGAAACCGTCGACGACCCGAGAATAGTCAGGTTTCTAGATACTCTCCCCGTCGGCGTGAGGGCATTAGTTACGTCACGACGTCCTCGCGTAAGGTTCTCTGTGTTTCCCATTGATGTACCACCCATCACGAACGAAAATGAGGCCGTCGCTCTCGTGCGATCATTCAGCGAACACCCTAGCCTCGCATACGCCGCAAACCTCTCCAAAGCCGAGTGCACCCTCCTTTGTCGATCTTGTAGTGGCATCCCGTTGGCCATGAGATGGGTCCTTGCTCGCTCTCGTTCCGGCACCGAGGCGCTAAGTACGGGATCTGGGCTTGCTGAAGCTAACAAGCAAGGGGACGAGCTGCTCGAATTCTGTTTTCGGCGGATCGTTGACGAAATGCCCGGTGCGGAGAGAGCAATACTCGACGTCTTGTCGCTTTTTCAACAACCTCAACCGATGGAAGCGTTGGTAGTTGGGTCAAAGCTCCCTGCACACCAAGTTCAGGATCTCGTCGATGAACTGAGCGGAAATGCATTAGTCCAGAAGTACTTCGACGCCGATCGGAACTCGTACTGTTACTCCCTCTTGCCAATAGCTCGGGCGTTCGTCTACGCACAGGTCTCGCGGTTTCCCGGCCACGAAAACGTGATCAGGGCAAGGTTGGCTGACTGGTACGAGGCCAAGGACATCACTGACCCCGCGACCCGCATAATCGTGCGCGAGATAAGGCAAGGGAAGGGTCACGGTGAGGAGGCTCTTTTGGACCTCGCAACCGCGGCAAGACGTCGTAACGACAGTAGTTCGGCGCAAAGCCTGTTTGAACAAGCATTTATGCGAAATCCCATGAACTGGAAGGTAGCCCGTGGGTTCGCTGAATTCCTCAGACATGACATGGGGAACGTGACTGCCGCTCTTGACAAGTATCGTATTGCGGCTGCCCATGCTCCGCGCCATGGTGCAGAGCGAGCGTTGATCTTTCGAGAGTATGGGATGCTTCTTCGGGACTCCGGAACCGCCAATGCTACGGAGAAGGCCATTGAATGCTTCGAAACAGCATTGAACGAGAGCCCAAATGATAGACTAGCTGCGCATGCTCTTGCCCATATGTTATCTCGCAAAGGCCGGTATAAACGCGTGATCGAAGTGCTTGAACCTTTCAAAGATCATCCCGACCCCGTGACAAAAGAGAAGGTCCGCCCCCTGCTACTTCAAGCCTACAAGAAGACCGGTGATCTTCTGAAAGAAGTAGAAATGCGACAGAAAGAGCGTTAGAAATTACGTATGTCTCCCCTGCTCCCTTCCTGGGCTGGGCCACCAATAAAACATGGGATCTGAACGAACGGAACGGTGCCAGATATCACAATGTGTTGTTCCCCTAGAAAATGGTGAGGCACTGCAGAGCAAGGAAGTCTCTCATGGCGATGACAGGATGCGCTCGAGCTCATCGTAGCGCGCCTTGAACCCCCCTCATCGTCCTGCCGACGCCGGATGCCCCGCATCACCCACCCCGACGCGGCGGCGGGGTGCTTGCCCAGCGCCTCCCCGATCGCCTTCACCTGTAAACCGAAACGCCCGGCGCCGAGCTATCCGGTTGGAGACGTGGTCAACCAGGCCATCGAAAAGACCCTACCCGCCCGCGGCATCAACCAACCTCCAAGAAAAGACAGGCATAACACATGTCCGCTGTGCCCGGCACGGCTTGTACACCTGACACCGAGATTGCAAAAAGCAGCGTTTCTGGACGGGAACTGGCCAGGTGTACTGCGTGAGGAAGGAGAATCAGAGCTGAGGTAGAGTATGGTGCGGAGGCACCATGAAGAGCTACACGGCGGTTATCGAACGTTGCCCGGACACCGGGTTATACGTCGGCTATGTACCCGGTTTCCCAGGCGCGCACTCTCAAGCCGAGACCCTCGATGAACTGAATTCGAACCTTCGGGAGGTCGTTGAGATGCTCCTCGAGGACGGCGAGCCAAAGATCAAAACAGAGTTTGTTGGCACCCAGTTGGTCCTGGTCAGCTAGCCATGGGGAACGTCCCGGTTTTGTCTCCTCAGGAGGTGGCAAAGCTCCTCCGAAAGCGGAGTTTTGAAACCTTCCGAACGGATCTTGCGTGTGGGAGTCCCGCCCGGGTAAGGCTGGCCACCGCCCAGGAATAGTTGACGTCGAGCATCGTCCGCTCCATCAGCTCTCCGTCCTCATTCAAAATGCAGCCCTCCGTGTGCTATTGATGAACGTCCATGCCACAGTACTTCGTGCCGGTCTCTTTTCGTGGGCCGAGAGCGCGTTTGTTTTCCCTGGCGAGCTTACCGCCACGCCGAAACAAAGGAGGCCGCCCTACCCATCCCATCTGGCACGTTCTTACGAAGACACCAACGTGTGGAGACGCCACGACATGAAGGAATGTTGGAGAAGATGGCGTTGGGTGAGCGGAGAGCTCACTCCCCTGTTGTCTCCTTCGAAACTTGGCCCGTGTGGACGTCAAACCGGGCGATAGCCCTGGCTCTTCCACCCTCGGGCTTGAACATCAGGCGGTACTGGCCGGCCTCCTCGATGGGAAACGGCTGCAGGCGGATTGTGGTCAGGAGAAGGCCGCCGGCGCCGGCCGGGGCGGTGGCCGCGGGGAAGTCGAGCTTCCGAACCGTTTGGTTCGAGGGGCCTACGACCTTGAAGGTTCCGGCGAGAGACACCCCGGCCTCGACTCGCCATTTACAGAGGAAGGAGAGAACAGGGAGCATGAATGGGGTTCTCGGGACGCCGACATTGTCCAGGTACATGCCGATGACGAGGAGCTTCCCAGTGTTCTCCTGGCGAACTTCATCGCAGACGATGACGTCGATCAGCTTTGGAACGCGCGCGCTCATGGCAGCAGCACCCGGTAGTCGTCCAGGCCCAGGGCCTTGCCCAGTTTCCGCGCGGTCGAAACGCTCATCGCAGCGCCCGGCTTCTCAAGCCTCGAGATGTTGGGTTGCGCCATCCCGGCCCGTTTCGCAAGCTCGGCCTGGGTCATCCGGACCCGAAGCCGCTCGGCCGTCAAACGGCTCAGGCGGTTGGCCTCGACCTCCGCCAACAACTCCAGGTACCTGGCCCGGCGTGCCGCAGCCAG
>JAADGH010000129.1 GCA_013152475.1 Planctomycetota bacterium
GAAGGAGCGCATCGTTCGCTTCACGGCGAGGAGCGGCTGGCCGGTGTCGTGGTGGGGAAAGGAACGGTATTACGTCGAAAATCTCTTCGAGGCGCTCGACTCGCCCGGCGAGTGGTACCTGAACCGCAAGACCGGGGTGTTGTATTTTATGCCGCCGCGCGGGGGCGACCCGAACAAGGCGGAGGTCGTCGCGCCTGTGCTGAGGCAGCTCGTTCTCTTCAGCGGCGAGCCGCGCGTGGGGCTGTGGGTCGAGCACATCCGCCTGAAGGGCATCTCCTTCCAGCATGCCGACTGGTTCGTCAAGAACAAGGGCTTCGCCGACGGCCAGGCGGGGGTGCAGTTCCTCAAGGGGGCGATCCACGGCGTCGGCGCCCGAAATTGCGTGATTGAGAATTGCGAAATTGCGCACGTGGGCGAGTACGCCATCTGGCTCGCGCTCGGCTGCAAGCACAACACGATCCGCCATTGCCACATCCACGATATGGGCGGGGGCGGGGTCGTCATCGGCGAAACATCCCGGCCCAGCAACAAGCCGAAGAGCGTGCCCGGCGACGCCGAATACAATACCGTGGACAACAGCTTCATCCACGACGGCGGCAACGTCTGGCGCGAGGGCATCGGCGTCATCATCCTGCGCAGCAGCTACAACACGGTGACACACAACGAGGTGTGCGACTTCTTCTATTCGGGCATGTCGGTCGGTTGGAACTGGGGCTATGCGCCCAGCTCCGCGCATCATAACGTGGTTGAATACAACCACATACACCATCTGGGTTTCGGCGTCCTGAGCGACATGGGCGGGATTTACACGCTCGGCGTCTCGCCGGGAACGAAGCTCCGATACAATCTCATTCACGACGTCTACTCCTACAGCTACGGCGGCTGGGGCCTCTACACCGATGAGGGCAGCACGGACATCCTCATGGAGAACAACATCGTTTACAACACGAAGAGCGGCGGCTTCCACCAGCACTACGGCAAGGAGAATATCCTGCGCAACAATATCTTCGCCTACTCCTGGGAGGGGCAAATCAAGCGGTCGCGCGAGGAGGAGCACCGCTCGTTCACCTTCGAGCGGAATATCGTCTACTGCAACAACGAAGAGATGCTCGGCGGCAACTGGAGCAACAACAACTACACCATGGACTACAACTGCTACTGGAACGAGGCCGAGCCGGTGGTCGAGTTCGCAGGCGACGATCTTGATGAGTGGCAGGCGCGCGGGCATGACAAGCACTCGATCGTCGCCAACCCGAAATTCGTGAATGCAAAGAAGTATGACTTCCGCCTGAAGCCCGACTCGCCCGCGCTCAAGCTCGGCTTCAAACCCATCGACATGAGCAAGGTCGGCCTCTATGGGGAGAAGGCGTGGGTGAACGCGCCGAGGGATGTCACCCATCGTTCCCTTGCCCATGTGCCACCCGTTGAACCGAAACTCAGGGCCATCGCCGACGGTTTCGAAACCACCCCTGTGGGCGAGCCGCCGCAGCACGCGCGCGTCAGCGCCGAAGAAAGCGGCGCGTCAATCCGCGTCACCGACGAGGTCGCGGCCAAAGGCAAGCGCAGCCTGAAGTTCACCGACGCCGCTGGCCTGGCGCATGCCTGGCAGCCGGTCATGTCCTACCCCCTCCATCTCAATCGGGGTAAGGTGCGGCTAAGCTTCGACCTGCGCCGCGAGGAGGACGCGTTCCTCTACTTCGAGTGGCGCGACTCATCCCGGCCCTACCGGGTCGGCCCGTCCGTGCATATCGCGAAGAACGGCGATCTTACCGCGCGCGGCCGCAAGGACGTGCTCCTGAATTTGCCCGTCGGCAAATGGGTCCATTTCGAAATCCTCTGTGAACTCGGCAAGAAGGCTGGGACCTACGACCTTACGATCACTGTGGCGGGGGAGAGACCCAAGACCTTCAAGAAGCTCGCCAACGGTCATGCCAATTGGCGCAAGCTCCGCTGGCTGGGATTCAGCAGCATGGCGCAGAAGAAGACGGTGTTCTACCTCGACAATATGAAGCTGGAGCCGCTCGCGGCGCGCTGATGGCAGCACGATCATTGTATTTTTGTTGACCCTTTTTCCGCGCCCTGCTATCCTCCTCGCGCGGGAATGATCTATCTTGTCTCAAAGGAGTCTGCCATGAGCGACTGCATCTTCTGCAAGATCGTAGCCGGGGAGATCCCCTCCTACAGGCTGATGGAGGATGAGGACATGCTTGCCTTCATGGACATCGGCCCCATCCGACCGGGCCATGCCCTCCTCATCCCCAAGAAGCACTACGAACGCACTGTGGACATGCCCGGCGAGGAGGTGGCCCGGCTCATGACCCACCTGCCCAGGCTGGCCAGGGCCGTTGTCGAGGCCACCGGCGCCGACGGATACAACGTCTTCCAGATGAACGGCGCCTGCGCGGGCCAGGTGGTTCCGCATGTACACTTTCACATTATCCCCCGCCACAACGGCGACGGCATCAAGTTCGGCTGGCCCGCCGCGAGGTACGGAGAGGGGGAAATGGAGAAACTCGGGGAGAAGATTCGCTCACGTCTCCTATGACCGGACCAAAGCTCCCGAACGTTCCCAGACCGATCGTTCTCGCGTCGTCGTCGCCGCGCCGGCATGAGCTGCTGAGGCGCATCGTGGACGACTTCGAGATCATCCCGTCCGATGCCGAGGAGCGGACCGAGCCGGCCGCCCGCCCCGAGGAGGTGGCGAAGGCCAACGCCCGCGCCAAGGCCCTGGCCGTGGCGCAGCGGCTTGAACAGGGGACGGTCATCGGCGCCGACACCGTGGTCGCTGCGGCCGACGGGGGGATCGTCGGCAAACCTATCGACCGGGCGGACGCCCGAACCATCCTCGCCCGCCTGGCGGGGAGCCGCCACTGTGTCATTACCGGCGTGTGCGTGGTCGACGTCGCGTCGGGCCGGGCTGACTGTCGGGCGGCGGGCACATGGGTCACCATGCGGGCCATGTCGGCAGAGGAGATCGAGGAGTATGTCGGCTCCGGTGAGGCCGACGGCAAGGCCGGGGCCTACGCCATCCAGGA
>JAADGH010000177.1 GCA_013152475.1 Planctomycetota bacterium
CGAATGGGGGCCACGGGCCGCCGAGTGTGGTCTGCCGGGGGCCGCCGAGTGTGGTCTGGCGCGGGCCGGACCTTCGGCGCCGGTCGCTGCATTGCTCGCGGCTGCGGGGGGCGAGGGCGCGTCTGTGTCTGCACACCGGCCTCGTTCAGAAATCGCCTTACCTCCTCCCAGGGGGAGCTCTGCGGCCGCGAGGCGCCACGGCTGCGCTGCTGGCGGTTCGCGGCCTCGATTGCCTTTTTAATGAGCGAGATGACCCCGAAGATAATGACGATGATGACAAAGAGGACGAACTGAACAACATCCCCTGACGCGGCCAATACCACGTGACTCACGTTGCACGTCCTTTCCTTGACCCCCTATGCCTTCTTACGACTGCGGCGGCGGTCCAACCTGGGGGGGTGTGGGCCGGGGTTGGGTGTAGTCCATGATTCCAAGGTTGCCCTCGCGAAAGGCCTGGGAGATGGCCTTCGGCACCTCGGCCTCGGCCAGGACGACCTTCGCCCGGTTTTCCGCGACCGCGGCCTGCATCTCCTGCTCGCGGGCCCTTGCCATGGCCGCGCGCTCGGCGGCCTTGGCTTGGGCCACGTTTTTGTCGGCCTCGGCCTGGTCCACCTGGAGCTTTGCGCCGATGTTCTCGCCCACGTCGATGTCGGCGATGTCGATGGAGAGGATCTCGAAGGCCGTGCCGGCGTCGAGACCCTTTTCGAGCACTTTCTGGGAGATGAGGTCTGGACTTTCGAGGACCTTCTTGTGCGTCTCGGCTGAGCCGATGGTCGTCACGATGCCTTCGCCGACGCGGGCGATGATGGTTTCCTCCGTTGCGCCGCCGACGAGTCGGTCGATATTCACGCGGACGGTCACCCTGGCCTTGGCCTTGAGCTGCACGCCGTCCATTGCCACGCCGTCGATGGTGGCGCGGCCCCTGGCCGGATCGGGGCAGTCAATGACGCGGGGGTAGACGCTCGTCTGGACGGCGTCGAGCACGTCGCGTCCGGCGAGGTCGATGGCGCAGGCGCGGTCGAAGGTGAGGGCGATGTCGGCCTTGCTGGCGGCGACGAGGGCGCGGATGACGCTGGGGACGTTGCCCCGGGCCAGGTAGTGCGTCTCCAGCTGGTCGGTGGTGATATCGATGCCGGCCTTGACGGCCTGGATTCGCGCGTTGACAATGGCGGAGGGGCTGATCTTCCGAAAGCTCATCCCGATCAGGTTGATCATGCCGATGTGCGCGCCGGAGGCCATGGCCTGGATCCAGAGCCACCCGTAGTTGGCGACGAGCACGAGGACGACGAGAATGAAAATGACGAGACCTGCAACGACCAGGGCAAATACACCTTGAGGCATGGGAGGGCTCCTTCCGATTCTGTCGAATCACACTATCTTACGTGTTGTGTAACCTTCTATTAAGAAGGGTGAGACTCTTTTCCCCTTATTATTTACCCCAACTTCGCACGGCTTGTCAAGGGTTTCTTGAGTTTATTCCTGAGGTCAGGCATCCGGGATGGGCTACGCCCGTACGCTGCGGACCAGGATCCGGTTGCCCTCGACCTTGACGACCTTGATTCGCTTGCCCTGGTCGATCATCTCGCCGTCGGCCATGACGTCGATGCGCTTCTCGCCGAAGCGCGCCACGCCGGAGGGCCGCAGCTTGCTCACGCTCACCCCTTCGGCGCCGAGGAGATCGGGGTCGTCCTTTTTCGACGCCGTGTAGCCCTCCTCCGAGGCGTTGAGCGCAAAATACGACTTCACGATCTTGAACCATAGAACCACCAGGACAGGCGCGAGGAGCAGCCCGACGACCGTGAGCCCCCAACCGAGCTGCGGGTTTCCGGACTGAAAGGCCACAAACACACTGGCGCAGCACAATCCGAAACCCATGAGCCCGATGATCATACCGGGGATGAACATCTCAATGACGATCGCAACGACACCGACAACAAAAAGAAGAACGACCACGCCGTTGTCTGCCATGGGTTATATCTCACGAACCACGACTCGGTTTCCTTTGACCTCCAGGACCCTGATCTTGCGCCCCTTCTCGACCATCTCGCCCAGGGTCACCACGCTCAAGACCTCATCGCCGATCTCCGCCCGGCCCACGGGACGCAGGTTGCTGACGGAAACGCCCTCCTTCCCCACCAGGTCCTGCCGCTCGGCCGACGCCACGACGTATCCCGTGCCGGGGCTCTGGGCCGATTTCAGGATGATCCGGCTGAAGATGGACGTCTCGGGCAGATAGCGGGCGAGGATGCACATGCCGATGACGGAAGCCACGACACTGCCCAGCACCTTCAGCAGGGCGGACTTCGTCATCTCCACCTCAAAGGGCGTCCGCGGGATAACGAAGGGCTGGAACGAGAGCACGAGCGCGACGGCGATAAGCAGCAGTCCGGTGACTCCCGCAATCCCGAACCCCGGCAGGACGAAGACCTCCACGGCAAGCAGCGCAAGCCCAAGGATGAAGATGAGGACCTCCCAGTTCTCGGCAAGCCCGATGAGATACTTGCTGATGAACAATGTGGCAAAGCAGGCAATCGCGAGGATGCCGGGCAGGCCGAATCCGGGCACTTTCAACTCGATGTAGAGCGCGATCAGCCCGATGACCAGAAGGACGGGAGCGATGGAATCCAGGAACCGGACGAGCTCCTCCGACCAATTGGGATCGAACAGAGGCACCTGTGTCCCGCGGACATGGTAAAGGTCGTACAGCTCCTGGTCACTTTTGACAATGGCCTTTGCAAAGCCGTATTCCTTGGCCTCTTTGTCGTGCATCGTCAGGAGCCTGTCCTTCTCGACCACGAGTTTTTTGCGGGTGATCCGATCCTTCTCCTTTTCGGTGAGCTCATCCAAGTCACTCTTGGTCATGTATTTTGTCACGTCGCCGAGGGTCACCTGGTAGACTTCCATTTCCTTGGTCACCAGCGCTTCGGCGAGCTCGACGGGGTAGCCGTTCCGTTCGGCCATGGCCCGGAAGCGCGCCCGGAGAACGGTCTGCATCTTCTCCGGCGCGGTGATCATGCCCTTCTCCGCGTTTGGGATGATCGGCTCGCAGTCCCCCAGAAGACTGCCCGGGACCATCACGATCTCGTTGCAGGCCATGGCGATCATGGACCCGGCGGAGATCGCCTTTCTGGGGATGTAGGCGACGGTCTTTACCCCCTTCAGGTCCGACAGATAATCGCAGATATCAAAGGCCGCAGCGAGCGTCCCCCCGAAGGTGTCGATCCTGTAGAAAATCAGGGTGCGGCCATCGTCCTTGGCCTCTTGCGTTCGTCTTTGCAGTGATTTGTAGAGCCCATTGTCGATCATTCCGCTGATGGTGATCATGCAGGCCTTCACCTCGGCCGGCGAGGTGGCCTTTTTGGGGGAGGATTTGGTCTCTCTTTTTTTCTCGGAGATGTCGGCCGTTTTCTTTTCGGCCGGCGCTTGGTCTGTGGAGGGAGGTTTCGGCTGCGCGAAGGCGCTCTGCCAAAGAAGCAGCGACGCGGTGATGAGAACGGTACCGATCTTCGCCATGCAACATCCCAAACTGAGCAACGCTACGCCGTCAACACCCGCCCACCTTGCTCAGCGCCGCCGTCTCATTGCACGGCAGTTCGTGCTGTAGTCTCGGTGGGCGTTTCGATCATCCAAAAGCGTAAATGGTGGAGGATACGGGGCTCGAACCCGTGACCTCGACAATGCCATTGTCGCGCTCTCCCAGCTGAGCTAATCCCCCACCCACGCTTGGATCACGCTTCGCCCGCCCGAGGTCCATACGCCGTTACCTTGGGGGTTATGCGAGAAAATCTGTCTTGCCCCAACCCTCTATCCTTAAATTTATCAGACCCACGAAACCTTGTCAAGTATTTTTCGCGGACTTTCTCCGTGTACCGCCGAGCATGGGGGCCAGATAGAACACGCAAAGTCATTCAAATTGCCTTGACATCCGCTGGGGGGGCGAACTATAATTCGCCTTTGGCATGATGGCAAGGAACTTGTTTGTTCTCCGGGTTGGTATGCACATCTCCGGCCGAAAGCTGATTCGGTACACAACGCTGTGTGTATGCGCGGCATGGGTCGCTCTGGCGTCGCTTGCCTGCGCCGCCCATATCGAAGCGGTGGACCGCACGATCCGGGACGGGCGCTACGCCGAGGCCATCGCCCAGCTTGACAAGGACCTGATCTCCCGCCCGAATGATCCCGACCTCATCCTGCGAAAGGGCATCTGCCAGTCCATGCTGAAACGCTATGCCGATGCCCGAGCCACCTTTGAGATGGGCCTCGCCCTCGACCCCAAGGCGCCGCGCTTCCTCCAGAACCTCGGCCTGCTCTGTATGCGGGAAAAAAAGTTCGACGAGGCCGAGACCTGGTTCAAGAAGACCCTCGCCGTCCGTCCCTGGCACCCCGAGGCGAACTTTCACCTGGGGGTCATCTACGAGGGCCGGGGCGATATGAAAATGGCGATGGAATACTACAAACGCGAACTCAACCAGAACGCCCGCTGCGCGAAGGCGTGGCAGCGCTGGTATCTCCTGAAGAGCTCGGCCCAGGATGGGGGGGAGAGATTCTCGATCCCGCTCATTCTCCTCGCCATCGGCGCGACGGCGGCGGGGCTCTTTGTGCTGTTCCGACAGAAGAAGTTAGATGAAAAGGAAATTGAATGCGCAAAGTAGGTAGCTGGCTCGCCATTCTCTTTGCCCTGGCGATGATCTCAACCGTTACCATCTTCAAGCCGGAGGACATCACCCGGAACATCCTGCTGAAGATCATTCCCGAGCGGAAGATCCCGCAGAGCGAAAACGTCATCGCGCGCGTCACCTTCGACGCCCCCGTCGTGCCCGGACAGACCACCCTCGATGTGCAAGGGGTGATGGACAACGCCGGCAACGGCATCAAGCCCGTGAAGAAGATGGCCGTTCAGGTGCAGACCGAGCTCGCCGTCCCGCCCGGGGCCCTGGGGGGATGGGCAGGCGCGGCGGAGGACGGCAGCGAACAGGTCATCGTCATCTTCGACCATGCCATGGTCAAGAGCGAGGCGGAGAAGCCCTCGCATTACGCGGTCGGCGCCCCCTCAGGCGCCGTCCCTACCAAGGCGGTGTATGACCCCGCCACCTACGAAACGACCCTGACCTTCCCGAAGGGGACGTTCAAGCCGGGGGAGGAGTGCACGGTCTCCGTGTCAGGCGTTTCCGATGTGGCCGGCACACAGATCCCGAAAGATGCGAGCTGCAAGGTGAAGTTCGAGGGCAAGCTGAAGATTGCCGAGCTGCAGTCGGCTGCGCAGGACCTTCAGGACGACCCGGAGGGCAAGGCCGTCCTGCTGAAGTTCAATGCGGTCCTCGATCCCGCCTCGGCGGAGAGGGCATCCGCGTACACCGACGAGAAGGGCAAGCCCGCCGTGAGCGCCACGCTCCAGGCCGGGGGGGCCAATGTACTCGTGACATTCGAGCACACCATGATCCCCGGCGAGAGCACAATCAGCGCCCCGAATTTGAAGGGGGCCAAGGGCGGCTCGCAGTGGACACGAAGGGTCGCTTCAGTCGCGGTCAAGCCGGGGGCCAAGGGCGCGCCGAAGATCGTCAAGGTCGAGGCCCAAACCGAGCCGGACGCGAAGAACGACGTGATCCTCATCACCTGCAACCGGGCGATGCTGGCCGAGGACGCCTGCAACATCGAAAACTACACCATCGAGAGCCCCGAGGGCACAACGCTGGATCTCTCGGGCGCCAAGGCCGCCATCGACGAACCGCAGGAGGAAGACAAGGGAAAGGCTGAGGAGGACAAGAAGGCTACGGAAGCGGAGGTGGAGGCCAAGCGCCGAAAGGCTATCCGGCGCATCAGGCTTACTCTCGGCGACGACAATCTGAAGACCGGCGACACCTTTAATATCCAGATCAGCAAGAGCCTGCGCGACGTCTCCGCCAACGCCATCGCCGGCAAGCTGAAATGGAGCGGCAAGGTAGTCGGCGATACCGACCCCCCGAAGGTCAGAGAGATCAGGCAGAATCTCTTTGTCGATCCCATCGGCAGCACCATCGACGTGAAGTTCGATGAAGCCGTCCAGGCCGAGACGGCGGAGGTGAAGGAAAGCTACAAGACGAGCGACGGACAGACGCCGTACCTGGTGAAAATCGGGTCCGACGGCAAGACCGTTCAGGCCGCCTTTGTGGAGCCTGTGATCCCCGGCGAGACCAAGCTGAGCGTAACCGCCATCCAGGACCTGGCCGGCAACACCCTGAAAAAGGCGGAGGGCCTGGAGATTGTCGGCGACGACCAGAAACCGCCCAAGATCATTCGATGCGTGGCCAAGGCCTACCCCGGTTGGCGAAACGATGTGATCCGGGTTGGCTTCAGCGAGGGCGTCATTCGCGAGGATGCCGAGCAACTCGGCAACTATATCTTCCGTCTCGAAAAGCCCGACAAGTCGGAGGGTCAGGAAAAGTACGACACGCTCGACCTTTCCGGCTGCTTGATCCGCTACAACCCGGCGAGGCGGACGGCGGTGATTCGTCTCGATCGCAAGGACAACCCCGTCAACCTGCCCGTGCGGCGGCGGTTCCTTGTATCGGCCCGGAACATCCGCGACCTTTCCGGCAACCGGATCGCCGAGGAGGAGCAGAAGAAGGGCGAGGTGGAGGGAGACACCGCGCCGCCAGGCATCGCACGGGCGGTGTGGGACCCGAAGAGCGATCCGGACCGGAAGACCCTCTATCTCCTTTTCCGGGAACCGGTGGACGCACGCTCCATTGGCGACGTGAGCAAGGTGTCGGTCAAGGGCGCCGGCAAGCTGCGGCCCGTGAGCGTTGAGGCCCTCCCCGACGGGGTGGGGGCCAAGGTGCAACTGAGCGGCCCCGCCCACCTGCCGAGCGCCATACCCAGCACGTGGATCATTGTCGCTGTCATTCTGGTCGGGCTGTATGGGTTGATCGTTCTCGGCAGGTTCGCGCAGCCCCTTCGATCCATTCTCCGATTGGCCGGGGCTGCGGCAGCGGTCCTGATTATCGTCGGCCTCCTCCACATCGGCGCCGGCCAGACACGGATCGTGATAGAAGACGTTTGCGACCTTGCGGGCAACGTCGGGACCAGCGCCACCAGCCCGCCCATCGAGAAGGCCGAACGGGTGCCTCCGAGGATCGCCCGGGCGTCGGTGTTCCAGCCGGAGGGTTTCCTAACATTCCAGGCGACGGTTCAGTTCAGCCAGCCCGTCCTGCCTGGCCCCGCGCAGGATCCTGCCAACTTCGCGATCGAGGCCCCCGTTGGAAAGAAGCTCACGCCCGATCCGATGCACATCATATATGATCCGATCACCCAGACGACGACCCTCCGCCTCAAGGACGCCGATCTCAAGGGACGCGACAGGTTCAAAATCTCGGCAGCCAATGTGCCCAACCTCTACGGCGACACCATCGCCGCCGGGGCCGCCGTCTCCGGGGCGGTCCGGGGCGACACCACCCCGCCGAAGATTATCAGCGCCACGCAAAACCTGAAGATTACCAGTGTCGCCCTGAAGGATGAAATCGAAGAGGCGCGCAACATCAAGGGCTTCCCCACCGGAGGCTCCATGGTCATCGACATCAAATTCAGCGAACCCATCGACAAAGATACCGCCAATAACGATGGAAACTACCGCTGTCTGCAGGGCCAAGCGCCGAAGATCAGCGTGCTTCGCAGGGACCGGAAGACCGTCCGATTGGTTGTCAAAAACAGCCCCGCCGTGATCCCGGGGGAAACCCAGCTCCTGGTGCGGAACATCAAGGACCTGGCCGGAAATAAGATGGCAACCGTCCCGAAGCTCGATATCCAGCAGCAGCGCCAGTTCAGAGAGCCGCCGACGATCATCGGCGTCCGGGCGAACGCCGTGCCCGGCATCGCCAACGACACGGTCATCGTCAGCTTCAGCAAGAAACTGATCTCCGCCACGGCCACCGACAAGGCCAACTACGCCGTCGAGAGTCCCCTGGGCACAGCGCTCAGCCTCGACCACGCGTCGGTAAGCTACAACGACCCCAGCGCCACAGTGACCCTCACCTTCAACGGAAAAGGCGACGATGCGCTGAACCTCAGGGAGGGGGACAAGTTCAAGGTGAGCGTGAGCAACGTGGCCGATGTCGCCGGCAACAAAATCAAACCGGCCTCTGGGCAGGGGACAGTCCGCGGCGACCCGAGCGCGCCCGTGGTCACGAAGGCCGTTCAGAACATCGATTGCGACCCCACCGGCAGGACGGTGGACATCCAGTTCGACGAGTCCGTCAGCTTGGCATCGGCGACCGATCCGAACCACTATGCCGCCAGTGGCGGGCAGAAGGCTGTTGGCGTCGAGGTGGTGGACGTGCCGCCTCCGCCGAAGGACCAGGCCCTCATCGACGCGCGCGATACCATCACGGACGAACGTATCGAGGGGCTCATCAAGACCTTCTCCGCGTTTCCCACCAAGGCGAGGCACAAGTCGCGCGTTCCCGGCTATGGCGGCGCCGAGGAGGCCCGTGACTTCGTCTGCAAAAAACTGGAGGAGTATCTCGGCGTGAAGCCCACGCGCGAGGACTTTGTCGTGCCCGTACCGGTGGAGGTGGGCCAGAGCAAGATTACCGTCCTCGACACCGGCGAAAAACTGGACATGTTCTGCTTGTGGCCGAACCACGTTCGAACCTCCTCCCTCCCGAGAAAGGGCATATCGGGCCATTTGATCTATGCCGGTAACGGGGAGTTCAAGGCGTTCAACGGGCAGCAGACCGAGGGCTCGATTGTTTTGATGAACTTCGACAGCGGCGAGAACCTGATGAACGCCCGCATGCTCGGCGCCCAGGCCATCCTCCTTTTCAACAACGCCTTCGGCAAGGAAGCGGAGGAGTTCTGCACGGGCGGGGGCAAGATCGCCGGTCTGGACACCAAGGCGCTCCGGAGCTGGCTTGGGGGGAAGGAAAGCGTCACGTTTGCAGAGGCGAAGGACAAGTTCATCCACGTCCCCGCTAACATACCGCGCTTCTGGGTGGGGCGTGACGTGGCGAAGAAGCTCTTGCATCTGGCGAATAAGGGCAAGAAGATCCACCTCAACGCGCGGATGGACTGGAAGCGCGTGAAGGCGACGAACATCTATGCGGTGCTGGAGGGCTCCGATGAGCTGATGCCCACGGCTCCGGGCGAAAAGCCGAAGAAGTGGAAGGAAAATCTCATCGTCCTGGAGGCGTATTACGACTCCATGTCGGTGGTGCCCAGGATCGCTCCCGGCGCGGAGAACGCGTGCAGCATCGCCGCGCTGCTTGAGCTGGCGCGGGTCCTGAAGGAGCATCGGCCGAAGTACTCTGTCATGTTTCTGGCCACGTCGGCCCACTTCGAGGGCCTGAGCGGGATCTATCGGTGGCTGTACCGCCACTCCCGAAGCAAGAGCAAGTTCTACGCCCCTCGACTGGCCGAAAATGAGAAGATCGACTTCCGCCTCTTCCTCGGGCTCGACATCTCCAGCCATACCGACCAGATCGCCGCCTTCTCCGAGGGCACGTTCAGCAACTGGGGCTACCGCACCGACAACTACAAGAAGAACGCCCTCTCCCCCATTGCAAAGAAGTTCCTGGAGTATTATGTGGAGGTCTACCCGCCCATTGGCGACGAAGTGGCGAAATGGAAGAAGCGCGACCTCAACTATCTGGAGACACGGAATTACCTGAACGCCGTCACGCCCTCCAAGCGTTCCTGGCGGCACTACATGAAGACCGACCTGGCCCTGGACAACGAGGCCGTCACCTGGGTCGGCCACTTTGGCGTGGCCCTCGCCACGGCCCATGACCGCCGGAAGTATGTGGACACCCCCCACGACACGCTGGATCGGATGAACATTGCCAACGTGACCAAGCAAACACAGGTCGTGGCGTCGCTCCTCATGAAGGCGGGCAAGGACCCCGAGTTCTTCCCCGATACCAAGCTGAAGTTCAAGGACTATGGCCATTCGATGAAGGGGAACGTCTATCTCTTCGATCGCAACGTGAACTTCTTCGTCCCGAAGGCCCCCGTAGGCAACGCCCTGGTGAGCTACTACCTGGGCCGGCCCACGTCGCGTGCTGGCGTGCGCACCCTCATGGTGGCCATGACCCAGCCCAAGAGCCCCGGCGGAGGCGACGAATACCGGGGATACAAGGTGGAGAACGTGACAGCCGACGGCGGACGCGTTCGGGTCAAGATCTGGGACCGGGAGATCGCCCGCAGCGGTCAGGGGGGCAAGAAGCAGCGGGAACAGTGGAAGAAAGACATGGCCAAGGTGTCCGAGGCCAAGGTCGTGGCGGCCACGCGATACGGCACCTTCGAGTACCCACTGAACGACCGGGACCAAGACGGTGTGTTCGAGGCGGTGATCAACCTGAACCGGGTGATTCATACCTGGTGGTCCATCTTCTGGGCCGGCGTGATGGCCGGTGTGGTCCTGCTCCTCTGCGGAATTGTCGCCTATGCGGTCAAGGAGAAGCCCCGCCAGCTCAAGGTCCTTCTGAATATCGTTCTCGTGGCGACCCTCGTCGTCTTCGCGGGGTGGACGGCCTACGTCTACATCTGGCACATCGCCGGTGATCCGCGCCTGCCCCGGAAGGACGCGAAGGGAAATGTGCTCGAGCGCAAAGACAACCCCAACCAGAAGTGGGATGTCAGGTACCTCACGAAGCTGGTCTTGGCGGGCGGGGACGGCAAGAGGTACGAGCCGACGAAGGACATGAAAAAAGGCATCGACGTCAGCTACGGCAAGTTCAAGGGCCAATTCCTGTTCGACATCCGGCGCCACCGATGGACCATTTACACACGGATCCATGAGCTCGACGACGAGGGCCGAATTATCAAAGTGACCGATCAGGGACAGGAGGGCGACAAGACCTACCCGCAGGTCATCCCCTTCGGCTGGTGGGAGACGAGCCTGCTCGGCGTGGTCTTCCCCTGCCGAGCCATGAGTGTGTTCGAGACGATCGATTCCCGGTTCCTGTCCGCGCTGGATTACGCTACGCTGCTCGGCCCGGACGATTCACAACTGCAATGGTACTGTGTGGACTCGATCTACGGGCAGAGCCGCGATGAGGGCCAGACGACCAACGTGGCGGTGGTCTACGCCAAACCGGGAACGCGGGTGAAAATCCTGATGAGCACCAGCATGGTGGGGGTGAAGTACCTCCTGACCAATGCGCCCAAGAAGTACTTCGATAGCCCGCCGACGAAGATCACCAAAAAGATCAAGAAAGAGGCCCTCGGTCTGGGTTATCCGATCAACCAGGGCCTCATCGTCCGTCCGGCCTATGACGGCACGCGGGACATGTGGATTCTCGACGATGTACGTATGAAAGAGCTGGCCAAGTACAGCGTCCGGAACGACAAGCTCGACTTTCGGCCGACCGACCCGAAGGACCCCATCTATCAGGCCCTCAAACAGGCCGAACAGTACGCCAGCGAGGCGAAGAAGGAGAAGAATCCCGAAGCGAGGGCCAAACTTGAGAAGAAGGCGTATGAAACACGGCAGGTCGCCAAGGCCGATGACCGCCTGGGGCTGCACGTCCGCTCCAAGCTTTCGCTGGACGACGCGCAGTACTTCCTCAAGCGGAAGAAATATGAGAAGTTCATCACCGCCACCCGAGAAGGCTGGGGTCTGGAGGCGCGGGGCTACCCCGACGTGAAGTCCACGGCGAACGACACGGTGAAAGGCATTGTATTCTACTTCATGCTCCTGCTGCCCTTCTCTTTCTTCGGGGAGCGGCTCATTTGCGGCACGCCGAACGTCTACAAGCGCATCATCGTATTCTCCGCCATTTTCTTCTCGGTATTCGTCGTGCTGCGGTACGTGCACCCGGCCTTCAAGCTGAGCTCCTCGCCCTACATCATCTTCCTGGCATTTGTCATCTTTGCCCTGGGCCTGGTCGTTCTCTTCTTTGTTCTGTCCAAATTCAACCAGGAGGTCCAGAAGATCAAGCGCGCCTCGTCGGGCATCCACGAGGTGGATGTAGGCCGTCTGAGCGCCACGCTCGCCGCTGTTCTGCTCGGCATCTCGAACCTCCGGAAGCGGCCTCTGCGCACCGGCCTGACGGCGGTGACGCTGATCCTGCTCACCTTTACGGTGCTGTCGTTCACCTCGGTCAAAACGGGGCTGCACTTCTACAAGCTGCCCCGAAAGAACACCCCCCCCTACCAGGGCGCGCTCATCCGCGACCGCTCCTGGAAGGGCCTGCAGCCCTCGGTGCTGAAGTATCTGCGCAGCGCCTTCAAGCCCGTGGCGCATGTTGTGGCGCCGCGCGCGTGGCGCCTGGCCCGGACCGCGAGCGAGAAGGAGTACATCAAGCTCGTCAACAAGGCGAACAACAAGCCAACCTACCCGAACGCCGTGATCGGCCTCACCCCCGAGGAGACCCAGGTCACCGGCATCGACCAATATCTCATCGGCGAACACAGCCGGTGGTTCCGGCCGGGCGACCGGGAGGTCTGCATCATGCCGAGCGATATGGCCTCCATCATCTCGATCTCCCCGGAGGACATCACCGAAGACGACGCCGACAAACCAAAGGTCCAGATGCTCGGCGAGGAGTTCACCGTCATCGGCATCATCGACAGTGAGCGCTTCAACCGGGCCTTCGACATGGACGACGAGAAACTCACCCCCGTGGACACGGTCTCCGAGGGCCAGCGCATGCGGGAAGAAAAGCGGGAGAACCCCGATCTCCTGGCCGCCGAGCCCATCGAGACCTTTGTCCACCTCGAGTCGAGCAACTGCATCCTTGCCCCGTACGACTATGTCATAGACTGCGACGGCAGCCTGCGATCTGTAGCCATCACGAACTTCAAGAACCCGAAGTTCGTGCACGACATCGAGGAGTTCATGCGCCGCGTGGCCCTTACGGTCTTCGTCGGCGAGGGGGACCGGGTGGTGGTCTACAGCTCCATCGGCCGGACGTCTCTCGGCGGCGTGTCGAACCTGCTGATCCCCATCCTTATCGCCGCTCTGATCGTCATGAACACGATGATGGGGTCCGTGTATGAGCGATTCCGGGAGATCGGCATCTACAGCTCGGTCGGCCTGGCGCCGAACCATATCGCCGCTCTGTTCCTGGCCGAGTCCGCCGTCTTCGCCACGATAGGCGCGGTGATGGGATACCTTCTTGGCCAGATCGTCACTCTTGGGCTGTCGCATTTCGGGGTCCTGAAGGGGATGAACCTGAACTACTCGTCGCTGTCGGCCATCTGGTCCACCCTGGTGGTTATGGGCACCGTCTTTCTGTCCGCCCTCTATCCCGCCAAGAAGGCGGCCGATATGGCCGTGCCCGACGTCACCCGAAAGTGGAAATTTCCCGAGCCGAAGGGCGACAACTGGGTCTTTGACTTTCCCTTTACCGTCGGCGGGGCGGAGATCGTGGGGATGTACGCCTACCTGGCCCGGGTGTTCGAGTCCTATGGCGAGGGATCGACGGGCGGCTTTGTCGCCGAGGGGGTGACGCTCCAGCAGGCCCCGGCCGATTCCAAGGGCGACTTCCGGATTACGATGAAGACCTGGCTGGCCCCATACGACCTGGGCATCAGTCAGAATGTGACCCTCGACGCCATTCCGACCGGGGAGCATAACATCTACCGCGTGGAGGTGACGCTCCATCGGCAGAGCGGAGACGTGGCGTCGTGGCGCCGGATCAATCGCGGGTTTTTGAACGTGCTGAGAAAGCGGTTCCTGGTGTGGCGCACCGTGGATCAGGGCGAAAAGGAGAGCTACCGCGACATCGGCAAGGAGAAACTGGGGCTCGCCCCCGCCCCGGCAGGCGGGGAGTAGGCCCTCGGCGGGCCGCCGGCCTGCCCTTTATATAGCAGGAAATCCAGAATCCGCAATCGAAAATCGAAAACCGATTTGGGAGGTCCGTGTTGGCTGAGGACACCGTAGCAAAGACCGATTCCACGTATGACATTATGTCGCCGGACGCCCCCTTCGAGCACGGCTTCAGTTGGAAGACCGTGTGGGGGGCATTGTTCGTGGGGTTCGTGATGATGCCCGGGGCCATCTACCTCGGGCTGGTCACCGGCCAGAGCGTGTCGGGCGGCGCCGAGTGGGTGACCATCATCCTCTTCCTCGAGATCACCAAGCGGGCCTTCATCAAACTGAAGACGCAGGAGATCATCATCCTCTACTGGGCCTGCGGCGGCCTGGTGATGATGGGCGGCAAGCTCGGCTCTGCGGTGAACCTCTTCGGCGGGCCCTTCGGCGGGTTGATCTGGGACCAGTACCTCGTCCAGTCGCCCCAGGCCGTCGGCCTGGCGGAATACATCCCCGACTGGCTCGTGCCGCCGAAGACGTCGGCGGCGCTGCTGTCGCGCAGCTTCCTGCACAGCGCGTGGATCAAGCCGATCGTCATCCTCATCCTGGTCATGGTCTTCCAGCGCATTTGCAACCTCTCGATGAGCTATGTTCTCTATCGGGTTACGAACGACGTTGAACGGCTGCCCTTCCCCATGGCCCGCGTCTACGCCGGCGGTTGCACCGCCCTGGCCGAGACATCCGCCAAGTCGGAAGGATGGCGGTGGCGGGTGTTTAGCATCGGGTCGTTTATCGGGACGATCTGGGGGTTGATCCTCGTTGTCGTGCCCACGTTGTCCGGCATCTTCTTGACCGATACATGGCAGATCCTTCCCATCCCGTTCATTGACTTCACGCCGAGCATCAAGTCGATCCTTCCGGCCACCATGCTCGGTCTCGGGACGAACCTCGGGTCGGTGCTCATCGGGTTTGTGCTGCCCTTCTGGATCGTCATCGGCACCTTTACCACGGCTTTTGTTGTCACGTTCATCGCAAATCCCCTCATCCTGTATCCCAATGGCTTCCTCCCAAGCTGGGAACCGGGGATGTCCACCATTCCGACGTCGATCTGCAACTCGATGGACTTTTGGCTCAGCTTCTCCATCGGCACGGCTGTCGTCGTCGCGCTGCTCGGTTTCAGTCTCGCGGCGCGGGCCTTCATCAAAGGGCGTCAGCGGAGCTGGGAAGAGGAAGGCGAAGTGGGCGCCGACGAGCAGAAGATCCATCCCGATCGCGGAGACTTGCCGCTTTGGATCCCCATCGCCCTCTGGGCCCTTGGCGTGTTGGCCTTTGTGCTGATCGTGCGGTGGCTGGTTCCCGACTTCCCGTGGTGGATTTGCGCCATCTTCGGCTTTATCTGGTCGCCCATCTACTCCTATGTCGTCGCCCGAATGATCGGCCTCACCGGCAGCCCGCAGGGCGTACAGTTCCCGTACCTTCGCGAGGGATCGTTCTACCTGTCCGGCTACAAAGGCGCGGCCGTGTGGTTCGCACCCATTCCGATGCAAAACGCCGGGGGGGGGGTGCAGAGCTGGAAGCAGCTGGAGCTGACGCATACGAAGTTCGGCAGCCTGGTCTACCTGAACTGCCTGACTCTCGTGGTCATGCTCTTGTGCAGCTTCATCTTCTGGTCCATGATCTGGAAGCTCCAGCCGATCCCTTCGTCGGCCTATCCCTTCGTTCAGAAGATGTGGCCCTTCCACGCAACCATGCAGTCGCTCTGGGCCAAGTCCACGATTCCGGAATTGACACCGATATGTGACTTTGAAGGCGCCGACCAGGCCAAGCCTGAAGCCGAGGGGGTTGTTGCCGAGCCGGTTGGCGAATACGCCACCCGGGAGCTGACCTCCCTGGAGATCACACCCGTCAAGGGTGCAAAGAAGCGAATCCTTCGGTTCGACGGCGTCCAGGAAAACTGGACCGGGGGCGAGAAGCCGGGCATCTGGTTTGAGACGGACTTCTATGCCAAGGACTGTGCGCCGGAAGTGACCGTTCGAATCAAGCAGGTCCAGGGCGCGCCGTTCGAGAAGACGTTCCAGCTCGACAAGGGCAAGAACATTATCGGTATCGAGATCGCCGAGCCGGAGCCCGACTCGGACCGCCAGACCGCAGGCGACAAGGAGCTTGAGCGGATGTTTATCAAGTACCTGCCCGAACGGCTCGTGCGGGGGCTGGAGGCCAAGGTGGTCCGATTCAAAGACTTCAGGACGACCGACGGGAAGCCGCTGGACACCACCAAAATATCGGGCATCGAGTTTGTGTTCCCCGGTGACGAGAACTTCGAGGTGTACCTGGACAATGTCACGCTTCTTGGTGAGGCGCGCGCCTTTATCCTCAAATTCATTCGGCCCAACGTGATCCTGTCCGGTTTCATTCTCGGCTGGCTGGTGTATGCGGGGTTGGCGCTCCTCGGCGCCCCGTCGCTGATCTTCTACGGATGCATCGCCGGCGTCACGGCCTGGATCCACTACTCGATCCTGACATTTTTCGGCGCCATGCTCGGTCGGCTTTATCTGCGTCCTCGCTTCGGCGAGAGGCAGTGGCGGGCCTATGCGCCGATCCTTGTCGCCGGGTACAGCTGCGGCTTTGCGCTGATCGGCATGACCAGCGTGGCCATTCGTTTGATCGCTACATCCATCTCGACCATCGTGTTCTGACCCGTCATGGCGGGCGCGATGCGGCTGGGTGGAGTGGAGGTGGCTTATGGAAACGGGGCGAGGGGCCCGAGAAAAATCGCAGGG
>JAADGH010000091.1 GCA_013152475.1 Planctomycetota bacterium
TGCTTCGTTGTTCCGTGCTGTGGGGGACTTCTCGCGATGACGCAGGCGGTGGACATCGGGAAACACCAGAGAATAGTGCTTGACAAAGGAATACTATCGTGTTAGTAGTAATTATAAGGGCAGTTACTTAGTTTTTGTTGCGGAAAGCCCTCGAAGCTACAGGGCTTTGTAGGCGCAGCTTTGGCCTGCGTTCTTCGGGTGTCTCACGACAAATCGTGCAGGGATAAAGCCTGCGGCTACGTTTCCGCAACAGGAACGACGCAGTACTAATGGCGGAAGAACCAGCCGATGGAGGACGGATTTCTTGCTGAAATTATCTTCGCGGGCCAGGTATGCCTTGCGTGCAATGATGGTGGTAGCGCGCGAGAGCGGAGACGGGAAGCCCGTTAGCCTCGGATTGGTGGCTGAGCGCACCGCGATTTCCCGGAGGTATCTGGAGCAGGTGGCGATATCCCTGAAAAACGCCGGCCTGCTGAGGGCGGTGTCGGGCAAGAACGGCGGTCACCTTCTGGCCAAGCCGATGGGGGAAATATCACTGGGCGAGATCGTTGAGGCCGCCATAGGTCCCATCAATATCGTTCAGTGTGTGTGCGAGCCGGATGATTGCATGAGGAGCGAGGGGTGCGAGTGTCGGCGTCTTTACGTGTTGATTAATCAGCAGATCAAGGACGCCTTCAATTCGTATACCTTGTCCGATCTGGCCGAGCGCAAGATTTAAGAAGAACGGGTATGGGGATTCATATTAGGGTGATTCTGCGAGTGGGGTCAGACAATGACCCACTGAGGAGGTAATCTATGGCAGCGGTAGTGTCACCGATCGGAATGGCCTGCAAGCCGATGGAGAAGAAAGTCGGCAAGGCGGTCATAAAGCTTCAGCATGGCGACCTGACCGCTCTTGCGGTTGACGCCTTTGTCTTTTACGCGAGAGAGGATCTGGAGCTTGGCTCCGGATACGGCACGGCCATACAAGCGCGGGGCGGCGGCTCCATCAAGAAAGAGATCGAGAAGATCGGTAGCATCCGTATGGGCGAGGCGGTCATCACGTCCGCCGGGTCGATGAATGCCAAGCACATCATCCACGCCTGCGGTCCGAAGTTCCAGGAAGCCGACCTGGAAAAGAAACTGCGCGACTGCATGGACTCTGCCCTGAAAGTAGCCAACGAGAACAAGCTGAAGACGCTCGCCTTTCCCCCTATGGGGGCGGGTTTTTACGGCGTGCCGTTCGATGTCTCGGCCCGGATCATGCTCGAGAGCATAACCGCGTTCCTACAGGGGGACACCTCGCTGGAGGAAGTGATTATTTGTGTGATCGACTATCACGACTACGCCCCGTTCAAGGACGCCCTCGAAAAACTATAGAAAAGCAGGTGACGCCATGCATGAGACAAGTGCGTTTTTAAGTTTTGCGGAAAACGAGCTTCAGATCATCGCCCTTTCCTTTATGGCGATTGTCTATATCATCAAGATCGGTTGGATATTACGGTTCAAGGCGGGCAGTGAACGGCAAGCGCCAACAGGCTCTGCTGACACGACCGCGCGGAAGGGTGCGGTGTACTCCCTCTTCAACATCTTCATGCCGTGGTCTATGGCCAGCACCCGTCAGCACCCGTTGTTCTACCTGCAATTCGGGATATTCCACGTCGGGGTGGCTATGGCCATCCTCATGTCCGTGACGATGCCCTACCTCCCCGGAATGTATGAGACTGCATTCATCGTTCTCCCATTTCGCATTCTGTTCGCCCTGGCTTTCCTGATCGGTCTGGGTCGCCTGATCCGCAGGATCGTGAGCCCCTACATCCGCGCCATCAGCACCCCGGACGACTACTTCTCCGTCGCCCTCCTGGTGGTCTGGTTCGCCTTCGCCTTCATGGCTGCGCCGAACAACCGGGAGGTTACCGAGTTTTGGGTGTTGGGGTTCTTTCTGCTAACGGCCTTCTTCTTGTTCTACGTGCCCTTCTCCAAGATATCGCATTACATTTTCTACCCCTTCACCAGGTGGTATCTGGGCAAAACCCTGGGCCACCGGGGGGTTTACCCCTTGAACGTAAGCAGAGATGAGATAATGAGGACGTTCTTCAAGCCGAATCGGTATCTGGCGGGGAAAGAAAAGTAGCCTGGCGACAGCCAGCGCCATAAGGAGAAAGAGATGATTCGCGAAAGATCATACAAGTGCCAGAAAGTCATTGAACGACTTCACAAAAAGGTCAACCGCCAGGTGCTGGCCTCCCTCGAAGCATGCGTCCACTGCGGCATGTGCACCGACCAGTGCCATTACGTGCTGGCGAATCCGGGCGACGTCACCTACATGCCGTCATACAAGGCGGACAGGTTGCGCAAGCTTTTCAAGGCGCACATCGACTGGACGGGCAGGGCCTTCCCGTGGTGGGTCAGCGCAAAGAGCCTCTATACCGACGAAGAACTCGAGGAGCTCAAGGACATCGTCTTCGGCAAATGCACGAACTGTCGGCGCTGCTCGCTCGTCTGCCCGATGGGTGTGGACATGGCCACCTTCAACCGCATGGCCCGGGGCCTGTTGGTGTCCGTCGGTGTGATGCCTGAGGGCGTGGCCGTTGTCGCCAAGGACCAGTGGGAGATCGGCAACCAGATGGGCGTGCTCAAGGAGGATTACCTCGGCACGCTGGAGTGGATGGAAGAGGAGCTCCAGGACGAATACGACGACCCCACCATCCATATCCCGATCGACAAGATGGACTGCGACGTCGTCTACACCATCAACCCCCGCGAGGCCAAGTACGACCCACGCTCCATCGCCGACGCGGCCATCATATTCCACGTCGCGGGAGAGAACTGGACCATGCCCAGCGAGGGATGGGACATGACCAACTTCGGTCTCTTCAACGGCGATGACGACCTCGGCGGCGCCGTGGCCAAGCGCGTCTACGACGCGACCAAGGCCCTGCGAGGCAAGAAGGTGGTCATCTCCGAGTGCGGACACGGCTACCGATCCACCCGCTGCGAGGGTCAGAACTGGGGCAAGGTGGACGTGGACTTCGAGATGGAAAGCTCCGTTATCACCATGCTCCGCTATATCAAAGAGGGCAAGATCAAGGTGGACAAGAGCAAAAACCCCGAGCCCGTAACCTTCCACGACTCGTGCAACAACGCCAGGAGTTGTGGGATGACCGAGGAGCCCAGGGAATTGCTCAGGCTCGTCTGTGAAGACTTCCGGGAGATGCACCCGAACCGGGCGGAGAGCTTCTGCTGCACCGGCGGCGGGGGCGCCATGTCCATGTCGGAATACACCCCCCAACGGCTGAAATCCGGCGCCATCAAGGCCGAGCAGATGAAGGCCACCGGCGCCAAGATCGTGGTCACCTCCTGCCACAACTGTGTGGACGGGCTGTCGGACCTGATCAAGCACTACGAGCTCGACATGGAGGTCACCCAGCTGGTCAATCTCGTGGCCAAGGCCCTCGTGATCCCGAAGAAGGAGGCCGCGCCCGAAGAGGCCGAGAAGCCGGCCGAGGCCCCGAGCCTGGAGGGCTGCAAGATCCTCTTGGCCGACGATGAGCCGGACACCCTTACCTTCTTCAGCACGGTGCTCAAGGACAACGGAGCGCAGGTCATCCAAGCCAGGAACGGCGATGAAACACTGGAATTGCTCCGCAAGGAGAAACCGGACCTTCTGGTCCTGGACATCTCCATGCCCGGCAAGGACGGAGGCGAGGTCTTCGAGACGTTGCGCAAGGACTCTGAACTGGCCCAGACCAAGGTCTGCATCATCACCGGCAGACCGGAGATGCGGCGGCTGATCTACGACCGGCCCGTGCGTCCGCCGGAGAACTATCTGACAAAGCCGGTTACGGAGGATGAGCTTCTGCTCAATGTGCGCAAGGTCCTCAAACTGGCGCGTACCGACGAATAGCGTCGGGGTCGCCGGCACATAGCGATGGGGTAAGCCATGGATCTGCCGTACCAGCAATACTTCAAGACCATGCCCTGCTACCTCACCGTGCAGGACCGCGACTTCCGTATCATCGACGCGAACGATCACTTCGAGAAGGACTTCGGCAACTTCGAAGGCCGCTACTGCTACCAGGTCTACAAACAGCGTTCGGAGCGGTGTGAGGTCTGCCCCGTGGACCGGACCTTTCGGGACGGTCTGCCCCACAGCAGCGAGGAAGTCGTTAAGAGCATTGATGGGAGAGAGGTCTCCGTAATCGTTTACACGACCCCTGTCCGCAACGAAACGGGGGAGGTCACCTCGGTGATGGAGATGTCCACCGATATCACCGAGATCAAACGCCTCCAGAAGCAGCTCAAGGAGAGCCAGGATCGCTACCGGCTGATCTTCGATGAAGTGCCCTGCTACATCTCCATCCAAGACAGGGATCTGAACATCATCGAGGCCAATCGGCGCTTCAAACAGGACTTTGGGGCGCACTTCGGCTGCAAGTGCTACGAGGTCTACAAACACCGTACCGAGGAGTGCTTCCCCTGCGCCGTTCAAGCCACGTTTCAGGATGGGGAGGTGCATCAGAGCGAGGAGGTGGTGACCACCAACAACGGCGAGCGGGTGAACATCCTGGCATACACCGCCCCGGTTCGCAAGGAGGGAGACGAGATCAAAAGCGTGATGGAGATGAGCGCCAATATCACGCAGATACGCCAGCTTCAGTCTCATCTCACCTCCCTGGGGCTTCTCATCGGCTCCATCTCCCACGGCATCAAGGGGCTGCTCAACAGCCTGGACGGGGGGGTGTATCTGGTCAACTCGGGCATGAAGAAAAACGACCAGGCCCGTGTGAACCAGGGCTGGGATATGGTCCAGCGCAACATGGCCCGCATCCGTAGCATGGTGTTGGATATTCTGTATTACGCCAAAGACCGCGAGCCGGAGTGGGAGGCCATCTCCGCCCTGGAGGCGATGGAGGAGGTCTCCGGCATGATGGAGACCAAGGCCAGGGACGAAGGGATTGAGTTCCACCGCGACTTTGACCGGAACGCGGGCGAGTTCGAGGGGGATCGCAAGGCCATACGCTCGCTCCTGGTGAATCTTCTTGAGAACAGCCTCGACGCCTGCCGAGTAGACCGCAAAGAAGGTACGCCTCATATCAAAGTAGGCATCAAGGGCTATCCCGACCGCGTCGAATTCGAGATCGAGGATAACGGCATCGGTATGGAGCAGGAAACCCGCGAAAAGGCATTCAGCCTCTTCTTCTCTTCCAAGGGGGTGGAGGGGACCGGCCTTGGCCTGTTCATCTCAAACAAAATTGCCTTGGCTCATGGGGGGAAGATTCATCTGGAGTCGGAGGTGAACAAGGGCACCCGGTTTGTGGTGAGCATACCGCGGAAGCGGCTCAAGGAGCAGTCAGAAGAGTCCTATGTGTTGTAAGGGGGCGCACGATGTCCAACCCGAAAAAGACGATCCTGGTTATCGACGACGAACCCGATGAGCGGACGTACTTGGCGGTCCTTTTGGGGGACAATGGATATGCCATCGATACGGCCAAGGACGGAAACGAGGCGCTCGAAAAGGCCAAGGCCGCCCCGCCCGATCTTATCACCTTGGACATAACCATGCCCGAGAAATCCGGTGTGAAATTCTATCGCGAGATCAAGGAAGACCCGCAGTTGAACAGGATACCGGTTGTCGTGGTCACGGGCGTAACCGGGTTGGGAGGCAACCCGGAGGACTTCCATCGATTTCTATCCTCGCGCAAAACGGTCCCCCCGCCTGATGGATTCATTGCCAAACCGCTGGACCCACAACTCCTGCTCGACACGGTGAGGAACCTACTGGCATAGGGTGTCTGGCGCCCTGCCTGAATACCACCTGCCTTTTCTCTTCAAAAGACTTGGGAGAGAGTGCCTCCGGATTTCTGGAGGTTCCCGCGAAAAAAGGCTTGACAGCGCCACCATCCTATGGTCTAATCACGAAAAGAGGCGAAACAACGAAAACAAGGGATACGGCAGAAAAGCCGGGGCCGTGGTGAAACGAGCACTATCAACCGGAAGAATCGCAGAATACTGCTATGTTACTGGTGACACGGTGCAGAATTGGATTCGGTCCGGTATCCTTACCGCGCAGCGTACGGCGGGAGGGCAGTATCGAGTGCGCGTGGAAGATCTGAGGCGCTTCATGACCGAGCGGGGCATGAGCGTCCAAGAGTTGGATCAATATCTTGAAGAGGAGGCCCGGCCATACTGTTGGGAGTATCACCGGAAGCGGCTTCGCCGTCACGCCGGCAAGGCCGATTCGTGTGAGAGTTGCGTGGTGAAGCAGACGATTGCGCTCAGATGCTTTGACCTGCGCAAACATGTGGACCACCGTCGGGTCTATTGCCAGCCCGACTGCTCGGACTGTGGCTACTACCAGAGGTACGCCCGGGCCGGCGACTGAAGTGCGGATCCACTTCGATATGTGCTGATGCGAATGAAAGGAAGGGTTCAGCGGGTATGCTGCACGTGTTAACCTATCTGTGTGTGGCCGTTTTTGTCATCGCCGTGGCCGTCCGCGCGATCTGGCTCTACAAGATGCCGATCCATCTCCGATGGGAGTTGTACCCCGTCCCCCATGAAGGTGAACGCGCCAAGCATGGCGGGTCGTATTATGAGCAGGTCGACTGGTGGACAAAGCCGCGGCACTTCTCCCTCGTCGGCACGCTGTGCTACATGCTCCCTGAGATGCTGTTTCTGAAGGCGCTCTGGGGCGAGAACCGCAAACTGTGGTACCGATCGGCCCCCTTGCACTGGGGCCTGTATTCGCTTTGCGGCCTCGCCGCTCTATTGATTCTTGGCGCGCTCGCGCAGATTGTGGGCGTCACCGTCGGTTCCGATGCGTCCCTTGTCGGCATGGCGATATACTACCTCACCATCCTTGCGGGGATTGGGAGCATGGTTTTCGGAATCACCGGCGCCGTGGCTATGCTGCATATGCGTCTCACGGACGAAGACCTGGCGAACTTCACTGCCCCGCGCGACATCTTCAACCTGGGGTTCATCCTGCTTGGGTTCATCAGTGTCTTCTTGGCATTTGTGATCGCGGACCGGTCGTTTTCAATCTTGCGCGATTATATTCAAAATCTGATTACGTTCAAAATGCCCGCTACAGGGAGCGGACTCGTTACCTTTGAGATGGTCGTTTTGTCCCTCCTTGTCGCATACGTTCCCCTCACCCACATGTCCCACTTCTTTATCAAATGGTTTACCTACCATGAGATTCGGTGGGACGATGAACCGAACATGCGTGGCGGCCGTATCGAGGGGCGGATCAATGAGGCGTTGAAGTATCCTGTCAGTTGGTCGGCCGATCATTTGGCTGCGGACGGCAAGAAGAATTGGGCCGACATTGCAACGGAGGAGATTCCGGCAAGTGGCAACGAAAAAAAAGATTGAGGACATCAGCAAGCCTTCCGATCAGCTTTCCAGCGTGGCCAAAGAGGATCTGACGCCTTTTCCCGAGCCGCTTGCGGACCCGGCAGATTCACCCGAATGGAAGCCGCTGACGGAGGAGGCAAAGAAAGAGCACGAGGCCACACTCGATGACACCATGGTCTTGGGCCTGAAAAAGCCGAAGACCAAGGAAGAGGAGGAGGAACTGGTCAACAAGTTTCTCAATGGCCTGCGCAAGCTCTTTACCAAGGAGAACAACTGGCCCTTCCTCCAGCCGTTGGTCCTGTCCATGGAGCACTGCGCCAAGTGCCAGACCTGCTCAAAGGCGTGCCACATCTTCGAGGCGAGCGGCGGAAATGAAATCTATCGCCCTACGTATCGCTCCGAGGTCCTGCGTCGGATTTACCACAAATACATCAAGCCCGGTGGAAAGCTCCTCGGCAAGTGGCAGCACGGCGATATCGACCTCAACTGGACGACCATCGCCAGGCTGGCGGAGCTCGCCTACCGGTGCAACATCTGCCGGCGCTGCGCCCAGACATGCCCAATCGGCGTGGACAACGGCCTGATCACCCACGAGCTGCGGAAGCTCTTCAGCCAGGAGATGGGCATCTCTGCCAAGGAGCTCCACGACAACGGCTCCATGCTCCAGCTTAAAGTAGGCTCGTCTACCGGCATGAACACGATGGTTGTAAAGGACAACATCGAGTTTATCGACGAGGACACCTCCGAACGAACCGGTATGAGCATCAAGACCCCGTGGGACAAGGAGGGGGCCGACATCCTGCTGATCCACAACGCCGGCGAAATCCTGGCCTGGCCGGAGAACCACGGCGCCTTCGCCGCCCTCTTCGAGGCCGCCGGTGTGAGCTGGACCCTGTCCAGCGAGGCCGTCGGGTACGACTCCATCAACTACGGCCTGTGGTATGACGATTTCCAGCTTGCACGCGTGGCCATCAAGCACGCCCAGATAGCGAAGAAGCTCAAGGTCAAGAAGATCGTGCTTGGCGAGTGCGGCCATGCGCACAAGGCGCTGACAGTGATCGCCGACCGCGTGCTGACGGGCGACCTGAATATCCCGCGCGAAAGCTGCATGACCACCATGAGGGATATCGTGTTCAGCGGAAAGATCCAGTTCGATCCTGCCAGGAATGATTTCCCCGTAACGCTGCACGACCCCTGCAACCTTGTTCGGCTGATGGGCGTTGTCGAGCCCCAGCGGGAGATCATACGACACCTCTGCCCCAAGTTCCGTGAGATGACCCCGCACGGCGTTGACAATTATTGCTGCGGCGGGGGAAGCGGCTTCGCCATCATGACGCAGTTCAACTTCGCAGATTGGCGCCATCAAGTCGCCGGCAGGAAGAAACTTCAGCAGGTGCTGAACGCATTCTCCGACGACCTGAGCCCCGATACCCATAAATACCTCTGCGCCCCGTGCAGCAACTGCAAGGGACAGCTCCGGGATATCCTCCAATACTACGACCTCTGGGAGAAATGTGGCATTCTGTACGGCGGGCTGGTTGAGCTCATCGTCAATGCAATGACCGACGTGAAGCCGGGGTACATCGAATGGGAGTGGCGCTGAGAGAGCGCGCCTGCGTGGGCACGGAAGGTGCTCGATGGCGGACTTCGGTGCCGTGGAGCGGGTCGGCGTTCGTCTCGTCGGCTGTGTGCCGTAACTCAACACAATGTGAAAGAAGGGATCGAGAACATGTCGGCAGAGACAGGAAAGAAGCTTATTCTCGTTGTCGAGGATGAGCCGGATGAGGTCTCATACCTGACGACGCTTTTCGGAGACAACGGCTATGCCACAGCATCCGCAAGTGACGGGAACGCGGCGATGGCCAAGATAAAGGAAAGTCGGCCGGACCTCATCACCCTTGACATGTCCATGCCGGAGAAATCAGGCGTCAAGCTCTATCGCGAGCTCAAGACGGATCCCAAGCTGGCCGACATCCCCGTATTGGTGATCACCGGGGTCACGGGATTGGGTGGAAGATCGGAGGACTTCGAAAGGTTTCTGTCCTCACGCAAACACATCCCGCCGCCGGAAGGTTTCATCGCAAAACCGGTCAAGCCGGATGATTTGTTAGACGCCCTCAAGAAACTGCTGGCGTAGCTTCTCGGACAACGGGTTTCCGGCGTTCCTTCCACACCCGTCAGCCTTTGCGTCATCCGTGGAACATCGGTGATACGATCACGCCGAAAATGGCAAGGATCCCGAGAATGAGGGCCAGAATCCCGAGCCCCGCCTGTTCGTCCCGCCGGAAGGCAAGTATGCCCACGACGATGGCCAGGCCGCTGCCGGCCAGGGTGAATTTGGGGCCAAACCGGAACAGGGCCATGCTGGCGATCGCAAGCACGATGGCAAATGTTCCCGTAAATCGCTCACCGATCTGCTGGTGAGCGGCGATCTCTGAACGCGCCGCCCGCAACAGCGCGCCACAGGAGGGGCACGTTGGCGACCCCTCCGGCACATGGGCCGCGCACTTGTCGCACAGCTTGAACTCTTCGCTTACCGAGGCGACGGGCGGCGGCGCCGATGGCATGTGAGCCTTCGGAGGAGACGGATCGACAATCGCAGCGGCAGGCGGCTCGGTACGGCGGGGTTCCCGGATGGACGGCGGCGGTTTCTCGGGTGGCTTTTGCTCTTCCGGCTCTGTCGGCGGAGTCGGCGGAGTCGGCGTCCCAGGCGCAGGCGCCGCACCCGCGTCAATGAGGGCGCCGCAAGAGTCACACCGCAGGGCGTAGCGCTCGTTCACGTGACCGCAGCTCGGACACACCTCGCCATCCCGCGAGTCGTTGCGGCGCTGTGCCTCTCCCTTCTCACCCTTCAACCTGAGACTCCCGTTCTTCGAGCGTAAGATCGTCGTATCCGGACGGCGGATTCTACCATGTCTCACACGGCCTTTCAACGGCTTTAATCGGTACCGTGGGTCGGACAGATGCTTGATCGCGTTTCTCATCGTTACCTTCCTCCCTCTTCGTTTTCTCCACCGGTTTCTACGCACCGAACGGTGGGATTATTCGCCCCTTTGGGCATTAGGTTGTCTGTCCCGCAGAATGGGTCCCTCTCGCTCTGCCCGAAAAGCTGTTCTTTGTGTTAGTGACGTAGTTTCGAGGTAGGAGTCGAAAAAAGTAACCATAAGTTGTGCAGAATCGAGATGGCTTGACATTCTGCGCATCGTGTAGTATTGTACGCACATCGGACCAGGCTTTATTTGATGTTCGGTGCGTTTCATGGCTGGGAAAGCAACGATAGCATTTGCATTACTGACGGCACTTGTTAATCTGTTGGCGGCACAGGAGCCGGGCAGGAGAGCGAAGATGAAAGAACCGGTGACCCTCCGCGTTGGAGTGAACGGCGGCGATATTGTGGGCAACACCAACAAGGCCCTTCAAGCGGCCGTGGATTACGTGGGCAACCTCGGCGGCGGAGTGGTCGAGATTGGGCCGGGGCAGTATCTCATGGGCGACTCCCTCCACTTGCGGAGTCAGGTTACGCTCCGAGGGGCGGGCGCCGATACGGTTTTGAAAAAAGCCCCCGGTGTGCAGACCGATCTGGTGCTGGACGGGGATTACGGCGAGGAGCAGATTACAGTCAAGGACCCGACCGGCTTCCATGTGGGTGTCGGCGTCGCCGTGCGCGACGACAGCTCGGGCGGGTTCCACACGACGGTGGCGACGATCATCGGCAAGTTGGACAACAATACGTTCCGGATCAACAAACCCCTCAATGCCGATTGCATGGTCAAACGGAATGCCATCGCGAAGACGGTGTTCCCCGTCATCAGTGGCTACCACCTCGAAAATGTTCGGGTGGAGAATCTTGTTATCGACGGCAACCGCGAGAATAACCCGCCGCTGAACGGCTGCCGCGGGGCGGGCATTTTCTTCTATCGCGTGCATAGCTCCACCATCAGCAACTGCACGGTGCGAGACTACAACGGTGACGGCATCAGCTTCCAGCAGAGCAGCGACGTCACCGTCGAGAAGTGCCTCTGCGAGAACAACGCCGCCCTCGGCCTGCATCCGGGGAGTGGCTCGCAGCGGCCGGTCGTCCGGGGGAACCAGTCTCTGCGAAACGGGAACATCGGTCTGTTTCTCTGCTGGCGCGTTCGACATGGGGTGTTCGAGGACAACGAGTGCCGCGACAACGGTGGGGCGGGTATCTCCATCGGCCACAAGGACTCGGACAATGTGTTCCGCCGGAACGTCATCGTCGGCAACCGGAAATGCGGCGTCCACTTTCGGAAGGAATCGGAGCCCATGGGCGGGCATCGGAATCGGTTCGAGAACAACACCATCGAGGACAACACCGACTGCGGCATCCGCATCGATGGCGAGACCAACGATACCATCATCGTGAGCAATACAATTCGCGATACCGGGAAGGGCGTCCAGAAGATCGGCGTCTTCATCGGCAAGGACGCCAAAGGCACAACCGTCAAGGATAACATCCTGTCCGGCCATACCGAGGGCGACGTGAAGAACGAGGAGTAGTCCTCACTTCTCCAGCGCGATCATCGTGAACTCGGCCGGCTCCAGTCGCAGTTGGAATGTTGTCTTGCCGTCTCCCGACTTGAATCCAATCGGGAACCCCCCGGCCGCATCGAGATCGACGCCTCGCTTGAACTCGCCCTGCAGGATCACCGTATCCTCCACCGCCTTGTCCACGTTTCGGTTGATCACGCAGAGATACATCTTGCCGGACTTGTGGCGGTGGACGGTCATCTCGAAGTCGTTCGACGCGCAGCGGGCCGCGGGCGGGGCCTTGGCCTCGATGGCCTCGATGAGGCGTGGAACGGTCTTCTCCGCGAAGGCGGCGTTGCGCAGCGAACGCATCGTCGCAATCACGCGCCCTTTGCCGAGAACGCTCTGAACGATGTCGAATGTGTCGCCCAGTTCGGGCACTTGCCAGTGCCAGTCGGTCTCCTTGGCAGAGGTCAGGCGCTTGGGAACGTTCGGACCGAACGCCTCCTTCCACAACGCTGCGTCGTCAAACCCGAACTTGTCATACAGGCCGAACGGCCCCGTCGAGATCAGCGTCCCGCCCTTCTTTACCCATGTCCGAAGCAGATTGGACAGCTTGTCGGGGAAGTAGGGGGCGTAGGGAAGGATGACGACGTCGAAGTTGTCGAGGGATGCGCGCCCGTCCAGGAAGTACGTCTCGGGGATCAGCTCGTACAGATCATTCCTCCCGAAGAGCGCCGCGTGCAGCTCCTGCATCTCCAGGAAGGATTCCCCGCGCGCATACTTTTGATACAGCATGGAGGTAACCGGCTGGAGTATGGCCACACGTGACGGCACGATCTCGGAATTGAGAAATACCTCTTCCAGACGTTTGACCTTCTCTTTGCCCACCGGGAGCGCGGCGGTGCAGTAGCGCAAGGTCGTCAGATCGTACACCGGGTCGAACCAGTTGCCGTTGTACTTCAACAGATAGTCCGCGGTGGTGTAGGAGTACCACCAGATCTGGATGTGCATGCCCCATGTCGTGAGGCGGTAGATGTATTTCATCATCGCGCAGCGCTGCACCTTCTCCTCGGCCATGCGGGGGCGGTCCTCCTGAATGCCCCAGAAGCACTCGTACTGCCCCAACTGCTTCTTCGCGAAGCGATTCAGGCTGTAGACATACGTCCTCCCCAGACCGAACACCGGCGCGGACGTGTGGTAGCCCATGATGTCTACCGTATCAAACAACTCGCTGCCGTCGAGCGAGCGAAGCAGACAACTGCTGCTGGCCATGATGGGCTTCGTGGGATCGGCCTTCTTCAGCGAGTCGTAGATGAGCTTCAGCCATTCGACATGGCGCCGGTTCCGCCACGACTGGAACTCATAACCCAGCGGGTGCGGCCGTTCCCATTCGGTGCAGATGCACAGATCTTCCGGCGGTTTGATCTCCTCGAACGAGGTGTACTTGGTCTTCCACTGCCGGTTCAGCTCGGCGATCGTGCCGTAGCGCTCTTCCAGCCAGGTGTAGAAGTCAGGAAGAGCGGACTTGTTGTAGCCCTTCGATCGGACGCCCCGGTCCACGCTGAAATACGGCCCGATGTTCTCCGCCTGGAACACGTACCAGAGGAATTGCTTCTGGTCGCGCATGGCTTCGCCGAGCTGCGTGGCGAGGTTGATAGTCATGTCGCGCACGGCAGGATGCCACGTGTTGAGCGGGGCGACGGTCTTTCGCTTGGGATCGACTGTCGCCTTCGCGCCATCGGACCCGATGAGAAGGACGTCGGGGTCCTCCTCCAGCTTCTTCGCAAACCACTTCGGCATCATCTGGTCATCGTGCACGGCGAAGGCCGTGGCGACCGATGCCTGCTCTGCGCCGAGGTCTTTCAATCTCTGCCAGAGCATGAGCGTGACATCAAAGCCATACTTCTTGTTCGGGTCGTCCATTTTGCCCATGTCGTATTGGGCCGAGACGCTGTGCAGCTTGTTGATGGTCAACGGGTTCTCGAGCTCGAAGTGCGACATGCGGCTGCGCGTGCCGATGACGATCTGGTTCGGCCTGCCGTCGGGGGTGATGACGATCGGCTTCGGCTGCGGCACAGGCGGGACCGTCCACGCCGGGCTCCACTGCTTAGCCATCCCCTGGAGCTCGATGATCTTGGCGCCGATGATCTTTCGTCCCGCCTTGACCTTCCCATCCAGCGCCTTGGCGGCCTTGTCAAACTCCGGCAGGCCGGCCTCGTCCTTCTTGACGAACAAGCGGCCGTATGTCTGGTAGAGTTGGTCCAGTTCCTTCTCGATGTTCGACGCAAGGTCAAGTTCGGCGAGCACATCCGTCTCCGCCCCGAGTCCTTTCAAATAAAACGCGCACCGCTGCAAGCGCCGGGTGTCTTCGGTCAGTCGAGCGACATCAACCAAAAGTTGGTTGTACACCTTTGCGCGGTCGAGGAACGGTGACTTGGTGTCGACCAGCTTCCTGAACCGCCTATACATGGCCTGCCCGAGTTCGACCTGAAGCGGGTAGTAGTCGTACATGCTGCCAACGGTGATCTGTTCCCCCTTCCATTCGCGAAGGCGAACATCGTCGAACCATGCGGTGCCGACGGTGTTGTGGACGTAAAGGCCGATCTGCATGAGCTTCGTGTCCTCATCCACGTCGATCACCGCACGGCGGAGCATCCACCCGTCCTTGCCGGGATGGGTGAAGACATCGGGCCGGATGCCGCGCATCTTGAGTCCCTTCCCGTCCGGGCGCGGCTTGCGCAGATTGATGTTGACGACGCACGTCTTCGCCATCTCCGGGTCGCTCACCTTGAGCCAGTAGGAGAGCTCATACCGCGCGCCGGGTTTGAATTGGTCCGTGGTCTGACAGACAAAAGCCCGACCGTCACGGCTCGTCGCGATGATCCGCATGGATGCCTTTCCGGACTTGGCGACGGAAGTGTCGGGGCCGTACTCAAACTTCGGGCCGGCGTAGTTGGGATCATCGGAATACCACACGCCCCAGGGCGCCTTGCCCTGCTCGAAGTCGAGATTCACGAAGCCGACGCGATCTTGTCCGTCGGCGCGGACCACGACCGCACTGAGAACCAACAGGGAGAGAAACAATTTCCTGGTTTTCGCGATCATCACGTTTTCCTCCCCATGAGTGCCAAGGCGGACAACGCCCGCAATCCAATGAGAACATTCGCTTTTGCAATTCGAGAACGAATGACAAGTTACCGCACGCGGAAGCGGGATGCAACTCTAAACTCCTCGCCGTCGCGGGGCTACATGCCGGCGAACAAGCTGCGCTCGCCCTTGATCGCCGCATTCACGTCGAGCGGACAGACCTGGGCGATGGTGCGAACGATTGGCTCGATCTGTTTTCGGATGTAATGGTTGTAATCAATTGGGGCGGACAGGTGACCCACGGGCTGGGGGCCGGCGGTGGTCATGACGTAGTGGATCACGCCGGACGGCTTCGGCAGGAGTTTCGCCGCTTTGACATGTGGCGGGGTGGTGCGGGTGTACTTCGCGACGGCCTTGCGCAGGGCCTTGTGGTAGACGAGGTCCTTGTCCTTCTTCCCGGCACGCAGATCGCGGATCCATTTGACGATGCACCGTTCCAGGTCCGCCGGCGTTTCGTCGTGGAACAGGCGCAGCAGCAGATCGCGCTGGAGGGCATGGGCCAGCTCGGTCCAGTCGCGCCGGACGGCTTCCATGCCGATGATCTCCAGAGCCTTGCCCTGCTCATCGATGCGCAGGCCGGCATAGCCCTTGGCGCGGGCACGGTCGGTGGTGCCGCGCATGGGGGGGAGGAAGAGGCGCTGATAGACCTTCTCGAATTCGAGCTCCAGGCGCGACGGCACGCCGAACTCCTTCTTCACGTGCTTGGCGAGTGTCCTGTTGATCCAGGTGCAGAGCTTCCTGCCCTCTGCGTGAATGGCCTTGACGCTTCGCCGGTTCTCCAGTCCGGCATCGACGAACAGCGAGTCCGTATCGCCGTAGAGCACGTGATGTCCCTTCTTTTCCAGGAGCTGTTGCGCCCACCGAAGGAGGTAGTGCCCGAACTGTGTGATCGCTCCGGCCAACTCACCGGAAGCGAATCGGCATGACGCCGTGGCCAGGACGCCGTAGAAGGAATTCATGACGATCTTGTAGGCGTATGACGCCAGATCGTCACCATCGGCCTTGGCCCTGTCGCGACTGGCGAAGAACTGTTCCAGCATGGCCGGGAGGATGCCGGGCTCGCGGTCGAACGTCGCGCCGTTGGGGGCGCGAATCACGTCTGTCCCCTTCCTCGCGTCCCGAGCTCTGATGTGTGCAAGCGGATCAATATTGAATGTCCGGATGATTGACGGATACAGGCTCTTGAAATCGAACACGAGGACGTTTCGATACAGGCCGCTCTGCAGCGCCATGACGAGCCCGCCCGGCGCTCCCACTTGATCGGGTTGATCGACGCCCACGGTGGGCGCAACCATTTGCCTCTTGTGCAGTTCGGTCATGTAGAGGAACTCGAATGCGGCGACGCTCCCCCATGCCCGGTCCAGGGGCAGGCCGGTGAGCAGGCTGCGGCGCAGGGAAAGCTCGATCAGGCCTTCGGCCTTCAGGATGTCTTGCACGAGGCGCGAGTCCTCCAGGCAGTACTCGCAGAATGTTTGTCTGTCCTCCCGATAGGCCTTGGCGATCACCTCGGGCATGCCCT
>JAADGH010000209.1 GCA_013152475.1 Planctomycetota bacterium
AGTGGTGGTAGCCCTTTATCTTGTGCTGCTGCTCGTCGGTTACGCTTGAGTAGAGCAGGAGCGGAACGGCCTTAATGGCTGCGTTCTTCGCGGGTGGGTTGCCGTCATTCCAGGGAGCGATGGCAAAAAGCGTCGGCCCCTGCGATGCCTGGCCGCCATCGCGATAGCGGCCCGTGGCGAGGTACATGCCATGGACGTACTTGTCTGCCCAGGATTTCGGAATAGCGAACATGTAATCCGTCGTCACGTAGTTCCTGCAGTCCCCGATGCGCCATGGCCCGGCCGGTTTCGGATTGGACAGGTCGAGTTCGCACCAGCCGTGAGAGGGATTTTTCCCCACATCGTCCAGGTGCGGCGCCCAGCAGAAGTAAAGCTTGTCCGATGTTTGCTTGCCCTGCTTGGGCAGGTACTGCAATCCGACCCGCGCCTGCTCCATCGGTGGGAACATACCGCCCCGGATGTCGCGGAACTCCTGCAAGGTCTTGGCCGTGTTCAATTCGTTCAGGTTTTTCTTAGGGGAGACCACCGGGACAGGGATGCTGATTTCGGAGACATAATTGTTCCAGTCGTGCCCGACGCCGAAGATCGATCCCGGGTATCCATCGGCCCCCCCCTTCGGATCGCCTTCGGGATAGTAGGTCATGGCGCCGCCGCTCCAGAGCCAGGCGAACTCCTCGGGGCCGTCGGGCAGACGGAACGCGCCCTTGTATTCGAGGTCCGTGGGCTGGATCAGCCTCGTCCCTTGGGCAAGAGCGGGGCGAGCTGCACGGAAGACGACGCATGTCAATAGAAGCGCGAGGATACACAGGAAAGATCGTTTCACTACCGCCTTCCTTTCTGGCCTGAAAAATGAGGGAGGCTTTTCCTGGGTAATTTGGATTGCATATCATAGCATCCCCTCCCCCGGTCGTCAAGCACCTATCGAATCCGTTTGACAGCAACCGCGCTGAGTCTTAAGATGAAGGCCGAGGACGCTTCTTTGTCTTGGTCTGAGGACGCTTTGTGGCCAGGGAATCGGCATCCATCAGAGAACAAGAACCGAGGATATGGGTCTGGGCGCTGCCGGTGTTCGCTGCCGGGATTGCTCTCGTCTTCGGCCCATCCTGGGCCGCTCCCACCTTCTTAGCGCGCGAGGACAGTATCCTTCGACTGCCGCTGCTGAGCCACTGGCGCAATCTGCCGATCATCTTCTCGCAGGATTTCATGCTCTATTCCGACGGCATGTACCGCCCGTTCAGCTATTCCCTCATCGCGCTTCTGAGGACCATAGTGCCCACCGGCGCCCTCGGCCTCTGGCATGCGATGCTCATCGGCCTTCACGCGCTGAATTCGTGGATGGTTTTCCTTCTGGTAAGGCATTTTGCAAAACGCACGGGCGTATCCCTGCTCGCTGCAGGGGTGTTCTGCTTCCATCCGTTGGCGTCTGTGCTCGTGAATAACATCAATCACTTCCACCTGCTTCTCGGGGTCGGCTTTTACCTCGGGACTGCGCTTCTCTATCTCGCATTCAGAGACAGCCATCGGATCCTGTATTTCGCAATTGCGATAGTGACGTTCGCCCTGGGTCTGCTCACCTCGACCATCGTCATCACGCTGCCCCTGTTCCTGATCGCCTATGAGTTGATCTATCAGCGGTTCAGGCAGCCGCGAATGATGCTTCCCATTGCCGGGCTCTTCATACTGGCCGTCTCGGCAATCGTCCTGTGGGCGAAAATGGGACCTCCACCGTTGCTATATTCCTATCCTGTTGAGCCGGAGGAGGCGGTACCCAGTTTTCTCTCGCTGATTGCGGGGACCAAGTGGTACGCCCTTGGGCTTCTGTTCGGTTGGCAGGTCCCCGTTGTTCTGCGTGATGCGGTCCCACTGGTTTCGAGCTGGGGTGATCCACGTTTCCTCTGTTGGGCGGGTGCGATCGCGCTGGTGCTTGCCGCCTCGTTCTGGCGCATGGCGCGGCGCGACCCAATTGGCCTGGGTTTGTTTTTGATCTTTGCGATGATGATCCCCTTTGCGACCACGGCCTGGAACCCGGTCGAGGAGCACGGGTCATGGGTGTTTCTCTATGGTTCGGCGGTCGGACTTGCCGTGGCGGCGGGCGGCTTGGCGAAGCATGCGCTGTCAATACGTCGGACATGGTTTCGGTGGGCGGCCGTCGGTGTGCTGATCCTGCTTCTTCTCCATAACGGAATCCTGCTCTCCCGGATCAACCGTGTCGCGCGATCTCCCCTGACCTATTGGCGGTACGTTCTGACGTTGAACGGGCGAAGCAAGACGGCGCAGGTCGAACTTGGCAAGGCGTACCTGGCGGCGGGCGAGCCGGAGAAGGCTGTCCAGAACCTCTTTACCCCGGATGTGGATTTCCTGGAGGAGTCGTGTCGGGCCATGTGTCGTTACTACTTGCGCAATGGAGACTTATGGCCGGCCTCCATCCATGCGATGTTTGCGAAAGACGATTTCACGCTTGCGAATCTGTGGGAGGCGCTCAACTGCCTGGACCATGCCGAATGCAACCTCGGGCTTGCTCTCGCGAGGAACCCGTATGACACGCGGGTAATGAAGCGTCTGGCGGGGGTGTTCATAAAGAAGGGGTTTGTGCCCGACGCCCGCGAGATGCTGGACCGCGTTCTTACCATCGACCCCTCGGATGGGGAGGCGCTCTCGATGACCGCCACGATCGAGGCGAATAACCGGAGGGCCTATACGGCAGCGCCTCCCACCGGTGATTGGGTGCGCTTTCTGGCGAACCGTACCTTCTCCGATGCCCTGCACCGACGCACGCTGGCGTGCAGCGAAGCGCTGCCGGACGATCCCGTCCTGCAGATGATATCCATCGGATGTCTCCTGGAGCGGAAGCATATCCAGGAGGCTGTAAGGAAATTTATGAATGCGTATTGCCGCCTGAGCGCCCTGCCAAACCTCGGTGTGCAGCTTGCCTGGTACCTGACCCAAACGGGACGACCGAAAGCGGGGGAAGCCATTGCCCGCGAGGTGCTCGGGCGGCATCCGGACAACGCGCGGATGCAGTCGGTCCTCGGCGTAGCGCTGGCGAAGCAGGGCCGCTTCGAGGAGGCGCTCTCCCCCCTTGCCGAAGCACTTCGACTAAACCCGAATACGGCGGCTACCCACTACCATATGGGATGGGCCCTGGCCAACCTGGACAGGCCGGACGAAGCCGTCAATTACTTCCGCCGAGCGGTCCAGATCAATCCGGACTTGGTCAAGGCCCACCTTGGGCTTGCCAAGGCATACACCGCACTTGGGAGGGACGCCCTGGCCGCGAAACACATTGGCGAGGCAATCCGCGCCAAGCAGAACGACCCGCAGGCCCACCGCGAGTGGGCGGTGGCTAACTTTCTCAAGGGGGACTACACGACCGCCTGGAAGCATGTTCGCGAATGTCAAAGACTCGGCGGGTGGCTCCACCCCGATTTTCTGCGGGAGCTCCGCGCGAAGATGCCCCCGCCCAGCCGATGACGAGTTCCGCGATGGGTTTCTCTAAACCCGCCCGCGAGATGATTTTGCAACCCTGAAAGAGGCAGGAGCCTCCGCGAGCGGGAAATGCTGTCGCAGCGTCGGGCGGCCGTGAAAACCTTACTTGGTTTGCGTCGCCACTTTCGCCAGCCGCTTCTCGTAGAGCGGGATGAAGCGCTCGTCGAGGAGGAAGTGCTCGATGCGGCGTTTCAGCTCGTCCTTGTCCACGGCGGGCATGGGGGGATCGGGGCCGAGCTGGACCTGGGCCGCGAGTTCTTTCTTCTTCATCTGGAACTCAACGTCGGACATGGCGCGGACCTTCTTGATGAGCTTCATGAGGCGCTTGCGCTCAGACCTTTCGCTGAGCGTCCCGGCGTATTCCTCGTGCTGATTATAGCTCTCGATTTTGCCGCGAATAAACGGCATGACGACCCCTTCAAACCATTCGTCGAGTTCGTCTTCCGGGACGTTCCTCGCGTCCCACAGGCCGCGGACGGCTTCTGATGTTACGCCTGCCTGCCCGACGCGGACGGGATCGCGCATCTCCCGCGGGGGGATGTGGCAGGGGACGAACGTTCGGATAACTTCCTTCTGGGAATCCGTCAAGACCTTCTCCACATCCTTGCGGAGCGACTCGATGATCTTGGGGCGCTTTTCGTCCTCCGCCGTTAGTTGCATGAACAGCGGCTCAGACAGGAAGAACGTGTCCTCCGTCGCCTGGTCGAGGGTGGGGTCGTTCTCGAGACCCTCCTTGACGACGAGGTATCCGCGGATGACCTTCTGCCAGTCGTCGTCGCGCAGGAGTTTTCTCTTTTTGCGGAGGATGGCCAGCATCTTCTTCATCTGCGCATCGGTCAGGTTCAGGCCGTTGATGAGATTCAGCGCCTCGAGATACTGCATGATTTCATGGACGATCGGTTCCTTGTGCGACCGATAGAGAAGCAGCATGTCGAGGTCGTCCTTGATCTTCTTCTCTGTGATCAGTTGTTGCACGCGCCTGGCACGCTGTTCGCCTTCCTGGGCGATTTTTTTCGCCTTCGCAACGAGCCTTCGCACCTCAGTGGCGCGCCCGGCCTTTTGCGCCTCGGCGATCTGTTCCTTGACTTGCTGGAGCTGGTCCTTGATGCGGTCGGGGACGTATGCACCGCGCCCATCATCGGCGGATACAGGGAAAGCGAGGAGCAGTGTAAGAACAAGACCAACGGCTACCCATGACCTGCGTATCATGGCACCTCCTGCCAGAGAGTGGCGCCCCTGTTCCTCACAGTACAGTATAGCACATGTGCACGGATTGTCAAGTTTTCTCGCAGAAGAAATCCGAAGGGGTTGTCTCCGGCGAGGGATGTGATCCGCTTTGCCCTCGCTGCCTACCGAAGTCCGTACTTCTCGAGTTTTCGGTAGAGCGTCCGCTCGCCGATCTTGAGGATTTTGGCGGTTTCTTCGCGGTTGCCGTGGGTCATGTCGAGGGTGGCGCGGATCAGCTCCTTCTCGGCATCCTCCAATGACATGCCGGCGACGAGGCCGGTGGATATCTGGACCTCGGTTTTCTCTCGCGGGATGGAGTCGGGGATGTCTGCGACGGTGAGCGTCTTCCCTGTGCTGACGACGACCATGCTCTCGATGGAGTTCTTGAGCTCCCTTACATTCCCCGGCCAGGAGTAGCCGCAGAGGATTTCTCGCGCTTCGGGATCTATGCCCTCCACTTGCTTTCCGTGTATCTCAGTAAATTCCCGGATAAAGGCGTTGATCATGAGCGGGATGTCATCCCTGCGTTCGCGGAGAGGGGGCAAGTGGATGGAGACCACGTTGAAGCGGAAGTAGAGGTCCTGCCGAAACTTTTTTTCTTCAACGAGCGCCTCCAGGTCCTGGTGCGTGGCGGCCAGGAGGCGGACGTTCACCTTGATCGGGGTGTTGCTTCCCACGCGGGTGATCTCGCGCTGCTCGATGACGCGCAGGAGCTTGATCTGGGTCTCGATGGGCAGGTCGCCCACCTCATCCAGGAACAGCGTGCCGTGGTTCGCAAACTCGAAGCGCCCCTTGCGCATACTGTCGGCCCCGGTGAAGGCGCCTTTCTCGTGGCCGAAGAGCTCGCTTTCGAGGATGCTTTCGGAGAGTGCGGCGCAGTTCAGGGCGACGAAGGCGTTGTTCTTGCGGGGGCTGTTGTTGTGGATGGCGCTGGCGATGAGTTCCTTGCCGGTTCCACTCTCGCCCGTGATGAGGACGGTCGCTGTTGTGGGGGCAATCTGGCGAACCTGCTGGAAGATCTTCCGCATGGGCGGTGTGCTGCCGATGATCCCCTCGAAGCCGAACTTTTCGTCGAGCTGGGCCTCCAGTTGCACGTTGCGCCGGGCGAGGGCCTGCTTCTGGAGCGACTTTTCGACGACCGTTCGGAGCTCGTCTATATTGACCGGTTTTCTCAGGTAGGTCGCCGCTCCCTTCTGCATGGCCTCCACGACACTATCGTAGTCGGGATAGCCGGTGACCATGATGACCTCGATGTCGGGGAATTTCCTCTTCGCCGTCTCCAGGATCTCCATTCCATCGACATCGTGCATTTTCAGGTCGGTCACGATCAGGTCCACAGGCTCCTCGGAGAGGATACGCAGGCCCTCCTCGCCGCTGTTGGCGATGATGCATCTATGACCGACGCGTTCCAGGCTTTCGGCCGTGGCCTCTGCATGGCCTTCCTCATCGTCGATGACCAGAATCGTCGCATGAGAGGGCATGGTTATTCCTCTTTCTCGCTTTTGGATTCAATGGGAATCTCGATGGTGAAACAGGTGCCTTTGCCGACCTCGCTCTGGAAGTCAATCGTGCCCCGGTGTTCCTCGATGATCCGCTTTGCCGTGGGCAGGCCCAGTCCGGTGCCGGTTTTTTTTGTGGAGTAGTAGACGTTGAATATTTTTTCCCTCTGCTCCGGGGGGATGCCTTCGCCGGTGTCGGTGATATCGATGCGCGCCGTCGCCCCCTTGCGGGTGGACTGGAGGATGAGTTCCCCGCCGTTGGGCATGGCCTGCTGGGCGTTGATGACGATGTTCAGGAGGGCCTGCTTCAGCAGGTCCGCGTCCAGCTTCATAGGCGGGATGGTCTCATCATACTGTGTCCGGACCTGGACCTTGTGGAGCGTCATTTCGGGGGAGACGAAGTTCACGACATCATCCACCACGCGGTTGAGGTCGTGTTCGGCAAGGTTTGGCTGGGGGCCGCGAGCGTAGCGGAGGAAGTCGTTGAGGATTTCTTCAAGGCGCTTGGCCTCGCGCTGGAGGACGTCGATCTTTTTGCAGATGCGGGTCTCCACGGGCGTGGAGGACTTTTCGAGGTCCTCCTTCATGAGCTGGAGATTCAGGTTCAGCGTGCCGAGGGGGTTTTTGATCTCGTGGGCAAGCCCACCGGCGAGCTTGCCCACGAAGGCGAGTCGCTCGGATACCCGAGCGCGATCCTCCATTTCGTGGGCCCGCACGCCGGACCGCCTTGCGCAGAAACAACCTAAGGGTACAAGGATCGCGACGGCGACAATGAAACCCAATAGGAAGGAGATCATCTTCTCCGACCGCGTCCACCACCACCCGAACGGCCCCGGCGGTCCCCACGCTCTCCGGCCGGCTCCCTCGGTGGTCTTTCTCCACCCCCCTCCGGTTCGGGGAGGAGCGCCTTTCTGCTGAGCTTGATCCTGCCCTGGTCGTCGATGGCGATGACCTTGACTCTGAATTCGTCGCCCATGTTGACTGCATCGTCGATGTTCTTGATGTAGTCGTGCGAGAGCTCCGAGATATGAACCAAGCCATCCTTGCCCGGGGCGATCTCGACAAAGGCGCCGAAGTCCTTGATCGACACGACCCGGCCGTCGAACTCGTCGCCGACTTCCGGCTCGATGGTCATGCTGCGGACGATCTCCTCGGCCTTTGCCATGCCTTCGGGATCCTGGCCGCTGATGATGACCCAGGCTTCTTCCTCACCCTCGTCGATTTCGAGTTTGGTGCCGGTGTCATCCTGTATTCGGTTGATCGTCTTGCCTCCGGGACCGATGAGCATGCCGATCTTATCGGGGGGGATAGGCAGTTTGACCAGTTTCGGCGCGTATTCCGACATCACCGATCGCGGCTCGGGAATGACCTTGAGCATCTCGCCGAGGATGTGCGCCCGACCTTCCCTGGCTTGGGCCAAGGCCTGGCGCATGATCTCGGCGCTTACGCCGATGGTCTTGATGTCCATCTGCAGCCCGGTGATTCCCGCCTCGGTGCCGGCGACCTTGAAGTCCATGTCGCCGCAGTGGTCCTCGGCGCCCAGGATGTCCGACAGGACACAGATTTGATCGTCTTCCTTCACCAGCCCCATGGCGATGCCCACCACCGGCGCCTTGATCGGCACGCCGGCGTCCATCATGCAAAGCGTACCGCCACAGACGGTGGCCATTGAAGAGGAACCGTTTGACTCCAAGATGTCCGACACGATTCGGATTGTGTAGCCGAAATCCTCCTCCGGAGGGATGACTGGCTTCAAAGACCTCTCAGCCAACATGCCGTGGCCGATGTCCCGTCGGCTCGGGCCGCGAATCATTCTGAGCTCTCCCACGCAGAAGGGCGGGAAGTTGTAGTCGAGCATGAATTTCTTCCGGTATTGATCGCGCAGTCCGTCCACGCGCTGCTCGTCATCCACCGTGCCCAGCGTCAGGACCACCAGGGCCTGCGTCTCGCCGCGCGTGAACACGGCCGAGCCGTGGGTCCGGGGGAGAATGCCCACCTCACAGGTAATCGGCCGGATGTCCGTGAGGCCGCGGCCGTCGAGGCGCTTGCCCTCGAGGATGAGCTGGCGGATGGTCTTCTTCTCGACTTTGTCATAGGCCTGCCTGAGGTCATCTTCGGTCCATTCGTCCTGATGCTGTTCGAGGTATTTCTCAAGCACCTCCTTGCGGAACGCGTTGATCGCATCCTCACGCTCCTGTTTGGAGACAATGAGGACCTTCTCTTTCATCGGTCCCGCGATCTCTGGCTCGATGGCCTTGGCGATCTCGTCGATCTGCGTCCTTACGCCAAGCTCTGTTTTTGGCTTGCCACACTGAGCGGCAAGGTCCTCCTGCATGGTGACAATGGTCTGTATTGCTTCATGGGCGAACTCGATCGCGCTGATAATATCTTCTTCGCTGACTTCCTTCGCCGAGGCTTCAACCATCGTCACGGCGTCGCGGGTGCCCGCGACGACGAGGTCGAGGTCTCCCTCTTCCACTTCGGCGTGGGTTGGCATGAGAATGAGCTCCCCGTTGACTCTTCCCACGCGCACGGCGCCGCATGGACCCTGGAAGGGAACATGCGAGACGGCGAGGGCCGCGCAACTCCCAATCACGGAGAGGATGTCGGGGTCGTTCTCGTTGTCGGCCGAGAGAACGATGTTCTGGATCTGGACCTCGTCCCGGCACTCATCGGGGAAGAGCGGACGAAGCGGCCGGTCGGTCAGCCGCATCGTGAGGATTTCCTTGTTGGTGGGGCGCCCCTCTCTCTTAATAAAACCGCCGGGATATTTCCCGGCAGCGTACGTCTTTTCTCGATAGTCAACCGTGAGGGGGAAAAAATCGAGTCCTTCCCTCCCAGGGCCGGCGACGACCGTGCAGAGCACAACCGTGTCGCAATATCTTACCACCACTGCCCCGCTTGCCTGTTTTGCCCAACTGCCCGACTCGATGCTTAAAGTATGTCTGCCTACTGTGCCCTCAACCTTGAAAGCCACTTTTTCCTCCGATCCGTGGCACAAAACCACGAATCAACACGGATAGACATTAGTCGTCCGTATGTCCATTCGTGTTCATTCGTGGTCCGCGCCCTTGGTCTTCGTTATAGAGTTTTGTTCCGAGAGTAGTGCTACTTTCGTAGCCCAAGTTGCTCAATCAGTTCTTGATACGCCTTACGATCCTTCTTCGCGAGATATTGCCGAAGTGTCTTCCTCCTTCCTACCATGATCCGCAGTCCTCGCCGTGTGGCGTGGTCCTTCTTGTGTCGTTTCAGGTGCTCCGTCAGGTGGTTGATTCGCTGCGTCAGCAGCGCAATCTGCACCTCCGGGGACCCCGTGTCCTTCTCGTGACGTCCGTGGTTCTGAATCAGTTGCTGTCGCTCTTCTGTGTCAAACGGCATAACCCTACCCATACGCGAAACTAAGGATCACGCGAAACCATATACTATACCACACTGAACAGCCATTGCAAGAAGAAAAATGAGAAACTTGCCCCTGGCGTGCTGCGTGTCGGCCTATCTCTTCGGCGTCGTCTCTCGGTCCGGTATCTCCCCGCGCAGCCGGGCGATCTCGCCCATCGTCACGGCGTAGAACTTCCGTCCTTTCATGCAGGGGACATTTCGGTGGTCGCCTTCCATGGCCCTCCATATGCCCCCCGCGATGCGCGGGTTGATCTGCTGCAGCGCGAGGGCAAAGTAGAGGTTCGCCGTAGGGCGCTCCTCGTCGAATGCCTTCAGGAGAAACGGGACCGCGCAGCGGCCGAATTCCGCCAGAATATCACACGATATCCTAAACCGCGAACGGAGCAACGGTATTCCCACCCTCTCGGATTCATATCGCGGCGCGCTCGCGAGGCTCTTGATTTGTTGCTGGATAGTGTGCCGCTCCTCCTTCGTCGGTTTTGGGAACCGCTCCGAGTCGAGGATTCTCTTTGCAGCCTGCCGCAGCGGGGAAGCCCGCTCGAACACACGGGAACCCCGTTGTTGCGGCTTGCATCCAAGGAAAAGGACGAGGAAAACCAGCGAGCCCTTGACGACCGACCGCCTCACGACCTCCACCTCCTACTTCAACTTGATGTCAATGATCCGAAACGCCCCGGCCGGCACCTTGAAGCGAAGCACTTTCCCATCCGCCTTCAGGTCCTTGTTGTTAATCAGATCGTGGATGGATGTGATCGTGCCATCGAGTCGAATGTGCAGCCTCACATCCCGCTCCGCCGGGTTGAGAAATCCCGGATCGACGGCGTAGAGCCGATAATGCCGGGGATTGAACCGCTGCGCCTGCAGGAACACCTCCCCCTCTGCGCGGAACGGCAGCGACTTCGCCGCTTCCGCAAGTTTGGCGATCATCCCATCGCGTGCGGCCAGGCCCGACTGTTTGCCCCCATTATAGAAATAAAGCCCGTCCGTTACCACACCGCCACTGAACCAGGGCAGGCCATCAATCTTCCGCAGCTCCGGCACGATGGCCACGAAGCCGAAGGGCGTTCGGGGAACCCAGTTGCCATACTGGTATTTCTGCCCGTAGCAGTAGCTCATGATATTCCCCGGCGGCGTGGGCGACATGCCCCAGTAGCACCCCAGGTGGCCGAAGGGGGCGACGTCCAGCTCCGGGTCCGGTTCGTTTGTGCGAAAATCGTGGAACGCGAAGCTGTCCTTCAGCACCTTTTCGTTCGGTTCGCGGATGCGCATGGCGATGGGGCAGATGCCGACGACCTCCTCCCGCGTCGGCGGGATGAGGATGCCCTTGCCGAGCATGTGGATGACCATCTCCATCGACTCCCGCCCCAGCCGCGACCACGCCCACGGCTCCCGCTTGGTCCAGTCCTTCAGGTCCAGATGCAGTTCATAGTAGTCGCCGCCCATGGCCGAGTGGGCGACCATCTGCCGGAGGAAGGGGTGGCCGGTGATGGGGAACTCCCACTCCCAGTAGCGGTTCCAGCAGACCTGGTCGTTGATGCTGCGGACGGAGAAGTGGTCGATTGACCCGGCAAGCCATAGTCCGACGCGCCCCGCGAGATTCAGGTCGGGCGAGCGCGAGTTGCTGTCCTCAACACTGGCGTGGAGCACCTCGCGGTACTTGCCATCGAACATGAGGTCGTAGTATTTTTTCATCGCCGGGATCGTCGCCCACCACGCACCCTTTTCGATGAGAATCGCCTTCTTCTTGCCGTATTTCAGGCAGAGGTCCATCAGCGGCACCCAGTATTCTTTCAGGTATTTTTCGAGTCGTTCGTCATATGCGCTGTTTTCGCTGCTGTCGAAACCGATCAGCGTGTTCGGCGCGGCCTGGATCACCTTCTCGATCGTTTCGAGCGGAACCTGGGGCGAGCAGCCGTGGCCGACGTCCATCAGGAAAAGCTGCTTATTCTCTTCGAGGAACTTCGCCAACTCGATCACCCGCTCAGCGGTCAGCAGGCGGTCCTGAACCTTGAGGTTCGTTGCCCTGCTCTTTCGGAACCCCGGTATCTCGTCAATGCAGTGCACGCTCCAGGTCATGGCCGTATCGACATTGTCGTATGGGAACGCCTTGTGGAACTCGCGGTGGTTCTTGATGTGGCCCCCGAGCATCTGTTCGGTGTTTGGGTTGCCGCCGCTGGACATGTAAATGTAAGGCGTTTTCGGCTTGCGTACAGGTGCGCCGTTGTAGTCGAGGATCTTCTGCCGGATGTCCGCCAGCGTTTTTTCGATCTCCGCCATCAGGCCCTGGTATTTGATCTTCGCGAAATCTTCTTCCCATCCGTTCCTGGGCTTCAGGCGATACAGAGTCGTGTCGCCGTTTGGGGCCGAGCCGAGATAGATCTCGCCATCCGAGATGGCAATGTCCGTGAACCCCATCGGCGCCTGAGCCTTGCTTAACAGGTTGCCGTCCTTGTCGAAGATGTGCAGGCGGGGGCCGGTGACGGCGGCGATCTCAAGGCCGTCCTTCGGCAGAAGATCGCCCGCCGTGAGATTCGTATATGCGTAATGGAATCCCTGCCGCGGGCCGACGAATCCCTTCGTCGCCGCCCACAGCCGCTCGCCGTCGCCGCGCAGGACGCGGATGTCGTTGCCGTCGTAGAACCCGCTGCCGAGAAGAATCTCACACTTCCCGTCGCCGTCGATGTCGGTCAGCTCCATGGTGTACGGCCGCCAGTACTTCATGTTCTTGCGCTGACGCTGCTCGATGCGGTGGAGCTGCTTTCGCCAGAGGGGCTGGAAATCGACGCCCTTGTGTGCGGTCAGGTCGCCATACGCCATGCAGACGAACACCTCGTCGACGCCATCGCCATCCACATCCCCCACGCGCACGTGGCGCGTCGCATCGGTGAAGCTCTTCGACCCCAGCACCTTCCCCTCGGCCGAGAGAATACGTGCCGTGCGGCCCGCCCCGCCGACGGCGATCTCCAGCGGCATCTTCCCGTCGATGTTCCCCGGGCTCACCTGATAGGCAGGCCAGTCCATCTTGAACGTCCACAGGAGGGATCCGTCGGGTTTGAGGGCATAGACATTCGTATCCGCCGAGGCGACGAAGGTCTCGGCCTTCCCATCGCCATCAATATCCCGCGCCGCCAGGTCGAAAGGGAACCCGCCGGTCCGGAACTTCCACCGCACCGTCCCCGACTCGCGATCCAGGCAGTACACCATCCCATCGAAGCACGCGCAGATCAGCTCCGGCTTCCCATCGCCGGTGGTGTCGGCGAGGGCGATGTGGAAGGCGTTGCCCTGGATCGGGATCTGCCTCACCGTATCCGCAACGGCGACTGACGACAGCATGGCTGCGACGAGCAGTATTCTCACGACTGTCCTCATGGCCTTCCTCCTTCTCTTCGGTTGTGTGTCAGTCCCCATGCGGCTAAGGTAGAAGAGGCTTCCAGCCCCTTCATGAAGCGGCAAGATGCCGCTTCTACGTTGAAGCCGTTCCATGCCCGAGGCTTTTCGTCTATTCCTCGTTCCCAGGCCCTACTCCTTTGCTCCTTCAGGGCAGTGGATTTCATCTCGATGAACACGCTTTGCAGTGTCAACATAGATAGCCTACGACCTGAAGCCCGCCACACACTTCTTCCTTCTTCCTTCTTCCTTCTTCCTTCTTCCTTCTTCCTTCATCATTCATCATTCACTATTCCCATATCCCTTGTACCGCACCCGCCCCCACGTCCACGGCGTGCTGATGGCCTCTTCGGGGCAGAGGTTCACGCAGGAGAAGCACCCCATGCACCGGCTGCCGAACTTGGGATACGGGTCGAGCGTGATCGCGCCCATGGGGCAATCCTCCGCGCACTGGCCACACTTCGTGCACTTGTCTTCGTTCAGCTTCTTGCCCAGCATGGCATAGCGCATCACCACGCGACTTGTGAGCATGCCGATCATGCCGAACGGACTGAACCGGCGGAAGCGAGGGCGCTCGACATCCTTTCCTGAGATCGACTGGCCGTGGGCCTCGATCAGGTCGCGGGTGAAGGCGCGGATGGATTCGTCATCGTCCGCGTTCGGTCGGCCCTTGCCGATGATGAGGCCGGGGAAGCGAAGGGCCGTCCACGACTCCTCGCCCTGCACCTCGATGCCGCCGAGCACGTGCGCCCCCTTGCCCCGGAGCATCCGCGCCATGCGGTTCAGGGAGTTGGCCGGAACCATGGAGCTGCACGCGACAACGAACGCCGGCTTGCCCTCCACAGGCGGCATGTCGCGGAGGAACTCGAGGGCCGCATAGGCCGGACGGAAGCCATAGACCGCCGAGGCGACGCCGAGCATGTCGAACTCCTTCAGGTCCATGCCCTTGGCCTGCCGCGTGTCGAACAGGTCGCAGGCGTGGCCGGTCTCCTCGATCTCCGCCTTGATGACCTCGACGCAGTGCCGCGTGTTGCCGGTGGACGAGTGATAGACGATGGCTGCATGCATGTTTTTTCCTGTCGTTTCCGTTGGGTCAATCGCGCTTGGACTATTGTATCAACGAACGTGGAGGAGGTGAAGCGCAAAACATTTTATGTGATACCTTTGCCACTGCTTACCTCGTCCCCGGGCTCTGCCTCATCCACCTCGTCCCCGGGCTCTGCCTCATCCACCTCGTCCCCGGGCTCTGCCTGGGGACGGCTCCTCGTTTGGGCCGCGAGCGCGAAGAATAAGGAGGCAGGCGAGCCTGCCGAACAGTGCGTTCCCAGGCGGAGCCTGGGAACGAGAGTTCTGAGTGAGGTACCGCTCGTCATTCCCGCGAAAGCGGGAATCCATAGAGGCGAAGCACCTGAGTCCGCCGCGTGCTCGACTCTCTGGCATCCCCACTGCTTTCCGATTGTGCTTCTCACGATTCACCATTATAATGAAACCATCATGACCGAGGACACCCGACATCCCTGGCACGGCAGGGTCGGCCACAGAAATATTCTTCTCAACCGTCTCCGCGTTTAGCCCCATGATGTTGGCTTTGGCAACTGTCTCAAAGTTGTTGATTGTCTTGAGAGAAGGTGGAGAATGTGACAGATGATTTGTGAGGAAGAAACATGACGCAACCAACCAATCGCCCCAACATCCTTTTCCTCTTCTCCGACCAGCAGCGGTGGGATTCGGTGGGGTGCTATGGGCAGACCCTCGACGTGACGCCGAATCTGGATCGGATGGCGGAGGAGGGGGTGCGGTTTGAGCATGCCTTCACGTGCCAGCCGGTGTGCGGGCCAGCGAGGGCGTGCATCCAGACGGGCAAGTACGCCGCCGAGATAGGCTGCTTCCGCAACGGCATCGCCCTGCCGACGGACGAGAAGACCATCGCCCACCACCTGTCCGAGGCGGGGTATGAGGTGGCCTATGTGGGCAAGTGGCACCTGGCCTCGACGCATGGCTTCGGGCCGGGGAGGGACTTCAACAACCGAACCAAACCCGTGCCGCCCGAGCTGCGCGGGGGCTACAAGGACCACTGGATGGCCGCCGACATTCCCGAGTTCACGTCCCACGGCTACGACGGGCATCTCTTCGATGCCGATATGAACCAAGTGGACTTCACCGGCTATCGCGCCGACGCCTTCACGGATTTCGCGATGGACTATCTGCGAAACCGTGACAGTGCCCGTCCGTTCTTCCTCTATCTCTCCTTCGTCGAGCCGCATCACCAGAACGATCACGGCCATTTCGAGGGACCGGAAGGCTCGAAGGAAAAGTTCAGGGATTTCACTGTCCCCGGCGACCTGATCGGCACCGACGGGGACTGGCGAGAAGAGTATCCCGACTACCTCGGGTGCATCCATCGCGTGGACACCAGCGTCGGCCGCATCCGCGCCGAGCTGGAGCACCTGGGCCTGGCCGAGAACACGGTCATTCTCTACACCAGCGATCACGGCTGCCACTTCCGCACGCGTAACCGGGAATACAAGCGATCCTGCCACGAGGGTTGCATCCGCATTCCCATGCTCGCCTGTGGCCCGGGGTTCGACGGGGGGAGGGTGGTTGACGAACTCGTGAGTCTGATCGATATTCCACCCACGATCCTCGCGGCAGGTGGGGTGGAGGCCCCATCGAGGATGAAGGGCCGACCGATGCAAGGGCTGCTCGATGGCACGGCGACGGACTGGCCGGAGGAGGTGTTTCTTCAGATCAGCGAAACGCATGTCGGCCGCACGATCCGGACGAGGCGGTGGAAGTACTCCGTGCGCGCGCCGGAGAAGCATGGGGGCACAGCGCCGGGTAGTGATGTGTATGTCGAGGACTTTCTCTACGACCTTGATGTCGATCCTCACGAGCGGAGCAATCTTGTTGCCGACCCAGCGTACGCAGAGGTGCGGCGCGAACTCGCGGAGCGACTGAAGCGGCGGATGGTCGAGGCGGGAGAGGTGTCGCCGGCGATCAAGGCGAATGCCGGGTGAAGGCCGTGGTTTCATGTTGTCGATATATCAAGATTGGGAGGTTGGCGTGAATGGCGAGGCAGGCGGACAGGAGCCGGGGACAATCTTTTGGGGATAGATGATTTTACGAGTAAATCGTTTTACTGAGCGAGCCAGGGGTTTTGCCTCGTTGCGTTTCATTGGGGCTGAAGCGGTATGTAACGGTTAGGTACGACAATTGCGAAAGTGTGTGGCATTGTAAAAGATATTGCAGTGATTTGGGTGGTTCAAGTTGCCCGGGATGTGGATTTTCTGCTTCCCAAAAAATCTTGCAGAAATCCCATCAAAATGACTTGACAGACCACGGGGGATTGTGTATAGTTTATGGCACAGTGGGATAGTGGTAGGCAAGAAATACAGGACTGAGTCTGTAACGGTACCCTCCCAACGAG
>JAADGH010000143.1 GCA_013152475.1 Planctomycetota bacterium
CGTAACCAACAAAGCCGAGGGCCTTTTTTGTTGGCCCTCGGCTTCGTTTTGGTCCGGCTGTTCCTCAGCCTTACTCGGCTTTTTCTTTTCCCGTGATCTCGATCTTCTTGCCCTTTTGCTCTTCCTTCTTCGGCATGGTGATCGAGAGCACGCCTTTGTCGAAGGTGGCCTCGATCTTGTCGGGCTCCACCGTGGCCGGGATGCGAAGGGTGCGGGAGAACGAACCGTAGCTCCGCTCCACGCGGTAGTAGCTGCGATCCTTCTCCTCCTTCTCTTCCTTCTTCTCGCCCTTGATGGTGAGCACGTCGCCGGACAGGGAGAGATCGACGTCCTTCGCGTCCACACCGGGCAACTCGGCCTTGACCGTCACGGCGTCGTCCGTCTCGCTGATGTCCAGCGCGGGCGACCACCCGGCGCCGAAAACCGGCTCGATGTTCAGACCGCTGCTGAAGAAATTCTCGAAGAGCTTGTTCATCTCGTCACGGAACGATGCCAGACTCAACTCTCTGCCTCGTTTTCTCCAGGGAATCAGGTCCATGGAACTCACCTCCTCTCAGACACTCTCTAACAACTTCTACTTCCCTTTGACCTCGATCTTGCGCGATTTCATCCGGTCGGTCTTGGGCAGGCGCAGCGTCAGCACCCCGTCGGTCATCTCCGCGCTGATCCTGTCTACGTCGATCTCCTGGGACAGTGTGAACGCGCGGTAGTAGTCGCCGATGCGATACTCCGCATAGAGCGGCGCCGCGTCCTGCGGGGGCATGGCCGCCTTGCCGGTGAGGGTGAGCACGTCCTCCTCCACCTTGACGTCCACGTTGTCTTTGGTTACGCCCGGCATGTCCGCCTGCAGAACCAACGCGTCCTCCGTCTCGTAGATGTCGACCGCCGGCGCAAAACACTCCGCCTCGCTCGTCCGCTCGACGTCCCGTTTCTCCGGGGCCTTCTTAACAGGGGTATCCGCCATGTTTGCTCACCTCCTTTAGCCGTTTACCGAGATTTGCTTCGGTTTGGCCTCGGGCGCCTTGGGCAGTGTGACCGTGAGCACGCCCTGCTCGTGCGACGCCGATGCCTTGTCCGCGTCCACCTTCTCCGGCAGCTCGATGCTCCGAACGAAGGGGCCGAACTTCCGCTCCCGACGATGGTAGCTGTTCTCCTCCTTCTCGTCCGCAGCCGTTCGCTCGCCCTTGATCGTCAGCGTGGTCTGCGTCACGGTCAGCTCGATCTCCTCCGCCTTCATGCCGGGCAGCTCGGCGGAGACGATGAGATCGTCGCCCTTGCTCCAGACATTCAGCGCCGGGAACTCCACCTCCCCACGCCGCTGGCCCGGCCAAACGTTCTCAAACAACCGGTTCATCTCCCGCTGGAGTCGTCCCGTGTCCCACAGCACATCGCTCCAGGGATCCAAATGTCGCCATCGAATCCGAGCCATTGCCATCCTCCTTTCCCAAGCCGTTTGCCTTCCGATGCCCATATCGTTCACGCCCCAATAGGAGGCATCGCAAAGTCCATGCCAAAGATATCTCGTGGCATAATGCGTTGATGTGAAGTGGCTTATGGAAATATCTATCGGCCGCATGTCACGCCATTGTGGCGTGAAGGAGAGGTATCACCCATGACGGAACTGCCATTTTGGCAGGCGCTGCTCGTCCTGTGGGAACACGTTCGCGTCGTCCGGTGCGACCCAAAGGCCCCGGTCGGGAGGGCGCACGCCCTGATACCACTTCCGCAAAAGCGGGTGGTGCCTTTCGGTTCGTGTGACGTGGCTCAGGAAGAGTCTAAAGAGAACACGGGACCGTTTCAATGCCCGAGATTGCTGTTGCGGTGGGGGGGCGGGGCCGGTAGAATGTCGCGGCATTCAGGAGGGATTCATGGGTAGATTTTTGTTCGGCATCGTCGTCGAGATCTTCTTCGAGACGATCTGCTTCTTCATCGGCGAGATCGTGATCTATGTCGTCTCCTTCGGCCGGTGGAAGACGTCTCTGCAGAAGGGCAACCAGACCCCCCGCCGCCAGATCGTCACGGCCCTGATCGGTCTCATTGTGATCGTGTGCACTATCGCCGTGATCGCCTGGTCGCTCTGGCCCGCGAACGACAGGGGTGAGCCCGACGAGGCGGGAACATCCCAAACATCCGCCCGGACGCAGTGCTTGCCGAGCGGAAGACACGCTCAAATGGATTCAGGGGCATCAAGAATACGCATGCAGCAAGGATTTGGAGTGCTGGAGCCATGCTCCAGCCTTTGTGTGGCCGAAGCCATGCTTCGGCCACGGGCGGCAGCATGGCTTCCGCCCAAGAAGGCGCAAGCATGGCTTGCGCGCTCCAAAGATCGGCTTCACGGATCAAGCGCCAATGTATTCCAGAGGCAGTCAAACATGCGCTTGATCGCAGCCTCGATACGGCTTCTTCGGAGAACATGAGTTCTCTTGATACCCCCCAATGAGTTTGAGCGTGGCACCCGTTGCTCAGAGCGAAGCAAAGACGTCTTTCAGGCTGGGATACAGGGATCGAAAGATGTGATACTTCTCATCGTATAGGCCCTGGTTCTCTGCAATCGGACTTGCCCCCTCGCCATACGAGATCGCTCCGGCGCACGCCTCCGCAACGTTCTTGAACACACCCACGCCAACCCCCGCGAGAAGCGCCGCGCCGACGCCGGCCTGCTCCTCGACCTCCACCGTCACCATATCCACGCCGAAGACATCTGCCTGGATCTGCCGCCACACCGGACTCCGGGCTCCGCCGCCGGATGCGATGGCCTTGTGGTAGGTCACGCCAAGCTCGCGGAATATCTCCAGCGAGTCGCGCATGGCAAAGGCCACGCCCTCCATGATGGCCCGGGCCATGTGGGCCCGCCCGTGGCGGAGGGTCAGGCCGACAAAGCAGCCAGCCGCCTTCGGGTCCATGTGCGGCGTGCGTTCGCCCACGAGGTAGGGCAGGAAGATCAGGCCGTCCGACCCGGGGGGGATCTCTGCCGCCTCCTCCGAGAGCTCCGGGTATGGCATTCCATC
>JAADGH010000046.1 GCA_013152475.1 Planctomycetota bacterium
GACGGCTGTTTTCCTTGGCTCCGCCTCTTGGCAACGAAACGAGTCAGGCGGGGCCTGACCGATGAGCCGTTCCGAGGCAGAGCCCCGGAACGAGAAAAGCCGCTCCCCGGGGTGATACCCTATCGTCCTGCGGGATGTGTTTTTTCGGGACGGCGCCAAATGGTTAGCGCCTGGCGGAGAGGAGGGCGCCTTCGAGAAACACCTTGAACGGTTCCTCCTTCATATATCCCTTGATCGAAGCAACACGGTGGGCCTTTGCATCGAAGACGATGATATGGGGGACGTCCTCAACACCATAGGCCCGGCAGCACTCGAAGTGATTGTCGAAGTTCCTCACGTCCAGCTTGACCCAGCGGTAACAGGCGGAGAGGGTTTGCTGGATCGCCCTACTCTGGAACGTCTTGTCCATGCGAAGACAGTCTTGCTGAGCAGTCCAAAAGTAGACGAGCAGCAGCTTCGACCTGCCGGCGGCCTCCTGCAGCGCCGCCGCGAGGTCCGGGTGAATCTGCTCCTTGAGGAACTGCTCCTGCCGTCGGGAGAGGCCCTGCACGTACTCCCGCATGGCGGTTGCGTCTTGGCCGCACTTGTCCGCTTTTCCGAGGAATGACAGCGCGAGCTCGTACTCCTCCCGGCCGAATCCTCCCTCTATCAGGAAGGCCGCGATGGCGATGCAGTCCGTCCCGCAGTTCGGCTCAGCCGCCTCGCCGTAGAAACCCGCGATCTCCACCTTGCTGAATTTGTCCCATGGCAGCGTGATCGCGGCGGTCAGGCCGTCCTCGTCGGCCCGCTTGCACGCCCCGGCAAAGGCATAGCGGGGACAAATCCTGCGCATATCCACCCTGGCGGCGCCCGAGTTCACCCGGTCGAAGCATTTCTTTCGGAGCGCCTCGATGCGGTCGAGATTGGCGAGTTTTGTCTTGATCTCGTCGGGGTATTTGGAGGACAGCAGCCTGCCCTGGGCGCGCGCCTCCTTGTAGTCCCCCTTGTGAATCAGCGCGTTGATCGGACTCATTGCGGCGTAGGGCTGGGTGTCCACGCCGGGCGTCGGCAGCTTGCCTTGCTTGGCCAACTCCTGGTCTCCCTCGGCCGGGGCGTCGGGAGAGACATTCCGTTTCTTGAGGGCAGCTCTTGCCTCCCGCTGAACGCCGGGATCGGGGTCCTTCAGGGCGCGAACCAGCAGGGGGATCACGGATGGGCCCTTCATCTCACTGAGGACCTTGATCGCCTGACGCCGGTTCTCGGGTATCTTGTCTTCCAGAAACTTCCTGCACTGGGCCATAGAGATGCCGGGACCCGGCGCCGGGGCCTCGCCTTTCGCCGGTTTCGCTATCGGCTTTTCCGAAGGGGGGGCCGGCGCCGATTCGGGTCCCATATCCCCCTTCGATCTTGTGGCGGAATGGGCCGGGGGGGGCGGCGTGGGCCCTGCGGAGGTCTTTGCCTTCGGCTCCGCCGCAGACGCTGTCGCGGGCGGCTCTTCTCTCTGCTTCGACGCGGCGGCGGACGTTTCCGGTTTTTCCTGAGCGCCGGATGTTGCCGCGGGGGCCTCCTCTCGGGGTCGGTTAGGACCGGCGCAGCATCGGATGAGCGCGACCGTTAGGACTACGATGAAGAAGAGCAGGAGCGCCCCGCACGCCGCATGAAACGACAGCCGCTCCGATGGGCTGAGCGTCGTCACCCGCCGATGTAATGAAGGGACCTTGATGAAGGTCTGGCACTTGGGACACCGGACCTTGCGCCGCGCAAAACTGTCCGCAACTGTAAGTGTCTCGCCGCAGTCCGGCTCCGGGCACGTAAATTCGATAGGCATGGCCTCCCCCCTGTGGGACTGACAGATCAATAGCAGCATAGGGATTCCCTGCTGCGGGGTCAAGAAGAAATTACACTGGAGTTTCCCCATGACACGGCTGGTGTCCTTGCGGGTTGTGGAGAAACTCCTCTTGGCTTTCTTCTTGACATTAAGACGGAGAGGATTCAAGATGTGTGCGTGAACATGATAATCGCCGGTGGACGAATCGTTTACCAGAGGGAGAATGAGTGACATGGAAGATCTGGAATTTGATCATGTCGGAATCGTGACGGACGAAAAGAAGGAAGGCGAGGTGTTCATCGAGGCGACGAAGGTGTGGGTGACCGATATGAACGAGCACCCCTACCGAGTGGAGTGGCTTCGCTTCGAGCCGGACACGGAGGTGACGGGCCCGCTGCGGACGCAGCCGCACGTGGCCTTCCGTGTGAAGGACAAGACCATCGAAGAGCACATGGAGGGGAAGAACATCGTCCTCGAACCGTTCTTCGCAAAAGAGAATCTTCGTGTGGGATTTATTCAGACCGAAGACGGCGCGTTGGTGGAGTTCATGGAGTACAAGGGCTGCACGTGCGGGGGGAAGTGCAAGTCGTAGAGCCCTTCGCGTGTCGCAGAAACGAAGACGGCCGATTGCCCCACGTGAGCCATCGGCCGTTTCTTCATTTTGGCACGTGTCGTCTCAGAGAATCGACTTGAGGTACTCCAGCGACTTTGTCGCCCCCTCCTCGCGATCACCGTCTTTCTTCTCATACTCGATGGTCCACACGCCATCGTAGCCGGCCTTCTTCAGCGCCGCCACGGCCTTGGTGAGGTCAAGCTCGCCACTGCCGAGCTCGGTGCCACGGTACTCCTTCTGGCTGCCGACGCCGTCTTTGAAGTGGGTGTGGAGGGTGTAGGGCGCGACCATCTCCCAGAATTTGTAAACCGTCTCCAAGTCGTGGCCCTTCCAGCGGTAGTTCATGGTGTCCAGGTTCGCGCCGATGTGGTTGGACCCGACCGCATCGAAGACCTTCACCTGGAGCTCGCCGTCGTTCGTCACGTGTCCGTGATTGTCCACGGCCAGGTAGTAGTCTTCCTTCTCGACAAAGTCGGCCATGCGCTTCAGGCACTTGGTCATGGCCTCGGCCCATTTCTCTTCGGGGACGGATTCCTTCGGCTGGCCGCCTTCCGTGCGGAGGACGTTCGTGCCAAGGATGCTCGCGAGACCGCAGATGCGCTCCATCCGTTTGGCCTGTTCCTCGATGAGTTTTTCGTCGAGCAGGACGAAGTCGTTCCCGGCTGAGACAGCCGAGCACTGGATGCCGATGTCGTCCATTTCCTTGCGGAGCGCTTCGGCCTGCTCCTCGGGGTTGTCGGTGCCCTCGGCCCAGACATCGCGCCAGCCGATTTCGCTGTAGCCGTAGCCAATGTCTTTGATGGCCCGCAAGAACTCGCTCAGCGAATGGTCCGGGAAGTTGTAGTGAATAATTCCCAGCTTCATCTTGTTCCTTTCCTTTATTTATTCGACTCCCGCCTGTTGCAGCAGCGACTTCAAATGTTCGATAGATTTCTTTGCGCCTTCAACGCGATCGCCGTCTTTCTTCTCATACTCGACCACCCACACGCCTTCGTACCCGGCCTCCTTCAGTGCATTGACCGCAATGCTCAGGTCCAGTTCGCCGCTGCCGAGCTCGGTGCCGCGGTACTTGCCGTTCTCGAGGACGCCGTCCTTGAAGTGGGTGTGGAAGGTGCAGGGGGCGACCATCTTCCAGAACTTGTATACGGTCTCCAGATCATACTGACCCGTCGCCCGGTAGTTCATCGTATCCAGGTTCGCGCCGACGCGCTTCGATCCGACCATGTCGAAAAGGCGAAGCTGAAGCTCGCCGTCGTTGGTCACCTTGCCGTGGTTGTCAACGGCGAGGTAGTAATCTTCCTTTTCGATGAAATCGGCCATGCGCTTCAGGCAGCCGGCCATGGCATCGACCCATTTCTCCTGGGGCACCTCGTCCTTCGGGCGGCCGCCCTCTGTGCGGAGGACGTTCGTGCCGAGGATTCGGGCCAGGCCGCAGACGCGCTCCGCCCGCTTGATCTGGGTGTTGACGACGTCTTCGTCGAGAACGACAAAGTCGTTCTGCAGCGACAGCGCCGAGCACTGGACGCCGACCTCGTCCATTTCCTTTTTCAGCTTTTCGGCCTCGGCTTCGGGGTTGCCCGTGGTCTCATCGGGCCAGACGTCGCGGCACATGATCTCGGAGTAGTCGTAGCCGAGGTCCTTGATCGCCCGCAGGAACTCGCTCAGCGAATGGTCCGGAAAGTTATAGTGAATGATTCCCAACTTCATGCCAATTCTCCCTTTCCACAAAGCAATGTGATGGACCAGAAATCAGAGGATGAGCATAGCATCCCCATAGCTGTAGAATCTATATCTTTTTTGGATGGCCTCCCGGTAGGCGTCGAGGATGGTTTTTCTTCCCGCGAAGGCCGACGCGAGGAGCAGCAGACTGCTCTTGGGCAGATGGAAGTTGGTGATTAGCGTATCCACGATCTGGAATCGGTAGGGGGGATAGATGAACGTTTCCGACCAGCCGTTGCCCGGTTGCACTTGACCGCTCACACCCGCCGTCTCCAATGTCCTGCAGGTGGTGGTGCCGACGCCGACGATGCGGCGTCCCTCTTGCCTGGCGTTATGGATTGCTTCTGCGACCTGTTTCGTAATCTCGAAATACTCCGTATCCATCTTGTGCTCGCGGATGTCGTCCGCCTTGATGGGGCGGAACGTGCCGCGGCCGACATGGAGAGTGATGAACTTGACGATCACCCCGTTCGATTCGAGCTGCGCCAGGAGTTCCTTCGTGAAATGCAGTCCCGCCGTTGGCGCGGCGATGGCGCCGGGTGCGCGGGCGTAGACGGTCTGATATCGCTCGGCGTCCTCCTCGGCGTTTGCATCGTCGGGATATTCCCGCTTGATGTACGGCGGGAGAGGCATACGGCCGGACTCTTCGAGCAGACCATTGAGTTGATCCTCATGCTCGAACTCGACCAGCCACCCGCCTTCTTCCGTTCGCGCCCGAAGCCATCCGGTGATCTTTCCGTTCTCGAAAATCAGTCTTTCGTCGATCTTCAGTCGCGCGCTCGGCTTGAGCAGGACTTCGTGGAGGTCATCGTCGCGCCTGCCGAGAATCAGTCCCTCGATCTTTCCGCCCGTCGCGCGTTCGCCCCAGATGCGTGCGCGGACAACTTTGGTGTCGTTGAGAACGAGCACGTCGCCTGCACGCAGATGGTCGCCGATCACATCGAAACGGGAATGGATGATCTCACCGGTTTTCCGATTGAGCACCATGAGGCGAGACTGGTCCCGCTGCTCTATCGGGTGCTGTGCGATGAGCTCTTTGGGCAGGTCGTAGTCGTATTGGGAAAGCCGATATTCGTCGTTCATTCGCCGTATTCTACCGTTTGGGCGTTGCATCGCAAGCAGAAAAGGATTGACGCACCGCCGTGAGGTGATACAATCTGCGCGAAGGAGACCGTCCATTGATGCGCGTATTCTACCTTATCACGGATCTGGACATCGGCGGCGCGGAAAAGACGCTGTGCCACCTCGTTCGCGGTTTACCCCGTGCGGAGTTCCATCCGGTCGTGGCCTGCCTCACGGGCGCCGGTGAGCTTGGCGGAGCCCTGGCGGACGAGGACGTGTCCGTGTGCTATGTCCGTATGAGAAGCCGCTTTGACCTCGGCGCGACCCTGCGGGTGGCCCGGCTCTTGTCGGACCACCAGCCCGATGTCCTGCACACGTTTCTCTTCCACGCAAATCTGATCGGGCGGATGGCCGCATGGCTGGCGGGTGTCCCCGTGGTGATCTCGTCGGCGCGTGTGGCCGAGCCGCGGCGGCATCATCTCTGGCTCGACGGATGGACGCACCGTCTGGTGGATGCGGAGACGTGCGTCTCCGATTCGGTGCGGAACTATCTGGCCAAGAGGAGAGTCATGCCGGTGCGGAAGCTGGTGACCGTGCCGAACGGCGTCGATGTCGACCGGTTCGATGTGAATAGCCGCAACGTCCGGCAGGATCTGGGCATTGATGAGGACGCGGCGATTGTTCTCGCTATCGCCAGACTGGAACGGCAGAAGGGATTATCGTACCTTCTCCGTGCGGCGGAGGGCGTGATCGAGAAGAGGAGGGACGCCCTCTTTCTGATTGCGGGGGAGGGGGGGATGCGAAATTCGCTCGAGCGAATCGCCGCAACAAGGAATTTGGAGAGCCGGGTCCGTTTCCTTGGTTTCCGGCGCGATGTTCCCCGGCTGATTTCCGCGGCGGATGTCTTTGTCGTATCGTCGCTGTGGGAGGGGATGCCCAACGCGCTGCTGGAGGCCATGGCCGGTGCGAAGCCGGTGGTGGCAACGGACGTGGAGGGTTGCCGAGAGATTGTCCAACCCGAGCAGACCGGCTTGCTTGTTCCGCCCCGTGACGCCCGGGCGCTGGCCGAGGGTATTGTGTCGCTCCTCGAAAATTCGGAAACGCGAAAAGCGATGGGGCGCGCGGGGCGGAAGCATGTTGAGGAACACTTCACCCTGCGCCAGATGATCCAGAACAACGTCTTGCTCTACGTCAATCACGTCCGGCGGGCCGCGGGGCCTGCTTCCCTCGATATCTGGCGCCACAAACGGCTTGCGTGACTGACCGAAGCAGGCCATCGGCGCGACCCAAGCTGTCGCATTGTGCGACAAAATGCACGGGATCGAGATTTCTTTTCAGGGCGATAGGCCCGCCCCCACTGCATTATACACCTGCCTCCGACATTTATCCTCGAATATCCCCACTATAGCACCACTTTCACTCCACAATCTTAAAAAAACAACGTCATAGGGCCATATAAAGGCGTATCCAATATGCCAGGTCTATTGCCATCTGCTACACCATATCTTGTTCTTTCGGCGGGGTGAGAGTAGTAACTCCTTGATAGAAATTAGGTAGCAGATCAAAAAAAATCTGATTTTGTGCTTGACAAATTCTGAGAATGTAGTATGATTCCCACATTGTGGTGGAAAGTGGGGATTGGTGGTTTTAGGAGAATCACCCGTGTCCGTTCTGTTCACCGGCACATTTCAGCATGGGATCGACGAAAAGGGACGCATCATCATCCCGATGAAGCTGCGCGCCGCTGTTCAGGAGGAGCGCGATGGCGCTGGCTTCTGGATGACTCGCGGTCTCGACGGGTGCGTATTTCTATACACGCCCCGCGACTTTGAGGCCCTGCGCCAGCGCGTCCAGAGCGAGCCGGGAACGGTGATGGACAAAGAGCACCGGAATCTCGAACGCATGCTTTACTCCTATGCCAGTCATGGCCGATGCGACCGGCAGGGGAGAATAGTCGTACCGGATTATCTGAAAGAGCACGCAAAAATTGAGAAGGACGTGGTCATCAGCGGCGTGGGGCAGCGCATCGAGGTCTGGGCGAAGGAGCGGTGGGACTCGCTGATGAATCAGGTAACCGGGACGTTCGAGGACGATGCCCAGGGGTTCTACGACAAGGAAAGAGGCAACAGGCCAGGGGAGTAACGGCTCCAACACCATGAAATGTAGGGAGCGCCTGCCACTCCCCTGGCACCTAATAGAAAGATAGCCATGGAAACAAGGGTTGTCAATCGGAAAAATGTCGTCCGCGTGATTTGTGTTTGGTGCGGAGAGGAGCTCGGCCAGACGTGGGCGCGCAGCCGTCTGTCGGTGTCCCACAGCATCTGTCCGGGGTGTCTGGAGCAGATTCGCCGTTCGCATCTAACAGCCCGTGAAGCGGGATAGCGATCAATCGCCCGTTCACCAGCCGGTGATGGTGGACGAGGTGCTTTCTTACTTGGACCCGCAGCCCGGCATGTTCATCGTGGATTGCACGGTCGGCGGCGGCGGGCACGCTCAGGAGATTCTCAACAGGATTTTGCCGAATGGTTTTCTCGTCGGTATTGACCAAGATGACCGAATGGTCCAGGAGGCTCGTCACCGTCTCGCCCATGTTGAGTCTCACGTTGAGCTCGTTCGCGACTCTTTTCGTCATGTGGCAGATATTGTTGCGGCACAAGGCCGTGGGGCTGCTGACGGCATGCTCTTCGATCTGGGTGTCGCATCTCAACAGATAGAGGACCCGGAACGTGGCTTCAGTTTCTCGATCGACGGCCCGCTGGAAATGCAAATGGACCGGCGACAGGCGCGCACGGCGGCGGACATCGTCAATCGCGAGCCTGAGAAACGGCTTGTCGAAATCATCCGGGACTACGGGGAAGAACGCTACGCGCGGCGCATCGCAAGGCGCATCGTCGAGCGGAGACAGCGGGGCAGGATTCGGCGGGCCCTGGAACTGGCATCGATCGTTGCCGAGGCCGTCCCGCGACGCGAGAGGCGGATCCATCCGGCAACTCGGACGTTTCAGGCGCTCCGCATCGAGGTCAACGATGAGCTCCGCAGCCTCCAGGAGGCCATGGATCAGGCTCCGGGCTGTTTGAGGCCCGGCGGGCGCGTAGTGGTGATCAGTTTTCACTCTCTCGAAGACCGTATTGTCAAGCAGGCGTTCAAACGTTTTGCCGCTTCGGGGGAGATGAAGATTCTCACGCGCCGTGTGGCGCGGCCGACAGAGGATGAAGTCAAAGGGAACCCCCGGAGCCGCAGCGCGCGGCTCAGAGCCGCCGAGAAGGAGGGATCATGAATCTGCTTCGTGGCCTGATTTTGATCGTCTTCTCCGTCGCCATGTCGCTGGCCATCGTGTGGCAGAGGGCCCGGCTTACTCAGACGCGCTACAAAATCGGGGCGATGCAAAAGGAGATCGGCGATCTCGAGATCGCAGAGCAGCTCCTGCACCTGGAGGTGAGCCTGCTTAAGTCGCCCAAGGTGATCGCCCAGCGGGTGGAGACCATGCAGCTCGGCCTGCGCGATCCGTCGGGATGCAAGTTGAACAAGAAGAGGACGGAGATCGGCGAATACAAACTGATCGCCATGCGGACACGAGAGAAACCGTGAGCCCATAGGACAATTGAAAAGGATGGGGGTGGGAATGCTCAGATTCCTTCACCAGAAATGGACCGCTCTATGTAAGAGCAATGGACGACCGCCCAGCGCCCGCGGCGCGGCCCCTGCCGAGGGGCGCCCCGCCAGGCACGTTCCTCCACCCGCCGCTTCGTCTACGGCCGCCATTACCGACCGGCAGCGAATCCGGTGTTACCTCGCCTGCCTCCTGATGATCCTCGTCTTCGGGGGCCTGCTCACACGGCTCTTCTGGATCCAGTGCGTGAAGTACGAGAAATACATCGAGTACTCCCGAGGCATCCACGTCAAGCGTGTGCCCCTCCCGGCGCGGCGGGGGCTGATTCTCGATCGCAACGGCCGAACGCTCGCCATCACCACCGAGGTCAAATCGGTGTTTGCCGACCCGAAACTGGTTCGAGACAAGAACCGAACGGCCTCTGTTCTGGCAGCGGTCCTCGGCAAGAACGTCCACGAAATCAGGAAAATGTTGGACAAGGACACACGCTTCGTCTATATTAAACGCAAGATATCCGAACAGCAGGCCGCGGCCATTGCCCGGCAGGATCTGCCCGGGGTAGGCTTCAAGAAAGAAGACAAACGGTCCTACCCCTGTGGACTTCTGGCCTGCCATGTCCTTGGGTTTGTCGATATTGACAACGTCGGCAGAGACGGCATCGAGCTCCTCTTCGACCAACTGCTCAGCGGAAAGCCCGGCTTCCGGGAAGTGAATCAGGACGGAAGGCGCAACGACATGGGGGGCGCCGACCTCCGCCACCGCTCCCCCACCCACGGATACAGCATCGTCCTCACCATCGACAGCGTCATCCAGGAAATCGCTGAGGAAGAGCTGGATGCCGCCTGCATTCGGTGGCAGCCGGCCGGTGCATCGGTGATCGTCATGTCCCCCGTCACCGGCGAGGTGCTGGCCATGGCCAGCCGCCCGGCCTTTGATCCGAACCGTTTCAGCAAGTACCCCTTGGGCAATCTGCGCAACCGCGCCATCACCGACTGCTACGAGCCCGGCTCCACCTTCAAGCCGATCGTGGCGGCCGGCGGCCTGGCCGAGGGCGTGGTGGATCTGGATACGATCTTCAACTGCTACAATGGTGTGTTCCGCTACGGATCCCGAGTCCTGCACGATCACCATCCGTATTCCGAGCTGTCCTTCCACGACGCTATCGTGAAGTCCTCTAACATTGCGCTGGCCCAGATCGGCCTGGCCATGGGAGAGGAAAAGCTCTACCGATGGGTGGCGCGCTACGGCTTCGGGAAACCGACGGGCATCGAGCTCCCCGGCGAGGCGTCCGGGATACTTCGGCCCCTGAAGAAGTGGAGCTCGTTCAGCCTGACGTCCGTGCCCATGGGGCATGAGGTGGCCGTGACGCCGATTCAGTTGGTTCGGGCATTTTCCGTGTATGCCAATGGGGGCATGCTGCTGATGCCGCGAGTGGTCCGGGGCGTGGCCGACAACAGCGGCAAGCGCATCCAAAAGGTCTTTCCCGTGTCCGTCAAGGTCCGCCGGGCGTGCAGCCCCGAGATCGCCCGAGGCAAAATCAATCCTATTCTGGTCGACGTGGTGCGGGAGGGTACGGGGAAGAACGCACGAAGCCGCCACTACCAAGTGGCCGGAAAGACGGGTACAACGCAGAAGCTGGTGAACGGGCGTTATTCACACAGCAAGTACATCGGGTCGTTCGTCGGCTACGCGCCGGCGGCCGACCCGGCGGTCTGTGTTCTCGTGATGATGGACGAGCCCCAGGGCGCCTACTACGGCAGCACGGTGGCGGCGCCGTCCGTAGGAAAGATCATCGAGCGAACGCTGAGCTATCTCGGGGTGGAGCCCGATACGACGAAGTTGGCGAGACGGTAGATCTCAGGTCGGACCGGGGAGAACAAGGCAGGGGTAACACATTCTATGAATTGAGGCCCGATTGCCGTGCTCCCCGGTCCGGCATCAACGTTTGAGAAAGGCGCGCATGAAGCTTTTGGAACTGAAAGAAGTCCTGAACGGCGCGCAGGTGCACAACTCGCCCGAGGTGGACATCAAGGGCATCACCAGCGACTCGCGCCGCGTCGAGAAGGGCTCCATGTTTGTCGCCATCCGCGGGACCGTGGAGAACGGGCACAAATACATCCCGGATGCCATTCGCAACGGCGCCGCCGCGATCCTGGCGGAGGAAGACGTCGAAGTTCCCGAGAGTGTCTGCCGGATCACGGTGCCCGACACGCGCCGGGCCATCGGTGTGCTCGGTTGCCGGTTCTATGGCGATCCCTCGGCGGAGATGACCATCGTGGGCGTCACCGGCACAAACGGGAAGACCACCACGACGCACCTCGTGAAGTCCATCCTGGATGCCTCCGGGCGCGAGACGGGGCTGATCGGGACGGTGGGCTATCGGATCGGCCGGAGGAACGTGCCGGCCACCATGACCACGCCCGACGCCGTTGACACCCAGGCGCTCCTTGCGCAGATGCTGGCGGAGAAGATTCGGCATGCGGCGATTGAGGTCAGCTCGCATGCCCTCGCCCAGTTTCGCACCGATCAGGTCAAGATTGCCTGCGGCGTGTTCACGAACCTGACGCAGGACCATCTGGACTACCACCGTACGATGGAGAAATACCTCGCCGTGAAGGCCCGGTTGTTCGAGGGGCTTCGCGAGGAGGCCTCGGCGGTGCTCAATGCCGACGACCCGGCGTGCTCGACGCTGGCCTCGGCGACCAAGGCGCGGGTCATCAAGTACGGGATCAAGGAGCCTGCCGACCTCACCGCCGACATCCTGGACATCTCGATCGAAGGGGCGACGCTCGACCTGAGCACGCCCGATGGGGTCATACGCGTCGAGTCGAAGCTGCTCGGCGCGCACAATGTGTCGAACATTCTCGCCGCGGCGGGGGCGGCGTATGCGATCGGCGTGCCCCTGCCCTATATCAAGGTGGGCGTGGAGGCCCTGCCCTATGTGCCGGGCAGACTGGAGCCGGCGCCGTGCGGGCAGAATTTCATCGTGCTCGTGGACTACGCCCACACGCCCGACGCGCTGGAATCGGTGCTCCGGACGGTGCGGCAGTTGACCGACAGGCGCGTGATAGTGGTCTTCGGTTGCGGGGGCAACCGGGACCGGACCAAGCGGCCGATCATGGGCCGGGCGGCCGAGACGATGGCGGACCTCTGCTGGGTAACCAGCGACAACCCGCGCACGGAAAAGCCCGAGGCGATCATCGAGGATATCCTGGCGGGCATGGAGCGGCGGGAGTCGCATCACATTCAGCCGGACCGCGCGGCGGCGATTGCCGAAGCGATTGCGACGGCTCAGGAGGGGGACGTGGTCTTGATAGCAGGCAAGGGGCACGAGCGGTACCAGATTTTCGCGGACCGGGTGGTCCCCTTTGACGACAAGGAGCAGGCTCGGAAGGCGATTGAGGCATTGGTCGGCTCGTAGGAATGGCGCTTCGCCCGTCTGCCAGCCCCCATCCGGACGGTGAGTTTCTCCGGAGCGCCATTCCCGCGAGCGGTTTCGAACACGAGGGATAGATGAATCCACTGAAGCTGGTGGAGGTTGAAAAGGCTATCGGGAGACGCCCGAGGGGAGGAGAGGTTACCGAATTCTTGGGCGTCTCCACCGATAGCCGAACGGCCCGGCCCGGTGACTTGTTCGTCGCCATTGTCGGCGAAAATTTCGACGGACACGATTTTGTCGGCGCGGCCTTCGAGAAGGGAGTGCGGGGGGCCGTCGTCTCCCGGCCGGTCGACTTGACCTCCGATCATTCCGACAAAGCCGTTTTTGTTGTGGACGACACCATCCGGGCGCTGGGAGAGATCGCCAGGCACTACCGATCCAGCCTCGACACGAACATTATAGGGATTACGGGGAGCAACGGAAAGACCACGACCAAGGAGATGACCGTTCACCTCCTCAGCAAACATGCACGCGTCAGCGGCGCGAAGAAGAGCTTCAACAACTTTATCGGCGTGCCGTTGACCCTCTTCAGCATCGATCCCGGCGACGACTACGCCGTCATCGAGATGGGCACCAACGCCCCGGGGGAGATCGCCCGCCTGGCCGAGATCGCCCGGCCCGGGATCGGTGTCATTACCAATGTCTCCGCCACCCACCTGGCCGGCCTCGGCAGCGAGGAGGGCGTGGCCAACGCGAAGGCGGAGCTCCTCGACGCCATCTCCGAGGAGGGCGCGGCGGTCCTCAACAGGGACAACCCCTGGACCGCGCGTATCCGGCCGCGCTGCAGGGGCCGCATCATCACCTTCGGCGAGGGCGAAGGCGCGGACGTCCGCGCGGAGCATGTCCGTCAGAACGGAGAAGGGCTGAAATTCAGTGTGGAGGGGCGGGACTTCATCGTTCCGGTCATGGGCCGACACAATGTGCTGAACGCCCTGGCCGCGGCGGCGGTGTGTCGATACTTCGGGCTTGATCTCGACGAGATCAGCGCGGACCTCCGCGACTTCGAGCTCCCCCCCATGCGCCTCCAGCGCTCGGTCCTCGGCGGGGCGACGTTCATCAACGACGCCTACAACGCGAACCCGGTCTCCATGGCCGCGTCGATCGCGACCTTCGCGGGGCTTTCCGCCGACCGGAAGATTTTCGTTTGCGGGGATATGCTGGAGCTGGGCGAGGGCTCGCCGGAGCTCCACCGCGAGGTGGGCCGGAAGATCGCCGAGGCGGGGGCGGACGTGATGTGGGCGGTGGGAGAGCAAGCGGCCCATGCCGCCGATGCCGCCATTGAGGCCGGTATGGCTGCCGACGCGATTCACCGCGCCAGGACATCCAAGGAGGCCGGCGAGCAGATCGTCGGCTTCGTGCGGCCCGGGGATGTTGTTCTTCTGAAAGGGTCCCGAGGGATGGCCCTCGAAAAGATACTGGACTGTGTCAGAGCCGAACTGACGCGGTAGCCAGGTTCGTTCCTGCTGGGTGAGCGACAACGGGCACGCTCAACACGTTTGAGTGTGCTCTTGCGCAGCAGCAGATACTCGGAAGGGGATGTCAAACGTGCTTTACTGGCTGTTCTATCCAAGCAAGGCGGGATGGGTTGCGTTTCACCTGTTCCGGTATATCACATTCCGTGCGGCGCTCGCGTCGGTGATTGCGTTTGTGCTTTGCGTCGGGCTGGGGCCGTGGTTTATCGCCCGGCTGCGTCGCAAGCAATTTCTCGATGACGTGTCGGAGCCGGATTCGGAGAAGCTGGGCGACCTTCGGAAGGGCAAGAAGGGCACGCCCACGATGGGCGGACTGCTGATCATCGGGGCGGTGTTGTTCTCGACCCTGATGTGTGCGGATCTCATGAACATATACATCATCCTTGGCATGTTCGTCACCACGTGCCTTTGCTGCCTGGGGTGGCTGGATGACTACATCAAGATGAAAAACTCGGCGACCTCGGACGGCATGCGGCCGCGGTCGAAGCTCCTGTTCCAGGTTCTTCTGGGGCTGATGGTGGGATATGTGCTCTATCGGTATCTGGAGGGCGTCCCCAACGGCCGGGCGATCATGTTCCCGTTCCTCAAGAACGTAAAGTTCATGTTCGGGGGGTATGTGCTCCTGTTCGTTCCCTGGGTGGCGTTGGTTCTGGCCGGTACGTCGAACGCGGTGAACCTGACCGACGGTCTGGATGGTCTGGCCTCGGGGTGCACGGCCATCGCGGCCATGTCCTTCGGGGCGCTCAGCTATATCGTGGGCAACGTGAAGTTCAGCGGCTACCTGTTCATTCAGTACGTCCCCGACTGCGGCGAGCTGTCGATCTTCTGCGCCGCCATCACCGGCGCGGTGCTTGGCTTTCTATGGTACAACTGCCACCCGGCCGAGGTCTTCATGGGCGACACGGGGTCGCTGCCGCTCGGCGGCGCGATCGGCTTCGTGGCCATTGCGTGCAGGCAGGAGTTCCTGCTGCCCCTGGTGGGCGGCATCTTTGTGATCGAGCTGTTCTCGGTCATTATTCAGGTGTTGTGGTTCAAGCACAGCGGCAAACGAGTTTTCCTATGCGCACCCCTTCACCACCACTTTGAATTCAAGGGCTGGTCCGAGATGAAAGTGGTGGTCAGGTTCTGGATCGTTGCCGCTGTGCTTGCCGTTATCAGTCTTGCAACCCTCAAGGTCAGATAAGGGAAATGGCATGTCGATTTTGAATAGCCGCGCCCGGCTGCTCTGTATCGTGGCCACACTGGTCGGGATCGGTGTGGTGGCCATCTACAGCGTTTCGGTCGGTCGTGTGTCGCATCTGGAGGACAGCTACCGCGTCTTGGGCAAGCAAGTGCTGTGGATCCTTATCGGATCGTGCGGGCTGGTGGCGGCCATGAAGTTCGGCTACAAGCGGATGAGCCACCGGGGCGTCGCCTGTGCGTTCCTCGGTTTTGCGGCCATGCTCCTCGTTTCCGTCCTTCTGTTCGGGACCGTCTGCAACGGGGCGAAGCGCTGGTTCCGTTTCGGGCCATTCAGCTTCCAGCCGTCGGAGATCGCCAAGTTGGCCATCATTGTATACATGGCGGAGGTCATCAGTCGGCGCCGCGGAAAGCTGGACAGCTTCTGGAAAAACTTCCTCCCCCCCTTGCTCATCATGGGAATACTATTCGGGCTGGTCATCCTCCAGCCCGACTTCGGCACGGCCATGGTCATCGCCGCGGTCGGGGGCCTGATGCTGCTGGTCGGCGGGGCGCGCCTCAGCCACGCCTGCCTTGTCGCGGGGGCGGCGATTCCGGGCATCGTGTATCTCGTCATTTCCTCGCCCTATCGGATCAAGCGGGTCTTCGCCTTCCTTGACCCGTGGGCCGATGCGCGGGGTGCGGGGTATCACCTGGTACAGTCTCTCACGGCCCTCGGCTTGGGTCATGTTCGCGGCAAGGGCATCGGCGCCAGCATCCAGAAGCTGTACTTCCTGCCGGAGGCGAAGACCGATTTCATCTTTGCTATCATTGGTGAGGAGATGGGATTCATCGGGTGCACGTTCGTCATCCTGGTCTTCCTCCTGCTTATCTGGGAGGGCATTCGGATCGCCACGCGCGCGCCGGACATGTTCGGGTCCATGATGGCCTTCGGCATCACCCTCGTCCTGGGTCTGCAGGCGGCGTTGAACATCGCCGTGGTGACGGCTTCCGTCCCGCCGAAGGGGATCACGCTGCCGTTCATCAGCTTTGGCGGGTCGGCCCTGCTGTTCTGTATGACGGCCGTCGGGTTCCTTGCCGACATTGCCGCCGCCGGGGACGAGCACGCCCTGCGGAAGAAGATGGCGGCGATGGATACCTCCCCTCAACACGTCATAGGAGCGGTCGGTTCCCATGTCTGAAACAGCCATTCAACACAACGGCATGGGGCCGGCGCCGCAGCCGGCCTGCGCGCGGAGCCAGGCGAAGCGCCTCCGCATCGCCTTTGCCGGCGGCGGCACGGGCGGCCACCTCATGCCGGGCGTGACCGTG
>JAADGH010000018.1 GCA_013152475.1 Planctomycetota bacterium
GGTTTTCTGGGGGTTCACGACCCAATCCACCGAAAAGGCGTCGGCCGATGCATCACCGTTTGGCGACACGCTGTTCTGGTTCATAGCGTTGCCGGCGAGGTCGGTGAGGTTCGGGCCTACGGTCATCGTGTAACGACCGGCCGTTGTCTCCGACACATGCACGACGAGCCTCGTGCCGGTGGGCGTATCGAAGCCGTCGATCATCGTCACACCGTTCGGGCCGGTAAGGAGGATGTCAGCCGTGCTTATCGTGCTCCAGTCGATTTCCTCGTCGAAATCGAAAGCCACCTCCGCCGGGGCGGTATCCAGGTAGCTCCCCGGTGCGGGGGCGCCTGCGGTCACTCGCGGACCGTTTGTATCGATGGTCACGTGGAACGCCGCAGAGCCCATCGTGTTCCCTGTGCTCGCCAGGTCGCGAATGGCGCTCGTCACACCGGCATCGCTGACGGCGATGGCGTATGCGCCCTCGCCAAAATCTCCGCCTATGCTCGTCAGTATGATCTCATCGCTGGCCCCATCATAACTGAATGTATAGTCCATCCCCTCTCTCAACATGTGTCCGTCTTTCGTCACACCTACTGCATCGGCGACTACGGTGGCGTCGTCGATGCCCGCGCCCGAGCCGTCGGCGAGCTGAATCACAAACGTGGCCTGGGTGGCGTTGACCAGGATATCCTGCGCCGCCCGCGCCGTTGTTTCCGACGCCGGCGATGGTCCCGGCGCAGTGCGTGCCGTGCGAATGATCGTCAAAGGGGTCGCCGTCATGATTGTAGAAATCATATCCGTGCACATCATCCACGAACCCGTTGCCATCGTCGTCGATCCCGTTGCCGGGAATCTCGCCCGGATTGGTCCAGATGTTGGCCGCGAGATCAGGATGTGTGTAGTCCACCCCCGTATCGATCACGGCCACGACGATGCCCGCACCGCCCGTGGTGATCTGCCACGCCTCGGGGGCATCGATGTCCGCGTCAGGTGTACCGCCGGTCTGGCCGGTATTATCGAGTCCCCACAACTGCGGAAAGGCGGGGTCGTTTGGCATGGCTCCGGCATCCAGAGTCATGTTCGGCTCGAAGTAGGCGATATTGCTGTTGGAACCGAGCCAGCCCTCCACAACGTCGCTTCCCGCACCGGTCGTCTCGATGAGAACCTGACCGATCATGCCCAGTCCGCGTACGAGCTCGAAACTCATATCACCTCCCGAGAAGAGACGGGACGCCTCGGAGACCGACGATATGCCACCGATTGCGTCGCTCGTGAACTGAACGATCCACTGGTCCGCACAGGCGTCCACCGTCTCGCCGCGCCAGTCGAGGGTCTGGGTGTCCAGCGTTGCGTTTGCCTCCGGGCCCTGGGCCGTCCCGCCGGGGGAATCGGCAAGATTCTCGAACCAGGCGGGCGAGATCAAGGAGGCATCAACATCCCAGCCGGACAGCACACTTGCCGGGGCAGTGCGCGGCTCCAATTCCTCGACAGCCAACTGCCTGTGAATGCGTCGGTGGCTTTCCATTATCCTCCTCCTCGCCAAGTCCACGATCATTGTGCCGTAGCACCCGCCGTTGGAGCCGCCCTCTCCCTATGAAGAGTTCGAAGAGCGAAGGCCATGCCAGACCAACGTAATCTGGAGAAACCATCGCAACTCATTGTCGGACAACGCCCTTGGACGACATCCCTTTCTCCGGAAGGGCTGAGTGAAGATCATTGCCATCATGAACCACTATCCCTTTCAAGAAAAGGGCTACGCTTATTCATCGCGATGTTACGGCACGGCCTTCCTTGACGTCCTCCTCGATACCGGGAAGGGACGGGTATCAGTACTGGCACATCCGCAGGATCGACAAAGCCGAGCAGGCTATCCGAAAGGCATTGGCCGGAAACCCCGACCGTCCCAATACATGGGTGCTGCTGGGGCTGGTCCAAGCCAAGCAGGGCAGGTTGGCTCAGGCAGTGGTGTCCTGCGAAAAGGCGTCGGCTCTGGATCCGCAGGATGGCCGGGTATGGGACATCCTGGCGCAAGTCTACCACAAGACAGGCGATCAGAAAAAATCCAGAAAGGCTCGGAAGATGGCGCTGCGCCTCAAGTTGGCGAAAGCCAAGGAGACATACAGGCATACCCTCCTCTCTGATCCCCACTTCGACGAGACTGGACTTGATCCTGCGGACATTGATGCTCTGCTCGCCAACGGCGCCGGCGTCAACACGAAAGACAGGACCGGCAGAACGCCCCTGCACTGGGCTGCGGTGAAGGGCAACAAAGAGGTCGCCGAGTTCCTGATTGCCAAGGGAGCCAATCTTGAGGCAATAGATCGAACAGGTCGGACGCCTCTGCATCAGGCGGCGTTGGAGGGCCATGATGGAGTTGCCATACTCCTGATCAACAAGGGCGCCAATGTCCATGCCCGGGATCCCATGGGGGGCACACCCCTGCACTGCGCGGCGATCTCGGCGGTTGACATAATATTGCTTGCACTTATTGCAAAGAAGGCCGACGTGAATGCGAAGGACAGCGAAGGAAAAACACCCATCGACTGGGCATGGAAAGAAGACACAAAGACATTCCTGCGCAAATACGGCGGGAAATCCGGGCAGGAAATCAAGTAGTAGAACCTAACCGCTTCTTCCCATACACGAGCCCGGATATGAGAACCTACGACTATTTCGCCAGCGCAAGCCCCACAATGATGGCGACGAACAGAAGCAGCGTGCCCGCGAAAATACCCGCGGCGACGTTGCCTTTCTGGATCTCCTCCTCCAGATCAACCTTCTTGAGCAAAACGCGGTCCAGAAGATGCAGGGCGCCCACACCCACAAACAGCGCCACCACAGCATAAATCAGATTGATCACCAACATCACCGAAGTCGCGAACACAAATTTCCAATCCATTTGTCGCTATCTCCTTTTGCATCGTTTCTTGCACGACGGCGCAGGCCACGGCCCGCGCGCCCATTCCTTATCGCTGCGATAGTCCCCCGTCCACTTATTGCTCGTGCGGAACCACACGCCGGTTCGGTTGAACTGCACATATGGAAAGTAGTCCGTCAGCACCTCCGCCCGCGGCGGCATGCGGCGATGCTTCCCGCCCCTGCCCGTCGTCTCGAGGATGTAGCTCTGGCCCTTTTGACTGATGACGACCCACGCATGCCCACCACGACGGACCCGGCCGAGCACGACGCGCGCCCAGAACCCGGAGGCGTTGAGCCAGTCGGCAAGCAGGATCGCCGTGTCCTCGCAATCCCCCATGCGCTTGCGGTAGGTCTGCTCGGCCAATTGCCAGACCTCGGCACGGCCGTACTGCTTGCTGTCCAACACATAACGGCAATGAGTCAGCACAAACAGCCACGCGGAGATCGGGTCCTTCATGGCTCTGGGTTTGAATCCGCGCATGAACCATGGGGGTCGGTGGTAGCGGCCGTCCTCGTCGATGCCGAACACATCGAATCGGCGCTTGCACTTGGGGCAAAGCGCAACGAGACCGCCCATGTTCTTGCTGCCCGGCTTCGCCAAGCGACCGAGGTATTGATATCCGCACAGATGACACCTCTGGTAGAAATCGCGCTGCCCCTGATTGATCCGCTCGGGATCCAACTCCGGCACGGTCCTCACGCCGATAACCACAGCCACCCAAACAGGCTGGCCCATACCGGACGTGCTACGGCAAACCCCAACGGCCAGGTGTGTCAACGCTTTGAGCCGGGCGAACTCCGACTCGGCCAACTCTCTCGACATCTGCTCCACACTGCCCCAGCCGCCGATCTGGAGCACAATCTCCGCGCTGCCAGGTACAACACGCGCGAAGTTCCGATCCTTCAGCTCTTTCGGCGTAGAAGGGTTCGTGGGGTTGGAGAGAAAGGCCTTCGCCGTCGCGGCGGCGCCGAACTCGGCGCGATTCTGAAGGAGGGGATGCGTCCTGAGGACCGTCAGCTTGGCTTTCGTGCGTGCTGCATTGATCGCCTGAGCGACTTTTCGCGCCGCCTCAGAATCAAGCTCGATGTTCCCCGCCGCCAGAGCCGCAAGCAGCCCCGCGCTGACGATCAGCGCGGCTATCGCGACAGCCAGAGCCGCGCATATCTTGGTCCAGATTCCATTCCTGCCGATCATCGTTCGTCTTGGCTTTGATCTGCCTCAAGAGGTCCTAATTCTCTGTGCTCTCGCCAGGCCCAGTATTCTGAGAATACTGACGAGCCCATGCGTGGAATGCCAACCGGGCTCGCGGCAGAAACAGGAGCGTGAGCATGGACATCAAGATGAAAAGTGAAGCCGCCACAATCGGCGCACCTATAAGCCACAGCCACGGACTGTACAAACCCAAGCCAACGCCCAATGTGGCAAGGAGTGCGGCAAGCAGGGCCCCGAGCAATAGCCCGAGCCTCCGGGTAATACCCCACCTAATCTGCCACAGCAGCACGTGCAGGAACCGGACATCATAGAACGCTTCCAATTCGAGCGAGATCGCCAGGGCCTCCTCGGCCCTTTTTCTCGCGAGATCCCGGTTCCCTCTGATGTGATTTGCATGCAGATATGCCTCGAATCTCAAGCATTCTGCCAGACGGTCTCTGGCTCCCAGCCCCCGGAAAATCTGCTCCCCTTGCTCGTACAGCTCCATCGCCCGGTGATACTCGCCACGATCTCGCGCCATGCTGCCCATGCAGACGTAATAGCCCCCTCTCCCCAGCCACTCGCCCAGTTCCTCGCAAATCGCTAACCCTTTCCCGTACAGTTCCTTCGCTCGGTCGTACTCGCCGCGATCAGACGCTATCCTGCACATGTTGGTCGGCCAATTGGATGTGGGCCTTGTGCTGGTCCTCCTCGGTAGGAAGATACTTGTGCTGGACGGCTTCACGCAGATAGTCATGGAAAAAGCCAATCAGGCCGCAGCGCGTAACGAGGGACTGGTCCGCCGCCAAGTGCAACGGCGACCATTGGGCGCGCGGCAGCGGATCGCCACCTCCCCCCAGCATCTCCAATAACTCCGACTCCAACAACCCCCGCCGCGACGCCCAAAGCAGCGCCATCGCTTCACGCACCAAACCCCGCCTCTTCCCCTCGTAGTCCTCCTCGTAACGCTCCAGAATCCGTTCGTAAAGATCAGGAATCGTACGCGCCTCGAGGTAGTAATCAATCCGCTCGTCCAACTGCTCGTGCACTCCGAAAACCCGAAGCTCCTCGAGCAATGCGCGAAGGTAAAGGGGATTGGCCGACTGCTCGGTGGAGGCAATCCGTTCGGCACGCTCCCGTCCCCCAGCATCCCTTCCCAGCGCCTTCCGATACTGCCCGAGATACTCATCTATCAGTTCCCTGCGCTCATCCATGCCAAGCCGGTCAACCGAAAACATCGGCCACCCGCGCTTCTCCAAATTCTCAAGCGCACGGCCGGGAAGCGTGGACAGGATCAGCCGCACGTTGGGGGGAATTTGTGCGGGCAGCCAGACCAGATCGGGGGCCTGGTCGCGATCCTCCAACTGATTCAACCCATCCAGAATGAGGATCACTCGCCCACGCGCCGACGCCATGTGGAGAGAGTTGGCGAAGGCCATGCGCAACTCGTCCGGATCGTCCGGAATCTCCTGACCCATCTCAAACCGGCGGTTGAACTCTCCCATGATCCGGCGCAGCATCGCGGCCCAGTCGGCACTGTACGACGACGCACCGATGAAGTGCATGAGCAAGAAATCATCCGGATGCGAGGCACGATGTCTAAGCGCCCAGTTGGCCAGCAGCGCCGATTTTCCCACACCGGATTCGCCGAGAACCACCAGCGGCGGGTCATCGCCTTGCACATGCTTGTCAAGGAGATCGAAGTACTTCTGTCGTGGAATGTAGACCCGTGCCCGGCTTTCGGCAAACGCCTCATGCTCCGCAGCATCCCGGTCCAAGGGCTCAGGCGGGGGACCGGGCGGATATACCTGGTTGATCGCGACGGTGAGGTCTTTCAGGACCCATTCACCGAGCGTCTTCGGGTCCGGGTAGTTCTCGCGAACAGCCAGACCGCTCTGCCGAATCCGCTCTTTGAGTTCCTGCAGTTTTTCCGCGCCCTCTGCGCTCTCGGCGGTGAAGTCGGCCTTCCTGTCGTCCGGCACGGACTCAATGTACTTCGGATCGCGGAAGTAGAAGCAGGCCCGGTTCGCCATCTCCAGGTTGTCGAGGACGCCGTATATGATCTCCAACTCGGTGACGCTCTTCTCGAGATGTTCTTCGAGCCACTTGTGCTGTTTGATCAATTCTTGAGGGATGTGTTGGGGAACCCAGCCGTAACGCTCGCCGAGAAGACCGATGAAAAAGGGTCGGCAGTTCTCGATTTCGGCCAGGCAGATGGGCAGGACCTGACCTTCGGCCACCTGCTCGTTGGTCACACCCCAGCGCAGATCGACATCGACAAACGTAACGCCGCGTTCCTCGCACAGTTTCCGAAGCTGTGGGAAGACATGCTTGACCAACTCCTCCCGCTCCTCCTGCATATCGCGGAACGTGGAGGACACAAAGACGCGGATCAGACGCTGGCGGTGGGCTTGTGCGGCTTTCTGTTCTTCACTCATTGGTCCCCTCCGCACGGTCAGGTGCTTCTCGATTGCGACAGTTGATGCGCAAGATGATCCTCTGGGGCATGTGAGCCCGCAGATCTTGCCGACAAGTTTATCACCGGCGATCCCTATTGTCCAGAATCAAGGCCGTGAACAGAAGAGGCCGTGATGTGAACATCGTTGCCGGGAGTCGCTCACCTCCCCCTGAAATCACGGCAAGATCTCCTGATCTCCCTCGCCACCCCGGGCGGACACGAACCGGAAGAACATGCGGGCGAGGTCTTTCTCTTCGTTCTTCGCTTGCGCCGTTGGCTTCTCGTGCCGCTCAAAGAGCTTGGTCAGAATGCGCATACGCCTTGCGTCATTAAACTCCGGAGCCGCCAGTATCTTTGCGACCCGATCATTGCCCAAGGCAACCAACTCCGCGATGACGCCGATCCGTTCGCGGAGGAGATTATTGGCATCTGCACGGGACCTCTCGCCGAGCAGGCGTCTCAGATGATCGAAGCGGTCGAGGATGTACCGGGGGACGGGGCCGCTGAGGATCTTCGAAATCGCCTCCTCGGTTCGGTGGTGCGCCTCGGCGAGCGCTTTGCGCAGGACATAGCTCTGGTTCCACGAGCCGGTGACGCCGAGGAATCGGAGGTAGTTGCGGACGAAAGTGCTCTCCTGAGCGTTCTCCTTTTCGCCCGAGATGAAGTTTGCGTGAAGGCGTAGCTCTTCCTCATGCTCCCCGGCCAGACGCACCAGCTCCCGCACGGCCTCATTCTGTTGACCAACCGTTTCGGTTCGCACCTTCTCCATAGCAGAATCCCTCCCTTCCTCAGCGCAACACGTTTCCGGTCCCGCCTTCCTGCCGATTCTTAGCGCGAATCCCATACCGTATGCATGCCTGCGGGGAGAGCTTGTCATAACAGTCGGAAACAGCATGAGATAAGACATACAGGCGATTGGGAAAGGATTGAATATCGCGGTTGAGTTATCGGCAAGTTGGGGGTAATGGGTTGAGTTGTTTCGAAGCAAGGCGGGCGAAGGAAGGAATCCGGGAAGGATACCGCCCACCGTCGTTAAAGGCGCTCGAATGCCCCCGTCTGCTTGTCATTCGTCATTTGCGGTTGAAGATTTCTTGGCGTTCCCCGCGCCCTCGAGGCGGAGGAGGTAGAGATGGCTCCCGGCGGCCCCGGCCCAGAGGAGGCCGGAGGGGTGTGTGGCAATGTGCTTCAGCGCATACGGGAACCACGCGACAGGCCGGCCCGTCGCGGCCTCCTCGATGACGGTCTCCAGCCCGCGCGTCAGCACACGGAAAGGGAGCCCCGCCGTGATGGCCGATGACCCTATTCTTCTATCACCTCGATGCACTCACCCGTCTCCGCGTCCCACACGCGCACCGTACCATCCCCCCCCCGCTCACGATCCGAGAGCCGTCCGGCGAGTACGATACGCTATTTACCACGTCTTCATGCCCGCGAAAGACGGCCCGCTGCGCCGTGCCCAAGTGTACCGACGGAGGACGCAATGATCGAACCCAGCGAAAACCAGGCGTGCGCTCCTCCTTCTCCGCACGCCGTCTCTCCAAAAACTCGAACAACTTCTCACCCTCACGCTCCCACGGCGGCGCTTCCTCCCAGCCGCCATCAGGCTCCTCATAGTGCTTCCCCGCCTCCGGACTGTCATACCACCAGCACAGGTTCCATAGGCAATGGAAGAGAGTCGTGGGATGGCGCTCGATGAAGTGGATATCGCGGCGGATGGCTTCTTCGAGGAGCTGGAGCATGCGCCGCTTCGGATGATCTGCCGGCATCGCCTCCAACGCTGCCGCGAAGTCCTTTACCAGCTCAAAGATCATTGTTCCACGCTTCTCAATACCCCCTCTAGAACGACCATCTGCAAATGGTTTATGGTATGCTGATCGAAGGCCCATGCACCACCTGAAGCGGGGGCACGGAGATAGCCCAAGCCATATTCAACGGGATACCACGCCACAGTCTTGTCCGTCGCTCGATGCGTGACGCGCACTTCATAGTCCGAATAGAGCGCGAGGAACTCGTGTTTGCCGATGACGGTAGGGGCATCGCCCCTGCCATCGATAGTTTCGAGTTTTTCACTATTGGCCAGCGACCACAACTCAACCCGCGATCTGGCTTGGTCTCCTCCCAATGCAAGGGTCTCACCGTCTGCTGAGAAGACAAGACAGTCCACCCTGCAATGGGTCTCCCAGCTGGACAGTTGATGCCCGTCGACCGCGCTCCAAATCTTGACTCTCGTCGGGCCGTGCCATCCGGACGAAGCAATGGCGTTTCCATCCGAAGAGAACGCGAGAGTCATCCCTCCTCCGTTGAAACCGGTGTCTAACACGGCTTGACAGCGATTTTCTAACAGATCCCACACCCACACTCTGCCGTTCTTCGCCCCAACGGCCAGGTAACGGCCATCGGGTGCATAGGCAAGTGTTTCGTTCCATGCGTCCTCGATCTCTAGCTCTTGCTCTCCGCCGTCCCGCCAAGACCACAGCCGTACCTTCTTTGATGCTTCGAGTTCGCTGGCAACACTCGCAATCACATCGCCATCGGGGGACCAGCACAAATCGGCTACGTATCCCGAGCGCCCCTCCAGCACATTCACAGACAGACCCGTTTCGAATTCCCAGACCCGAACAGCGCCATCATCGAATCCCCCGGTAGCCAAGTGCCTGCCATCGGGGGACGGAACCGCTCTGTGCTGCCAGACACCGAGAGCCTTCACAGTGAGTTCCTTGTGCGACGCCGATAGATCCCAGACGCGATACGTTGGGCATGAGTCCTCCCCGCCACGGATCAAGAGATATCGTCCGCAAGAGGAAAAAGGCTCGGACGAGAGCGCTTTGCATTTCTTGAAGCATCGCGTCTCTTGCCAAGTCTCCGTCTCCAACAGGCGCACGGTCCCATCGGCAGCTCCCACGGCCATTAGTGATCCGTCGGGAGAGAACGCTACGTTGCTGACAGCCTTGCTCTGCATGTCTCCTTCCAACACCATTACCCGCCGCACCGTCTCGCAAGCCTGAACATCAACGAGTTCTACCGTTCCCTCTGAGGTACAACACGCCACCCCTCCCTCGCGGAAAAACGCAACATCATGAAGGGACGCCTCATAGTCCACATCGTCACCCCAAGCATCACTCCATACAATGCGTCGGTACTGGCTCACGAGATCCACCCGTCCCAACAACTCGCCGGAGGCTAGGCTCCAAGCTCGGAGCATGCCATCACAAGACACGCTGGCGATCTGTTGCACACCAGGCGAGAATGCAATCGCCACTATGGCGTGGCACTCGAAACAACGCAAGAGTTCCCCAGTGTCCGCATCCCAAATGCGCAGCGTTCCGTCTTCGCAGCCAGCTCCGACGAGCTCTCCGTCCGGCGAAAATCTCACGCAACTCGCTGCACCGCCAAGGGAAAGAATCGTCGTCCCGCTAACGGCATCAATCACGGTGGCGCAGGTGGCCGAAACCGCAATCCGCCGTCCGCCAGGAGAAAAGGAGACTCCAGACACATCTCCCAGATCGGAAACGTGGCGGACCTCCTGACTGCTGGCAACGTCCCAGAAGTAGACACCGTCGTCGGATCCGATCACCACCATCTGTCCATCTGGCGACAGAGCGGTCTTCGTAATCGTCTGAATGTCGACCCGAAGTGTCGAATACGCCAGATGCAGGGGGTCTCCCGGCGGACGCAGTGATCTCAGCCAATGGAAGCCTGGCGTCGTTTCTTCCTTTTGCCCACGCCATTGCTGCATTTCCTCACAAAGTATCGAGTTCGACATAGCCCAAGGGACATCGCCCCAACCGTCTTCAGGCTCCTCATAATGCTGTACCGCATCCGGGCAGTCGTACCACCAGCAGAGATTCCACATGCACTGGAAGAGCGTCGTCGGATGCCTGTCAATGAAATGGATGTCTCGGCGGATGGCTTCTTCGAGGAGCTGGAGCATGCGCCGCTTTGGATGATCTGCCGGCATCGCCTCCAACGCTGCTGAGAAGTCTTTTACCAGCTCAAAGATCATGGCTCGGCCTCCGCTTTGGCTTCTAAGAATTGCCAGTCGGTGAGGAGGTCGGCGACGGCGTCCCAGTGCTCGGATTTCGGGTCGTCCTTGCCGGCGAGGATGGCGACCTGGAGACGCTGCCAGGGCAGCTCGTCCACCTTGCGGACATTGGCCGGACGCGGCGTCGGCGGGAGGCGCTTCGCCCGCTCGCGCTGCTCTTCCAGACTCTCCATGAAGTAGTCCTGAGCGGCAAAGTAATCGGCCAAACGAGTATGCGAGGCGGTGCGGGACTCCTCGGTCTCGAGGTATTGCTGGCGGACGGCGCGGTAGAGGTTGCGGTGGTAGAAGTCGATGAGCTCGCCGCGATGCTGCAGATAGGGGCGAAGCTGCCGCAGGATCGGGAAGAGATTGCCCGCCTGATCGACGGACTCGACCAACTCGCTCAGCTCGCGCTCGGACAGTCCGCGCCGCGCCGAGGCCAGGAGCGTGAGGATCTCACGAGTCATCTCCTTACCGAACTCGTCCTCCAAGCGCTCGATGACCTGGATGAAGATGGCCGTGGTGACATCGCCCTCCCTCGGCAGCGCTTGAATCCGGCTGTTCAGGTGCTCAAACGAGCCGAAGCCGCGCAGCTCCTCGAGAGCGACCAACAGGAACAACGGGTTCTCCGTGGCCGGATTGTCCAGGAGCAGGCCGACTTGGTGCGGGTCCAGTGTTTTGGCCGAGAGCGACGGCACTTCGCTGACGATCTCCAAGCGTTCGTTGCCCGTCAGGCCGGCGATCTGTACGAGGTGATGGGGCCGATGCTCGAATGCCTCGAGCACCTTCTCCGGCCGGTCGGGATCGGCGACGCAGCTTACAATCACCTTCACATGCGGCTGCCATTCCTGCGGCAGCCAATAGAGCGCATGGGCGTTGTCGCCCTCGTCAAGCTGATTCAGGGCGTCAATGACCAGGAGGACGCGGCGATCCTCGGGGACCTGCTCGCAGAAGTCACGGAACTGCGGTATGAGCTCGTTGACGGCCTGCTTGACCTCGGCGGGGACAGTTTCCGGCTCTTGGCCCTCTTGCTCGCGCGTCTCGGTGAACTCGAACTCCCTCTGAAGGGACAGGCAGAATCGCCGGAGCATCTGCCGGAGATTCGTAGAGGCCGGGCTGGCGCCGATGAAGTGCGGGATGACGAGCACGTCCTCATGCTCGTCCGCATAGGCTGTGGCGAACCTGGCCAGGGCGGCCGACTTGCCCGAGCCGGACGGGCCGGTCACAAGGCAGGGCACGGTCTCGTCGCCGTCGGCGAAGTCGGTCAGCTCCTGCTGGACGACCTCGCGACCGACATAGACGCGTAGCCGCGATTCCATGAATTGCTCGTGGAAGTCCATCTCCTCGGCCAGCTCGTCGCGCTCGCCTTCCACCGGCGTAGGCGGCTCCTCCGGCAGACTGTATTCGGCCCGGATTGCCTCCCAGAGCCTGTCCTGCACGGCTTGGCCGAATTCCTCCAGATGGTCCAGGTAGATCACGGCCTGGTCGTTGACGATCTCGCGGAGGTGATCGTCGAGCGTTTCATACTCCTTGGTCGTGATCTTTCCGTCTCCCGCCACGGCCTCGAGCGGCTGCACATCGGCCCCGTCCAGCTCGAAACGCGCCACGCGCCAGTTGATCCGGAGCCCTGCATACTGACACGGGTAGGTGATCGGCGCGATCGGCAGGTCCGCATCGGCAATTTTCTGCTTCAGGCGGTTCAGCTTTTCGGCCGACTCATCATCCTCCGCCTGAACCTGCGGGCGCAACGGCTCCGGCACATCGGCGATGAACGCGGGATCGCGAAAGAAAAACATGGCTCGCGGCTGCATCTCATGCTTGCGCAGGACACCGTGGATGATCTCCAACTCGGTGATGCTTTTCCCGGTGTGGTATTGGATCCATCCGTACTTGGAGTCGGCCTCATCGCTGAAGGATTCCGGCACATAGCCGTAGCGTTCTCCAAGGATGCCGACGAAGAAGGGCCGGGCTTGGTCGATCTGGTCGAGGCAGAGGTCGAGGGCCATGTCCTTATCGGCCTGTTCCTCTGTCACTCCCCACCGCAGGTCGATATCATCGAGGTGCATGCGATAGGGGAGCAGCCTCTCGCGCAGCGCCGGGAAGACGACCTTGACCAGATGGTCCCGCTCCGCGTGCATGTCGCGGAAGGTGGACGAGATAAAGACGCGAACGGTTTGCCATTTTCGTGCCATCAGTTCCCTCCTATGCTGATCCTGTGTGGGACTCTATTCTACCCCAACCACCTTCTGCCCACAATCGGGAATTCGGTCCGGAGCAGGGCTGGCGCAAGAGCTGGGTTCCTGCGGAAACGAGCGCCCAATCGATACGGGAGAGAACCCGTAAATGTATCGCGGGGTGTCGGCGTCGTCTTCGCTCCAGTGGCCAACGGTTCATTGAATACCACTTCGTCAACCGTACGCTGCCAGTCGTACATGCGCCTGATGATTTCGCCCGAGATCGCAAATCGGATTTCCTCTTTCTTTTGTTGCATGATGATAGGCATAGTCCCTCCCTCCTGCGCAAGTGGCGCTTCCCGTAATTCGTCTTGACTCACCGTACATAGATAGTGCAAATCTTGATCCAGCGGACAAGAGAGAAAGACGGATCGTCCTAATCTCTTGTACAACAGAGAGATGGGACCTGGGACTTGGGGTGGATCGGTTGAATTCGGAGGTTGAGTTAAGGTCTGCTTTGGGATCGGTGGGTTGAGTTAGCCTGTGATGGTGGCGCCCCGGGATTGGGTGCCGGTGAAAACGGCTGTCTCACGTGATGGAAACATTGTGCCCAGTTTCTCAGTGGAGCCGGTAGATCTCGAAGCCTGCGTCGGCCATGAATTCGGGGATGCCCCGGACCGCTTGCCGGTCCCACTCTCGCACCTCATCCTCCAGGTCGTCCCAGGGAATCAGATGGGGGCTGGTTTTCTTCTTGTCGTCGCGCGGGCCGAGGGTCCAGCCGGCCAGCCGCCTCTCGCTGACATAGCGCTCGTGCTCCATCTCCGACAGGACCTCGACCTCTTCCGAGGTGAACTTGATTTTCACGGGGTCCCGGCCTGTTACCGGCGAGAATCCGCATCCGATCTTCCGGAGCTTCTTCGGAATCTGGTCGGCTTGCTGACGGTTCGACTCCTTGTACTCTTCTGCGAGTTGATTCCATGGCCGCATGACCGGATCGTCGTCGGATTTCTTACCCTTTTGGTCTCTGAGGTATTTTTCGTGTATCGCCCTTGCTATCTTTTCGCGCGCGGCCCCAAGGAGCACATCACGGGCAACGAGTTGCGAGAAGGCGTCCGCATCCACGTGCAACTCCAATTGCTTGGCCGGGGGAAGCGCCGCCTGCTCGAAGCTCTTTCGCCCCGCCAGCATGCTCATGTCGATGATCGCGGCTATCGATCGCACGCCGTGCTTATACCTTGGGAGCTTAATGAGCGCCCGCAGTACGCCCTCGTCAATCCTTGCTCGTTTGCCGCCGTCAATGAGGTGTTTTGCCTTTTGCTCCAAGAGCATTCGCACGAGCATCCCCCGTCGGATCATGAACAAGTTGCTGCCCTCTTCCAATGGATTTGGCCCGAGGACGTTGACGTACCCGCGAAGGCGGCTCACAAAATCCGGGCCCTTTGCATCCCTGAAATCCCCCGGGAAAGGCCCTGCATGCTGTCCCTCCGGCCGCTCTCGCGCGAACTCCGCAAATGTGCCACTGGTTCCGCCGGCAAAGACAAAGATCGCCTTGCCGATAGGATGCATCGTCTCCCCTTCCTTGAACGCCCCGTCCTGCATCGGGGCAAGGAAGTACTTCAGCCACCCAAGCTTTGTATCGCCAAAGGATGAGTCAAACTCGTCGAAGAAGACGAGCGGTACCTTGCCTTCGAGGACAACGTCACGGACCTTGTGCAGAGCGCTTACGAGGTCGGTGGGAGAGCCGAATTGGGATATATTGAACTCCAACTTGCCAATCTCATCCCTCGCGACACCTTCAGCGACTTGAGTGACACCGAAGGATTTGCCGGAACCCGGCGGCCCAAACACCGCGATCGAGAGCGGCCGCTTCGGCTTGGCGGTTGCAAGATATTCGCGCATCAGGTTCCTGATGCTGCGGTAGCTCTCGATCTCCGTCCGATCGATTGTCTTCAGTAAACCGAACTGTCCGACGGGCACGCCCTTGCCCTCCAAGGCCGCAGTCTCGCCACGGACCACAATGTCATAGGCAAACTGCTCCAGACCCAGACCGCTGATGTCTTTCTTCAAGATGCACCAGAACTCCGGGTCGGGTGCTCCTGTCTCCGTCGGAGGAGGAACGAGAACATCCGCGATCTGGCGCGTGTCTCCCTCGTCGGCACCGAACAGCTCCGCGCCGGGATAGTCCAGTTGATCTGCATCGGCGCCAAATCCCTGTCGGAAGAGACGCCTGGAGCCGATGATTCCGTCGCGAACCCCTTCTCCCAATCCCTTCATGCCTTCCTTCGTTAGCCGCTTGGCAAGCGCCGCGCAGAACGCGGAATTCAGGCCGGACATGGTTTCTGGGCAGGTGTCATGAAACTCACCTTCGGCGAGGAGCGGATCATAGTAGAGGCGCGATTCGGCGCCATCCTTGCCCTTGGTGCAGCAGATCGCCCCGTCGATCCCGAAGCGGACCACGAGATGCACGCAGTTGCTGAGCGGCATGAGGCTTGGGTTGCAGGCCATCTGCCATGCGAAGTCGGTTGCTGTCCGCTCCCAGGAGAGACCGCGGCTGATGTTTGCGCCCTCTGCTCGCAGATCGTCGGCGCTCACAACGACGACAAGCCGTTCGGAATGAAGGCTGGTGACCCGCTCCCATAGCCCCCCCTTCATAAGAGGGCGGCTCATCTTCAGCACGACGATGGGCTTCTTCCCCTTGCGCCGAATGGCGGCCGGCCACGCCTTCTGAGCATCGCGGAATCCGTTGCCTGCGTCATCCAGAATGACCAGGGGGGCGCTCGGGTCGTCGTCTTTCATGCCCAGCGGCTCGGGGACGCCCTTGACGGGTCCGGCGAAGCCGCGGTATTGCTTGACACGGTAGACGGTGTTCTTCGCATCCTTTTCGTCAGAGGAATAGGGGAACTCATCGAGTTCCAGCACCGAATGAATGATCTTCTCGCAAGGGATCTCTTCGGGGTTCTCGATATGGTGCGTGATCACATTCCGTCCCGTGGCGTGGCGCACGAACTCCGCAAGAAGAAGCGCCCCTCCAGGCTTCGCGACCATGCGCGTCCCCGGGTACAACTGCCAGTTCGGAGGGGGGGCGTGTCCGCTGTCAGCCGCGTCAGTCGGCGGCACGGAGACCTCCAGCCAGTCAACGCAGACATCACCGGCGACCACTATTGTGGCGCTTCGTTTCGACATGATTCACCTTTCCACTATGTTCGATTTCGGCATATCAGGAAGCACACCTGTATTCAACACAAAACGGCAGCCGAAAAGAAGGCACAAAACCGTTCTCCTATCTCCTCTTCGCCCTCATTGCTGATCCTCCTCCATCGCGGCCCCCCCCCATCAAGGCGGAGGAGGTAAAGGTGGTTCCCGGCGGCCCCGGGCCAAAGGAGGACGGAGGGATCGAACCCAGTGAAAACCAGGCGTACGCTCCTCCTTCTCCGCACGCCATCTCCCAAAAACTCAAACAATTTCTCACCATCACGCTCCCACGGCGGCGCTTCCTCCCAGCCACCATCCGGCTCCACATAGTGTTTCCCCGACTCCGGACTGTCATACCACCAACACAGGTTCCATAGGCAATGGAAGAGGGTCGTGGGATGGTGGTCGATGAAGTGGATACGCGGCGAATGGCTTCTTCGAGGAGGTGGAGCATTCGCCGCCTCGGGTGCTCCAGCGGCATCGCCCCAACGCATCCGCGTAGTCTCTTACCAGATCAAAGATCATGGCTGGTCGCCTCCGCCATCACACCCCGGTGCAGATGAATATCCACGAGATACCGTTTCCGTCGCTCACGTCATCTACCCCGGCTCCGGCAGAGGCGGTAAGCGATCGATCCAATCGAGGATATGCAGTTCGGACTTATTCTCGTAAGAATTGTACGAAAGGACATATTTGCGCAAGAGCGCGACCGTATTCAGCGGGAAGCCATGCACGACACGGCACAGATGAATGCTGTATGGTGAGCCCTGGTAGACGCTCAAGGTCTGATCAGTAGCCAGG
>JAADGH010000228.1:0-2942 GCA_013152475.1 Planctomycetota bacterium
GCTTCGGCGTGACGATAATATCGAAGTCGATGAGGCCGTCGAACTCGAGCATGGCCTCGATCTCAATCTTTGCTTTGTCACACTCGGCACGTCCCTGCAAATAGACACGCGACGGGGTCTGCTTGGTCACTTGCACTCTGGGTGTGATTCGCCATTCCCCGACCTCGCCATCGATCTTCGCGACCAGCGAAAGGGGCTTCGCAAGGAGGTCCTTCCCCGCCGACGCGATCTGTTCCGGCAGGGCGCTCGCGCCGAAGGCATGTTCCCTGCCCCAGCATCGGACGACATTGTCCTCGACCTCGACGGGTGTCCAGGGCTGGATCACCTCGCCGGTGACGCCGGCGTTCGGGTCGTCCATCCAGGGGTAGTGCTTGATCTCGAGCGGCGCGCTCCTCCCCTTGCCCAGCGACTTGCCCTCGGCGTCAAAGAACTCCGCCGTTGCCACATACTCGCCGGCCGGCAGCTTCGGGAGCTTGATGCGCGCCATGCCCATGTCATTCTTGAACTCGGTGACTTCGCCCTTCGCCGATTCGAGTGTCACGACGGCGCGGCCTACCCGGCCCGGTCGTCCCCGTTCGGCCGCATCGACAAGCGCTTCGACGTAACCTGCTTCCGGGAAATGCTTTAGGTAAACGCGAAACGGCACATCCGGCGCGGTGGGCAGCGCCTTTCCGGACTTCCCGGCCTGATACAGACTCGCGATTTCCGCATCCGACAGGGGGTGGTGGAAGAGGTAGAGCTCGTCGATGAGCGTGGACGCCGGGTCGTGGCTCGCGCCGATGGTGATGTGCGTGCCGAGCGTGCCGGAGTCAATCGGCTGGGCGGTCGGCCAGTGGCGGCGCAGCTTGCCGTCGAGATACACCCGCAGTTGATCGTTGAACCATGTGACGGCGATGTGTTTCCACTCGCCCTTCTGAAAGACCACGGGCGGCTCGCGCCCGAAGTTCCCGGGCATCCTGTAGCTTGATCCGCGCGGGTCGTCGGGGTCGATGCGCATCCACACGTTGAGCGTGTCGGGCTTGAAGTACTTGTAGATGTACATGAGGCACTTGGGGTGATCGCTGTGGATGCCAAAGAAGTTATGCGACTTCGAGTCCTTGCTGTCCCAATCCACGGGCTTCACCCAGAACGCCACCGACCCGCGCGAGGCATCCACGTTCCCCGGTCCGTCGAAGGTGAGGCTTCCCCCCGCCTTGCCGAAGAGCATGGCCTTGCCGACGAGGCCGTCGCGCAGAACCACCTTCCCGCTGACTTTCGGTTCGGGATTCCCACGCGCCCGCGCCGGTGTGGCGTCCGCGTCGAAGGGCAGGTAGAGCATGACGTCATCGGCGGCGACGGGGCAGGACAGGAACAGGCAGAAGACGAACAGAAGGATGTGTCGTCTCATCTCATATCCCTCCATCGAGTTTGCGCGGATGCTATTTCCGTTTTCCGTATTTGCGAATGCACTCGTAATAGAACAAGGCATTCTCCACGGGGACGTTGTAGGGAATGTGGTTGCCGACGGCGTAGAAGAAGCCGGGGCAGTGTGCGGCGGTGTCGTGGCACCGCTTGACCTCCGCCTCGATAGCGTCCTTGTCCTCGAAGGTCAGAGCGCGGCAGTCGATGTTGCCGACGATGACGTGGGTCTGGCCGTACTTCTCGACCACCACCTTCAGGTCGGTCAGCGGCTCGAAGATGAACCCGCTGGCCCCGGCCTCTGCGATGTCGTCGAGGAACAGGGTGAAGTCGCCGTCGGAGCAGAACAGAATCTTGATGCCACTCTCGATGATCGGCGCCCATAACTTCTTGTACCGTGGGAAGATGTACTCACGGTACCAGTCCGGATGGAAGACCGGGCCGCTGGTCCAGACGATGTCGTCGTGGCAGATGAAGAAGGGGATGGGCACATGGCTCCATGCCTCGAAGATCGGCTTCGACACCTGGTAAAAGCCTTCGAGGATGCGGTCGAACGCCTCGTAGTCCTCAGCCGCCGCGGCCATGAAGAGCTCCCAGCCGAAGGTTTTGATACACCAGGTGAAGACGGTGTTGTAGTAGCCGCCGGGGGCGACGCAGAAGGGGGTGTTGTCCTGGCGGGCGCGCCAGCGCTTCTCGAAGAAGTCGGCGGTCTCTTTGACATCGACGAGGCCGAAGCCCTCGACGGGATCGAAGGCCATGATTTCCTCGACGGACTTGAAGGCGTACTCCGGCTCGCGGAGCTTCTGGTCGGCGGAGAATCGCGCGCTGCCCATCCAGCTCTGGGGGCCCTTGAAGGGCGGGGTGTCCGAGGCCCAGGTGATGTCGTAATCCCACAGGCGCATGAACTCGGTCATGGCCCTGCCCTTGGTCTCTTCGCTGCGCGCGTCGATACCGGTGACGTGTTCGATGAGGTCGGGGTTCGAGACGTACTCCGTGTGGGGGATCGGCTCGGGCGCTTCGAGATTCAGCCCGGCCATGCCGCGTTCGTAACTCATGGTTTCCTTTCGTTGCTCTGGCGAAACATGAAGCTGGCGCTGGGAGGCAAGTTTACCATCGGCGGGGATGCGAAGCAACTATCTCTTGGCGTGGAGGAACGCTTGCAGCTTCTTGATGGGCCAGGCATTGATCACGTCGGCCTTTTCCAGCCAACCCCGCTGGGCGACGGCGACGCCGTACTCCATCAGATCGAGATTCTCCAGGTGGTGGGTGTCGGTGCAGATGGCGATCCTGACACCCAACTCCTTCGCCCGCCGGCAGGCGACATCGTTCAGGTCGAGGCGCTGATAGTGCGCGTTGATCTCCAGGGCCGTGCCGGTCTCCGCCGCCTTTTTGAGGATCGCATCCATGTCGAGGGCGTACGGTTCGCGCTGGTTCAGCAGGCGGCCTGTCGGGTGGCCGATGATGTGGACGAAGGGGTTTTCCATGGCGGCGATGATGCGCCCCGTCATCGTCTTCTTGTCCTGCTTGAAGCCGGAGTGGATCGA
>JAADGH010000228.1:2965-3767 GCA_013152475.1 Planctomycetota bacterium
TCCAGCGTCCCGTCGGACTTGATGTCCACCTCGACGCCGCAGAGGATCCGGATGCCCTTGATCTTCTTGCGGAGCTGTTCGATCTCCTCCTTCTTCTCAAGGACCTCCTCAGCGGACAGGCCGCCGAAGACGCGGAGGCTGTCGGTGTGGTCGGCAATGGCGATGTACTTGTAGCCCATCGACTCGGCCGTGAGGGCCACCTCCTCGATCGTGGCCGTGCCGTCGCTCCACTCGGAATGGACGTGCAGGTCGCCCTGGATGTCGGAGCGCTCGATGAGCTTCGGCAGCTTTCCCTCCTGCGCCGCTTCGATCTCGCCCCGGTCCTCGCGGAGTGTCGGCAGAATCACGGGCAGGCCAAGGGCCTTGTAGACATCCTCCTCGGTCTTGCCGGCGATCTGCTTCTCCCCCTTGAAGACACCATATTCGTTCAGCTTCAGCCCTTTCGCTTTTGCGATATCGCGGAGCTTGACGTTGTGCTCTTTCGATCCGGTGAAGTACTGGAGCGCCGAGCCGAAGGATGTGCTGTCCACCACGCGCATGTCCACCTGGAAATCGTTGCCGATGCGGATGCTCGCCTTCGTCTTGCCGGAAGCGATGACCTCGGCGGTCCAGTTGCCTTTTGTGAAAACGTCGAGAATCTTCTGCGGCGTCTTGCCGGTGGCCAGGATGTCGATGTCGCCGACGGTTTCTTTCCACCGTCGCAGGCTGCCTGCCGGCTCGATTTGGGAGACGCAGCCGGAGTCCTTCAGCGCCTCGACGATCCCGCGCACGATGGGCATGGCCTCGCCGAGGAGCATGCGCT
>JAADGH010000035.1:0-8169 GCA_013152475.1 Planctomycetota bacterium
CGCTCACCCGCACTCGCCTTCTTCGGCAGCACGATCTTCACCGCCGCCTCGCCGTTGTCGAAGAGCGGGAGCTTGTCGGCGGCGTGGGAGAGGGAACACGTCAGAAGAAGCAACAGAACGAGGAGCCTTTTCACCATTCCCATTGTTGTCCTTTCTGTAGAAGGATCAGAGTTGGTTTGGATGGAATTCTTACAGAAGTATACCGGGTTTCCGCGCGGAGGAAAAGAGGGGAGTTGACGAATCGCAGCTTGACGTGGAAACAGAAGCGTGATAGACTCCGTGTGAGAGAGCGTAGCCAATGGAACCACATCCCAGGCAAATCCTTATTCCCGGCACCGTCGATGCCCATAGCATGGCGGCGTCTCTTGCAACAGCCGGTAATGCGCGTGCGAACCAGATGGCATCAACGGACCGTCGTTTCCACGATTGGTATCGCTTTGTGCTCTCGTTTCCACCTCATTTGGTGAGGGCGTACATCGAAGACTTCGGCTTGAAGATGGGCGACACATTGCTCGACCCCTTCTGTGGCACAGGAACCACGCTTGTCGTCGCAAAATCCCGGGGGGTCCGAAGCATAGGCATTGAAGCCAACCCGATGGCACACTTCGCCTCGTCGGTCAAGACCGACTGGGATGCCAATCCGAGAACACTGAAGGCGCGTGCGAAGAGCGTAGCCAGAGAGGTCATAGACATCCTCCGAGGGCAAGGCATCGACGACGAGCCCGATGTGGACAGAGACTCCCCGGATCTGCGGACGCTCGACCCGGAGACGATGAAGCTCCTCATCCGAAACTCCATCAGCTCACTTCCTCTCCATAAGACTCTCATCCTTCTTGAATGTCTCGATGGGCACAAGGGAAAAGTCGGCCACCGACATGCGATGCTTGCCTTGGCAAACGCATTGGTTCTGTCGATAAGCAACCTTCGATTCGGCCCGGAGGTCGGTGTGGGCAAGCAGAAACCCGACACGCCAGTCGTCGCCCCCTGGCTGGCTGAGGTCAATAAAATGGCCGAGGACCTGCATTTCGTCTCCGGCCAGGAACACCCCGATTCGAAAGTGCATCTTGCCGATGCTCGGGATATCAGTGGCGTGCTGGAACCTGCCTCTGTCGATGCCGTCATAACATCACCGCCCTACCCGAACGAGAAGGACTATACGAGAACAACGAGGCTGGAGTCCGTTCTGCTCGGGTTCATCAAGACCAAGGCAGAACTCCGAAAGTTCAAGAAGGGCTTGGTACGGTCGAACACGCGCGGCGTCTACAAGGACGACGAGGATGATGAGTGGGTAGAGGATCACAAGGAAATCCAGCGAATTGCCAGAGCCATAGAGAAGCGTCGGGTCGATTTGGGCAAGACATCGGGCTTCGAAAAACTCTATGGGCGTGTCACGCGCCTCTATTTTGGCGGGATGGCGCGGCATCTGAGTGACCTGCAAAAGGTGCTTCGCCCGGGGGCTCACTTGGCCTACGTTGTGGGTGACCAGGCCTCATACCTGCGCGTTATGATTCGCACAGGGCAACTGCTAACAGACATTGCGCAAGCGCTGGGGTACGAATTGGTCCGGACCGACCTGTTCCGGACCCGGTTCGCAACGGCAACAAAGAAGCAACTGAGGGAAGAGGTCGTCATCCTTCGCTGGCCGGGTTAGGGGAATCACATGTCAAAGGACAAATCAAAAGCCGCAAACCGCTATTCGCAACTGATCGAGGCCGTCTTCCTCAAGCATTACGAGAAGGGCGACCGAGAGGTCGTGTTCGAGAGAACCGATATCGTCGAAGCCGCAAAGAGGCTGAAAGTTACACTGCCAAAGAATCTCGGTGACGTCGTGTACTCTTTCCGATATCGAACCGAACTGCCGCGGGAGATTGCGAAAGAAGCCCCAAAAGGCGACATGTGGGTCATACGCGGCGCTGGTCGGGCACGCTACAAGTTCGAGCTGGTTTCTGTCGCCAACGCAGATATCACCCCGTCAAAGTGCTTTGTCGAGACGAAAATCCCGGACGGAACCCCCGGCGTCATCGACAAGTATGCCCTAAATGACGAACAGGCGTTGCTCGCCAAAATCCGCTACAACCGGCTTGTCGACATCTTTACTGGTTTGACATGCTATTCCCTCCAGAATCATCTGCGGACCTCCGTTACTGGGCTGGGGCAGGTTGAGACCGATGAAATCTACGTGGGAATCGACAGGCGAGGAGCACACTACGCCCTTCCCGTCGAGGCGAAAGGCAAGAAGGAGAGGATCGGCATCGTCCAGATTGAGCAGGATGTTGCTGTCTGTCACGCCAAGTTCCCGGACCTGATCTGCCACCCTATCGCTGCGCAGTTCATGGACGACGATTTCATCGCCCTGTTTCAGTTTGAGGTGACGCAAGAAGGGATTGCCATTGCATCGGAGAAGCACTACCGGCTCGTACCACCGGAGGAGCTGTCTCCCGAGGAGCTTCAAGCCTATCAAGATCGCCCGCTCTAGCCTATCGCCTCAAATCCACCCCGTCGCCCTCGCCAGCAGCCGGGCGTAGTCCACGAAGTTCGGCCAGGAGATGTCGTGGGGGACGCCGTGGTCGCAGCCGGGGATGTAGCCGCCATCCTTAATCACGGGCAGGACGCGGTCGATCTCGTCGGCGATCACCTGGCCGCCCTTCGCAATGGCGCGCTTGTCCACGCCGCCGGTGTAGCCTATGTCCCTGCCGAACTGCTCCCGGAACGCGACGATGTCGTTGTGCGCGGCGACCTCGATGGGGTCGCAAACGTTGATGCCGGACTCGATCCAGATGGGGATCAGCTCGCCGATGTAGCCGTCGGAATCCATGTCGATGATCGGGCAGCCGCTCGCCTTGATGGCCGGGACCCACAGGTCGTAGCAGGGCTGGAGAAATTTTCGCACCATCGCCGGCGAGATCATGCTGTGCGCCTTGTAGGCCATGTCCTCCGAGATGCCCACCTTGTCGAGATTCGCTTTTGCGAGGATCGGCTCCATCGTCTTCAGCACGAAGTTGCCCCAGAACGCGCACATCTCCAGTACAAACACCGGATCGTCGGCCATGAGGACGCACAGCCCCTCCATGCCGCACCACTCGCGGAGCTGCCAGAAGGGGCCGTTGAAGTGGATCGACGCCGTGTAGTCGCGCTTCGGGTCGGCGAGGACCTTGCAGCGCTCCTCGAAGTCGTCCGGGTACCGGCCGGGGGTCGTGGGGTCGAAGCGCTTCTTCATCTCCTCCCAGTCGGCGCGCGTCTCGACGGGGAACTTGTGCCACTTGCGCGTGACGAAGTCCCTGGCCGAGCGGATGTAGGTGTAGTCGTACTCGTCGGAGATCTCGGTGATCGCGCCCATCCAGTCGCTGACGATGTAATGGCCGTCCTTGTGTTCGAGCACCTTCTCCTCGAACTTCGGGATCATCTGGAACGACACGCCGGGGGTCGTGTGCGGGTGCGTGCTCGGCTCGGGCTGGATGCCGAGGATTTTGTAGAGCTCGGACATGTACTTCGTCGCGTCAGCCAGTCCCTCCTTCTCCCATCTTGCTCGCGTCGATTCCCTCGGCCCACCGGGGGTGAAGGGGACCTTGTCCGGTTTGCCAAAGAGCAATGCCTCACGATAGCGTTCCCGTGCGTTCATGCCCATGATCCTTTTCTCTGCATGTTTTAAGTTCGTTGGCGCAGAGGATTATAGCCTTTTGTCTTCCGATTTGCTATCTTTTCGGTACTTGTAACCACTTAGCCAGACGCCGTGATAGAAATCAAGGCCCCAAAAGACTATGTCATTCCCGCGAAAGCGGGAATGACGAGGGAGATAAGTCGTCGGCCACTGCACTTGGCTGAATGGTTACCAGCACTCAAAAACAGCAATGGTTGAAAGGAGCGCGCAATGAAAACCGCATGTCTCGTGATGTTGATGGCGGTCCAGGTCGCCGCATTCGCCCAGGACACCGGGGTCAAGGCCCTGGGGAGCAAGGAGGAATGCCGCGCGCTGTGCGATGGGGTGATGAAGGCCGTGGCGGGGGGAAAGTTCGGCGAGGGCTTCGCGGCGCTGAAGCCGTGCTGGGTGTTCAGCCCGAAGGAGTTCGCCGACTACCAGATCAAGACGATCCAGAAGATGACGTCGCTCACGCCGCGCTACGGCAAGGTCGTCGGCTGGGAGTTCGTTCGGCAGGATATAGCGGGCGAGTCGCTCCTGCGGCTGACCTACCTCCACAAGTTCGAGCGCCATGCCCTCGGCTGGGTCTTCATCTTCTACAAGCCCCGAGACCGCTGGCTGCTGAACGAGTTCCGCTGGGACGAGGGCCTGGAACGAGTCTTTGAGTGAAGCAGGGCCTGCCCGTGCGCCACACTCAGGCTTGCTTTGGGCGTGTCTTCGGCATGGGCTACACCTCGCCCCCGGGCTCTGCCTGGAAACAGCATGTCCCTTTGGCTCCGCCTCCTGAGCTTAGCCGAGGGACGGGCGGCGGTAAGGAGGCAGGCAGAGCCTGCCGGAGGGTCCGTTCCCCGGCAGAGCCTGGGAACGAGCAACGTGAGAAAGGCCATTGTAGCCGCACCCTTTACGGGTGCGCTCTTCCGCTTCGCCGTCCTCGTCCGCAGGCGTAATCCCACGCAGACGCGGGATTGCGGCTGCAGTTCCCTCGGCTCATCGAACGAAGGATGAAGCGGGGCCGGGGCCAAGCCCTGTCGGATCACTACGCCTGCGGCCTGAAATAGAGTATACTGTCCCCGAATTACGATCCTGCGTGATCCAGAAATTCCAGCGCCGCCTTCGCCGCTCGGGCCGAGGCGCCGGGCTTGGCGATCTCCTGGCAGAGCTTGTCCAGCTCGTTGATGCACGTCTCCTGTTTGGTTTCATCCCGAAGAAGCTCGGCTGTTTTGTCGGCGACGGCCCGGAAGTTGTCGCGGAACATGCAAAGCTCGGGAACGATCTCCTTCCCGGCGAGAAGGTTGACCAGACTGATGTGATCGGTGTTGACGAAGATCGGGCAGACCAACCGTCCAAACCAGACGATGCGATAAAGGACGACCATGGGCATTCGGAAGTACGCCAACTCCAACGATGCCGTTCCCGACGCCACCATGCAGATCGTTGCCGTCTTCATCAGATCGTGTGGATCGCCTGCCTCAATCTCAACCAAGCCCGATCCGCCGGCCATGTCTTCCATCGGCGCGACGTGATCCTCCCGCGCACACACGGCCCGAAAGCGGACGTCGGGGAATTCCTCGTGGAGCGCATCTGCCGTCTTCAGCATAATCGGGAAGAGATTCTTGATCTCGTTCATCCGGCTGCCCGGCAGCAGCCCCACGAGCGGTGGACCGTCGGACGACTTCTCGGGCACGTCCTCCTCGCACAGGCGATCGAAGATCGGGTGGCCGACGTACTCTGCCTCGACGCCAAACTTCCGCCAGAAGGCCTGCTCGAAGGGGAGGATCACCAGCATCTTGTCGATGCGGCGGGCCATCTTCTTGATCCGCCAGCTCCCCCACGCCCATGTCTGGGGGCAGATGTAGTAGATGACGGGGATGCCGCGCTCCTTGGCCTTTCGCGCGAGGGCCACGTTGAAGACGGGATGGTCGATGAGCACCAGCGCGTCGGGCGGGTCCGCGTCGAATGTCTGAACGGCCCTGTGGAACAGCCGACGATAGTGGAAATAGTTCTGCACGATGTGCCGGACCCACATGCCCGACTTTGCGGTCACGTCTGTGATGCATCGGCAACCCGCCTCGGCCATCTTGGGTCCGCCGAGGCCGCGGAACTCGACATCCGGGTCGATCTCGTGGATCGCCTTTATCAGGTTCGCGCCGTGCGCGTCGCCCGAGGCCTCGCCGACGGAGATGAAGATCTTCCGGCTCAACAGATGCTCCAAGCGAAGGATGCCCTGTCCGTTACGACAGCGTAGATTACCATATACGAACCGGTACCGCAACCGCGTATCCGGCAGGGGAGTTGTGTCATAGCACGCGATTACGGTAGACTTTTTTCTGATGTCCGGGACTGTTTGACCCCGCGTAACCATTTAGCCAGGTGGAGGGTCATTTTGCATCCTCCACGAACGCAAGGGGATGGCATTTGTGCGAGTCAAAGGCTATACTCATTTCTATAATGCGCTCCTTTCTGTAAAGAACTCGTTGCCCGGGGTAGAATCGAACTATTCTCCCCCAGGAGCGCGCTTTCATCATTGCAAGGAAAATTGAGAGGCGAAAGTGAAAAAGGAACGAATGTTGAAAACAACATCAAAAGCGATGGTCGTTATTGTCATCTTGCTTTTTTGTTCGGTCGCCACGAGCGCGAACCGGACCATCGTCGAGAACGGCGCAACGACTTACGAGATCGTCTGTTCCGCCGACGCCAACAAGGTGGCCAAATGGGCGGCGAAGGACCTTCAGCGCTTTGTCGAAAAATCCACAGGTGTGCGGTTGGCAATCGTGGAGAGCCCGACGGCGGATAAGGGGCACATTTTCATCGGTCCGAACCCCGCGTCCGAGGCCGCCGGCATACTGCCCGACGACCTGAAGCCCGAAGGCTTTCACATCAAGACGGTTGGCCATGATATTTATATCGTCGGCCGGGATGTTGTTCATGGTTCGCTGAATGTCCATAGCAGCTCTGCCTCACAGTGCGGCACCCTCTCCGGTGTGTATGAGCTGCTGGAGCGGTGCGTCGGCGTGATGTTCTGCTGGCACGACGATCTGGGTACCATCGTGCCAAAGCACGAAAAGATAATTGTGCCCGATCTGGACGTGACGGACGCGCCGGACTGCTCCTACCGCGTGCTCGCCTATTCCCCTGAGGGCGAAACCAGCAAACGTTACGGTCGTCGGCTGCGTCTGGGCCATCCTTATACCGTGTCGCACAGTCATGCGTGGTTTCGCATCTTGCCGATCGAGAAATACGGTGAGAAACACCCGGAATACTACGCCGAAATCGACGGCGAGCGCAAGCCCCGTTACTACATGGGCCACCACGGTGGTCAGGTGTGCACGACGAATCCGGAGGTGATCGAGATCTTCGCCAAGGCGGCCATGGACTACTTCGACAAACACCCCGACCAGGACATGTTCTCCGTGTCGCCGAACGACGGCGGCGGCTTCTGCACGTGCCCGAAGTGCCGCGCCCTCGATGTCGAGATGCTGGAGGATCGTCCGGAGATGCCGGTGCTGACGGATCGGCTGCTTACCTTTTACAATGCCATCGCCGAGCGCGTGGCGAAAGCCCATCCCGACAAGATGCTGGGCGCTTACATCTACAGCTACTACAAAAAACCACCGCGCCGTGTGAAACCGCATCCCATGCTTTATCTGTTGAGCGCCACGAACAGCGCCCTAAACCATGGGGTGAACTGGAAGAGGGAACACGAATGGGAGAAACGGTGGCTTGCCCTGACGAAGAACTTTTATAAATACGACATTTATTATTATGGAAAACCCTCGCTGAACCTCATCGCACCCGTGACCACCCACCTTATCGAGAAGATCAAGGCCGAGCAGGCCGTCGGCATCCGAGGCGGCTATCTCTACATCGGCCAATCGTATGAACAACTTGGCGCGGGTCATTATCTCCTGGCGCGGCTGATGTGGAACAAGGACGCCGACGCGCGGGCCCTGGAAAAGCAATACTACAACGCACTCTACGGCGCCGCCGGGCCGGACGTGCTGGCCTATTATCACTTGCTCGAGGACCGTCTGCGGAAGATGTACCTGGACAAGGTGGATGTAAATGAGCCCGCCGTCAAATCGCTTCTGCAAAAGCGATCCGCCGACAGTTCGCCCGGGTATCTCGTGGCCGCCTATTGGCCCATCCTCGACCGGGCCACTGCTCTTATCAAACAGGCGCAAAACCAAGACTTGTCTGATCCGGAAAGGCAGCGGCTGGAACGGCTTGTGGACCAGCACGAGTTGCTGGTCGCCACGGTTCGAGGAATGATCGCGGCGGGACGGCTGGAGGAGCAGGCGGAATTCAACACCGAGGACGCCGCGATGCTCAAGACGGCGATTGAACGGCGGGAACGAGTGCGAGCGAAACTCAAGGCCTATGCCCCAACGCTGGCCGAATACCTCGATCGGGCCGAGAGCGATATCCTCGGCCGCCTCTCGCCCGAGGGAGTGTTTTATCGCCTTGCCCAGGGATGGAAAAAACCTGCGCTCGTCGCGGTCCGGGCCGATCAAGCCCCTCAAATTGACGGCCGC
>JAADGH010000035.1:8189-65888 GCA_013152475.1 Planctomycetota bacterium
CGCCGTTCACCTATCTCCTCCTCACGCGCAGCTCCACCCCGCCGAGACTCGGCGCGCGCGCGGCGCTGGCGTTCGACGACGAGAAACTTTATGTGTTCGTCGAGGGGCGGGACGGGGACACGAGCAAACTCTTGAAACAGGCAACCGGGCGGGACAATACCGATCTGTTCAACGAGGACAACGTCGAGCTTTTCATACAACCGGCGGGAAGCCGAGCGTATTACCATTTGGGATTGGGTGCAGGAGGCGCTTTCTACGACAGCAAGCACCCAACCGGAGAGGCGCAGGAATCGGATGTTACCTGGGAATCCAAGGCCGTTGTCTCCATCCACATCACGCCGACCGGCTGGTCCGCCGAGATGGCCGTACCCTTTTCCTCTCTGGGAGCGAAACCGACGGCCAAGGAGGAATGGAGAGCGAACGTTTGCCGAACCCGGCGGGGAGGCATCGAGCCGGATGAATACATGGCGGCGTCTCCGACCTTGGGGGGATTTCATAAACCTAAAAAATTCGCACGACTGAAATTTCTCCAATCGGCTGAAATCCCCACGTTTACATATGGAACCTTCGAGGATGTTCCCCCGGGCGACGTGGAAAAGGCGCTTCGCTCGCCCGGGAAAAAAGGGGCGACCGTCGAGGTATCGGACCAGCGCGCCTACTGCGGCCGGTATGCCGCGCACATCACGGTGGAGAAAGGCGGCCTGGGCGCCATTACATTGAACGCAAAGGTGAAGGCCGGTACCGGGTATCGCGCTCTTTTTGCCCACTGCAACAAGATCGTATCGTTCAAGCCTGGTGTTCCGGCTATGGCGCCTCGCACCCGCGTGATTTTCCGAGACGATACCGGAAAGTCCGTTACGCCGACCAAGGACTATTCGTGGAGCGGCGTTCCACTCGATGAGAAGTCCAACGTGTGGCGCATTTCGCCCCATGTATTCACCACGCCGCCGAAGGCCACGAGGATTTCGCTCACCTTCTTTTTCCCGCATCCCGGGGAGTACTGGCTGGACGAAGTGCGGCTGGAGGAATTAGCTGCCGCGAGGAGATAGGAGGAATCCAAAATATGGATCGGATGACCGTCAAACGGCTTTCGCGGATGGTATTGGCGTTGGTGGCCGCAATGGCCATAATGAGGTGTTCCGCCGCCGAGACAGCCGGCCGCGTGGTCCCCTGCCCCAGAGCAATCGGCCGGCTCGAGCTTGACGGCTCCCTGGCCGACCCGATCTGGCGGAGCATTCCGCCCCTGAAGGGCTTCACCCGGATCGCCGATGGCCCGGCCGAAGCGGACACGGAGGTCCGCGCCTGCTATGACGACACAACGCTCTACCTCATCGCCACCTGCCGCGAGCCGAACGTGGCGGGCATCGTCGCCAGGGAGAAGGGACACGACGGCGACGCCCGCGCCGACGACTGCGTCGAGTTCACCCTCGGCCCGAAGAGCGGGAAGCTCTATCACATCATCGCTTCCGCCGGCGGCGCGGTCTATGACGCCTCCATCGACCCCGGCGGCTGGACCGACGAGTCCTGGAGCTCCGGCGCCAAGACCGGGGTGCAGGTCTTCAAGAAGGCATGGGGGGTCGAGGTCTTCGTGCCGCTCAAGACCATGGAGGTGAAGCCCGCGCCGGGAACCGAGATCACGCTCCACGTCCTGCGGATACGCAGGCAGACGAACGAGATCTCGACCCTCGTCCCCGCGCCGAGGAAGAAGCCCATCCCGCCTACCTCGACCGTCACGCTGAAGTTCGAGGGTCCGCCCAAGTGGATGAGCCCAGTCGCCGACGTGAAGCCCCGGGCCGGCATCCGTTACTCCGCCGAGGACATCCGTAACGCGCGGAAGAACGTGAAGCGCTTCGACTGGGCGAGAGCCATCGCGGCCTCGACGGTCAACCGCGCGGATGGCCTGCTGAAGAAGCCGGTCGACTACACCCTGTCCTTCATGCCGCCGAAGGGGGCGACGTTTGCCTACGGCTTCGCCGGCTGTCCGAAGTGCCGCGCGCCGTGGCCGAGGTTCGGCGCGCGGATGTGCTCCTTCGATGCGCCGGGGAAGGTCAAGTGCCGGAAATGCGACGCCGTCTTCCCGCCCGACGACCCGAAGAGTCCGTACTTCGACCCCGGCAAGGGGGTGGAGATCGAAGGGAGGAAATACTACTTCAAGGGGGTATGGCACGCCTGGGTCATCAACCAGTACAAGTCCATGCTCAGCGTCCTTTCCCGGGCCTACGCCCTCACCGGCGACGAGCGGTACGCCGAGCGGGCCGCCCGGATCTACGATGCCATGGCGACGCTCGCCCCTTCGACCATCGGCCCCATCGACAACATGCGCCCGAACCAGAAGGTGGTCGGCCGGTTTCACTACTACACGCAGCAGTGGACCGAGTACCTGCGGTCCTATCTGCTCTGTTACGACCTTCTCTACCATTCGAAGGCCATGGCCAGGGTTTCGCCCACAAACCCCACCGCCTTCGGCACAACGAAGGACTACACCATCCGCCAGAACATCGAGAAGAACTTCTTCCTCGACACGTGGGACGTGGAGATGAACACGCGCAACGGCCGACTGCCCAGCCTGCACAACCATACCTCGGCAACCGTCCGGGCCATGATGGGTGTGGGATTGGTATGCGGCGAGCCGGACCTGATTCGCTGGGGCATTGAGGCCTCATACAAGTTCATCAGCAACACTATCGACCCCGAGGGGCAGTACTACGAGTCCTCCGGCCACGGCTACAACGAATGTGGCCGAAGCTGCAACGCATCCTTCGCCGACATGTTGCGGGGTTATGATCCCAAGAACTACGACGATCCCTCCCGTTTCCCCCAGCCGAAGGACTATCCCTATCGGATCAAGCTCTACCAGCACCCGCGCATGAAGCTCCTTCTGGACGAGGCGCTCTACGAGATGGACTGCGCCGGGCATCGACCGCGCTACGGCGATGCAGGACCGGACGTCAAGGTCATCACCGACCCCATCGGGGAGTGGCGGCCGCTTCGGTTCAAATGGGCCTTTGCCCTCTACCGCAATGCACAGACCGACGAGGAGCGCCAGGAGTATTGCCGGAAGATGCTGGCGGCCTGCGGAGGGAAGCTCGACCGGGAGCTTGCCCGCTGGGCCGACGCCCTCTTCTTCTACAGGCCCATGGCGAACCCGCCGGCGTATGACCCGAAGGAGACGTTCAACCTCAAGCGCTCCAGCCTGTGGGGATTTCGCGCCACGTCAATCCTGCGCCAGGGGGAAGGTGCAAATCGCATGGCCCTCATCCTGCTGGGCGGGACGATCTTCCCCCACGGCAACGACGACACTCTCGGCATCTCCCTCTACAGCCAGGGCCAGATGCTCACGCATGAGGTGGCCTACAACCTCTACGGCCGGCCGGTGCAGCTCGGCTGGGCCGCACGCTCCATCGCCCACTGCACGGTGACGGTGGATGAGCGCGGCGGCCCCCGATGTATCGCGGCGGGCCGAATGCTACCGTGACGGGATTCGTGGACAACGGCGACATGAGCTTCGCGGCCATGTCCGCCGGGCCGCAGTGCTGGCAGGCGCAGCCGGAGATCAAGGAGTATGCCCGGGCATGCGCGCTGGTGGCCCTGCCGGGGGGCGGGGGGTACTTCGTCGATCGCTTCGACGTCCAAGGCGGCAAGCAGCACGACTACAGCTTCCACGGCCAGGTGACGGAAAAAGGCGAGGGCTTCACCATCGAGGGCGCAACACCCAAGCCGGTGGAGAACGCATGGACCCTCGCCGGCCTGTCGGGCCATGCCGATGCAACCTACGATGCGCCGGGACGGAGCTGGGGCGAGCGGGTGTTGCCGGGCAACGCGATTCGCAAGCTGGGCATCCCGGGCGAGAAGGTGGGCCACTTCGGCTGGTTCCCCCCGCCCGGCAATGGATATGGCTACATCTACGACGTGAAGTCCGGTCCGGCCGGCCGGAAGGTCACGGCCGATTGGACCACGCAAAAAGAGATGGACATCCACCTGCGCCTGACGCTCTTCCCCGGGGACGGCTCGACCATCATCACCGGCAAGGGCCCCGACCTGCTGGGCAAGCAGATCATCCCCTTCTTCATCGCCCGGCGGAAGGGCGAGGGCATGGCCAGCTCCTTCCTCGGTGTCATGGAGGGATACAAGAAGAAGCCCCGGATCGTTTCTGTCGAGGAGGGACAGGCCGCCGATGGCATGCGGAGTGTGGTGGTCAAGGCGGGTGATGTTGTCGATCACGTATCCCTCTCCACGAATGGTCGTTCGTCTCTTGCCCGAAGTGTCAGTGGCAAGGTGGCCGAGCTCGCCGTGTATCAAGCGTCGAAGGTGGAACAGGCCGGCGTCGGTCTGACACTAACTGTCCCGGCCCTGCAGGGGAGGGTCACATCCCTTGACTATCCCAATCACATCCTTGCGACGGACATCAAGGTCCCCAACCCCTCCGCCCTGATCGGCCGGACGCTCTTCGTCTCGAGTCCCGACTACAACCACAACACCGCCTACCGGATCGAGTCATGCGACGAGAAGGGGCGCTTCGGCTTTGGCCTGGTGGGGTTCGATCTGGCGACGCTGGACTACAAGAGCAAGGACAAGAAGGGCGTCATTACCACGTCCACGCCCATGCCCCTCGCCTGGACCTCCGGCAAGCCGCGGGCTTCCGGCCTGCTGGACGGCAAGCTCTGCTTGACGCCGGATGGCGCGCGGCGGGGATGCATCAAGGCGTTTGTGCGACCCAACCGATTCGAGTTCAAGCCCGACGCGACGATTGCGCAAGGCGACCGGTTCGCGATCTACGACGTGAAGGAGGGAGACACCGTCACGGTCCCCATGGCGGCGAGCATGCAGCAGGCCGAGGACGGGACGTGGGCGCTGAGGACTACGTGCGATGTCATCATCCGCCTGGAGACCGAGAAGGTCTTCTACCGAGGTCCGGCGGGGAAGTGGATCGCCGCTTCGAAGCAGGACAACGGCTTCCGTGTCCCCGCGTCGGGATGCGCGAGGGGGATGGCCGTCCTCCGGATGGAATGAGGGCAAGACGGCTGGCCGAGGAGAGCACCAGGACTTTCCCCATGACACCCGGCCGTGTCGTTGCGAGCCTTTTATGCCGCTACGCGGCATAACAGGCTCCTAATGACACATCATGCGAGAGGTGCGTATGCGCGGTGGGGAGAGCATAGGTCGGACCTTCGTAACTCATTGGCACAAGGTCAGTTAAGCTCCTATTGATTGCATTCGGGTGTTGCACGGCAGGCCCCTCTGGAGTCTGTCGACTTCGTCTGTGTGGCCGGCACAGGTCGGGCTCCGGATAGGCTGTTCTTGCGATAGCAGACCTGGATTATCGGGACGGTGTGTGGCGTCTATTTGTGAAGGAGATGACGAATTCGTCCGCTTCTGTTGCCCCGTCTTTGCCAAGCGCAGGCGACGGAGGTCTACGCAGCACAATCCTGATCTTTGGCATTATTTGGGTGTTTTTGGGGGAATATGGCGAAAATATCTTGACTTTGCCGTGTAGTAGGTATAGACTAAAGGGAGAAGCAAGGGCGAGGTTTCGTGATGTATATCTCGATTAACTTCCATAAATTTGTGATAAGTATATCAATTAACTTGGTCTTTTCATATCTCGGGGGGTGGAGTGTCTAAGACGAAGGTGCCTCTCGTCACGGTCAAGCGCCTGGCGCTTTACCTGACCCATCTTGGAATGCTGGTCGATGGTGGAGTGGAACGAATCTCCTCCGAGGAGCTGGCCAACGAGATCGGCGTCTCGGCGTCCCTCGTGCGCAGGGACCTCGGTCACTTCGGGAAGTTCGGCGTCTCTCGGTCGGGGTATGACGTGTCGACTCTCTTCGACCGGCTGAGCGGCATCCTGGGTATCAATACGGAGACGCCGGTGGTTATCGTCGGCGCGGGGCACATCGGCCAGGCGCTGGCGCATTCGAAGAACCTTGGCGAGCGGGGTTTTTGCATCAAGGGATTGTTCGATATCAACAGCCGTTTGATCGGCAAGATGGTGGATGGCATCCAGGTCCGGGCCATGTCGGAGTTGAACGATATCGTCCGGGATGGGAGGGCGCCTATCGGCGTGATCGCCGTCCCGGCGAGCGCCGCCCAGCGGGTAGCGGACCGACTGGTGGCGGCCGGGGTCGAGGCAATCTGGAACTTTGCTCCCTTGCGTCTGGTGGCGCCGGAGCATATTATTGTGGAGAACGTTCACCTGGCCGCGGGGCTGCTGTCGTTGACGTATCGCCTTCGCGAGAGGCATGGGATTCTCTTGAGGTTCAACGTGAAGGCCCCGGCGCTTCCACATGCGTCGGCGGGGAGCGACGGCGAGGAGCAGGGGCCATCGAGACACGTGTGATTTGTCTGACACAATCTGGTTTTCCCGGCAGACCTCATAAGTAAGGAGGGTTGAAATTGGCCGAGCGACACAAGGTGTTGTTGGTAGATGACGACGTCGATCTTTTGGCGGCGACGAAGATCGTCCTCCAAAGCAATGACTACGAGGTGATCACTGCGCAAAACGGAAAGGACGGGCTGGCCAGGGCGAAAGGGGAACAGCCGAACGCCATCGTTCTCGACGTCATGATGACGCACAAGACCGAGGGCTTCGATACGGCCCGGGACCTGCGGGAGGAAGAGGAGACGAAGGACATCCCCATCATCATGCTGACTGCGGTGAACCAGGAAGTGCCCTGGAAGTTCGACGCGGATTCCGTCTGGCTCCCGGTGGACAAGTTTGTGGAAAAACCCGTCCAGCCGGACAAGCTGCTGGATCTGCTCAGGGAGGTCATCAAGTAACCGGCCGGCTGACGCGCGGCCCACTGCACAGCAGAGGAGGATCGAATGACGGTCAAGCTTCTCGACAGGAAAAACCTCAACGGTTTCGTTGCGGGCCTCTTGAAGGAAACAAGCGTCTTCGGGGTGGCCGGAAAAGGGACCGGCCGGTTCGACTTCGCCCCTCTGGAGTCGCCGGAGGACCTGTGCCTGGACTATGATGTCACTTTGCTCCCGCCGAAAAAGTACTTCATCCCCCAGGAAGAAACACTCCTGAGGTTCACCCGCGGCGAGAGCCCATCGGTGGAGCCCGTGATAGAGGCGCAGGAGTCCATTCTTATCGGTGTGCACCCCTACGACATCAAGGCCATCGCCCAGATGGACAAAGTCTTCGCCGATACCCACCGGGATGAGAACTACCTGAGGAAGCGGGAGAGGAGCACGATCATCGGCGTGGACATGACCCGCGCCTCAGAGAAGGCCTTCTGCGCCAGCATGAACAGCGCCGTGGTGGACGACGGCTTCGACCTGATGCTCACCGACATCGGCGAGGCCTATACGGTAAGCATTGGGACGGAGAAGGGCGCGCAGCTTCTGGAGAAGCACGCCACCGTCCGCGACGCCACGGACGAGGAGATCGCCAAGCGCGACCAAGCCCGCGAGAAGGCGAAGGGACTCTTCGGGGATCGGAAGCTGGACATGCCCTGTACCGACCTGCCCGAGCTCCTCAGGGGCAAGGAGAGACACCCGGTGTGGAAGATGAAGGCGGAGCGGTGCCTGAGCTGCGGCTCGTGCAACCTCGTCTGCCCGACATGCTACTGCTTCGACGTGAAGGATGAGACGGACTTGCAGTTAACAAAGGGCCGGCGCTACCGCGTGTGGGATGGCTGCCTGTTGGAGGACTTCGCCGCCGTGGGCAGCGGCGAGAACTTCCGGGAGGAGCGCATGGAGCGCTACCGGCACCGCTTCTACCGGAAGGGGCAATACCTCTATATGAAATACGGCGACATCGCCTGCGTAGGTTGCGGGCGCTGTGCGTCGGCCTGCCTGCCGGACATCGCCGACCCCGTGAAAGTCTATAACACGCTGAAGGAGGAGTTGTGAGATGGGATGTGCATGCCAGCAAAGTAATTCGATCTATGCGCCCGGCCTGGCCACCATCGTCACGTCCGAACAGATGACGGAGACGGAAAGGGTCTTCGAGATCAAACTCAAAGAAGGAATGCACCTGGGCCACCGGCCGGGCCAGTTTGTGCAAGTCTCCATCTTCGGCATCGGCGAGGCCCCGATTTCCGTATCCTCGCCCCCGACGCGCGATGAGAGCTTCGAGCTCGTGGTGCGAAAGGTGGGCAACGTGACCCGCGCCCTTCACGCGCTGCCCGATGGGAGCACCATCGGGATTCGCGGTCCCTTCGGGACGACGTTTGACATCGACGACGCCAAGGGGAAGGACATCCTCTTCGTCGCGGGCGGCCTGGGCCTCGTGCCCGCGCGGTCGTACATCAAACACGTCCTGGCCAACCGGGGCGAGTACAGCCGGGTGATCGTCCTCTCCGGGACGAAGTCCCCCGCCGAGCGCCTCTTCACCGACGAGCTTGCCGAGTGGGCGGCGCGCGACGATGTGGAGCTCCACGAGACGGTGGACCGGGCGGACGACCAATGGACGGGCAACGTCGGCGTGATCACGATGCTGTTCTCGAAGGTCAAGGTGGATGCGGCCAACACGGTCGCCGTCATCGTCGGCCCGCCGATCATGTACAAGTTCGTCATCATGGAGACCGAGAAAATCGGCATCCCGCGCGACCGGGTGCTGCTGTCGCTGGAGCGCCGGATGAAATGCGGTGTGGGCAAGTGCGGCCACTGCCAGATCAACAACGTCTACGTCTGCCAGGACGGCCCGGTCTTCAAGCTTTCTCAGGTATTCGAACTTCGGGAGGCGATTCAATGAAGCCAAAAATCGCAGTGTTCGACTTCGCCAGTTGCGAGGGGTGTGAGCTCCAGATCGTGAATCTGGAGGAGGGCCTTCTCGATCTGCTGGGCGAGGTGGAGGTCGTCAGCTTTCGCGAGGCCATGAAGGAGCACAGCGACAACTACGACATCGCGTTTGTCGAAGGGTCGTGCACGCGGGAGTCCGACGAGGCGCGCCTGAAGGGGATACGGAAGTGCGCGAAGATCGTTGTGGCCCTCGGCGCCTGCGCGACCATCGGCGGGATCAACTGCCTCAAAAACTTCCAGCCGATGTACAAGGTCAAGGAAATCGTCTACGGCGACGACGCGCACAGGATTGAGACCTACCCCGCGCGGCCGATCAACGCCGTCATCGAAGTGGACCACACCATCCACGGCTGCCCCATCCACCGGGACGAGTTCCTCAGCGTGACCAAGGCGCTGCTCCTCGGCAAAAAGCCGGACATCCCGAACTACCCGGTCTGCGTGGAGTGCAAGCTGAAGGGCAACCAGTGCGTGTTCGAGAAGGGCATGTTCTGCCTCGGCCCGGTCACCCGCGCCGGCTGCGGGGCCATCTGCCCCTCGCACGGACACGAATGCGAGGGATGCCGCGGCTATGTGGACAACCCGAACCGCGATTCCGAGATGGAGGTCCTCGAAAAATACGGCCTCACCGTAGAGGATGCATTGAAGAGACTGGGGATGTTCCTGGGATACTGGGAGGCGCCAAGATATGAGCAGTAAAGCCGCACCATCCAAAGCGAACGTGGACGTCAACGTGCACCATGTCACTCGTGTCGAGGGCCATGGAAACATCGTTGTTGACGTCAAGAAGGGAACGATCAAGGAGTGCCAGTGGCAGGTGGTCGAGGCGCCTCGCTTCTTCGAGGCAATGGTCGTCGGCCGCCGATGGAGCGAGATGGCCCACATCACCAGCCGCATCTGCGGCATCTGCTCCATCGGCCACACCATGGCCTCGCTCAAGGCCACCGAGGCCGCCCTCGGCATTACGCCCTCGGAGCAGACCCTCAAGCTCCGCAAGGTCCTCACCCACGGCGAGAACCTGCAGAGCCATATCCTGCATGCCGGATATTTGGTCGTGCCCGACCTCTTCGGCGTGGGCAGCGTGATCCCGCTGGCCACGACGCACAAGGACGCCGTCTTGGCAGTCGTGAGGCTGCATCGCCTGGCGAATGAGATGTGCAACCTCTTCGGCGGGCGGACCACCCACCCGATTACGGCCGTGGTCAATGGCTTCACCTCCGTCCCGAAGCCGTCTGATATGAAGGCCGTCCGCGACCGGCTGGAGGCGTCGATCGATGACCTGAAGTCCGTCGCCGGGGTCGTCCTCAGCGTGGCGGACAAGATCCCGGACTTCAGCCGGGAGACGGAATACATCGCCCTGACCACGCCGGAGGAGTACGCCCTCTACGACGGCGACATCGGCTCAACCGACGGCGGCACGTGGCCGGTGAGCGAGTATCTAAGCATCACCAACGAATACTGCGTCCCGCAGTCCACGGCGAAGTACACGAAACACAACCGCAGCTCCTACGCCGCCGGCGCGCTGGCGCGCTTCAACCTGAACCACGAGCAGCTCCAGGGCCCGTCCAAGGAAGTGGCCGAGATGCTCGGTCTGAAGGCCCCCTGCTGCAATCCATTCATGAACACGGTGGCCCAGATCGTCGAGTGCGTGGACAGCACCCTCGAGGCCATCCGCCTGATCGATGAGCTAATTGAGAGCGGCGTGGAGGAAGAGGACGCCCACATGAAGGTCCAGCCCGGGGCCGGGCAGGGCGTGGGGGCAGTCGATGTGCCGCGCGGCATCCTCTTCCACGACTACACCTTCGATGAGAACGGCGTATGCACGGCGGCGAACTGCATCATCCCGACGAACCAGAACCACGCGAGCATCCAGGACGACTTCGACGCCTTCCTGCCGATGATCCTGGACAAGTCGGAGAAGGAGATCGAGCTTGCGCTTGAGATGCTCGTCCGCGCCTACGATCCCTGCATCTCCTGTTCCGTGCACTACCTGAACGTGGAGTTTGTGTAAAAGCCGGACCTGGCCGAAAATACCAGCGGCCGATTCGTACCAAGGGCGAATCGGCCGCGGTGCTTTCCGCGCGACACGGGAAAAACGCAACTACGCCTTCTTCGACATGCCGATGCTGCCGATCTTCTCGCCCAGGCTCCAGTACTCGCCGTGGTTGAAGCAGAAGGGCTGGGCCTTGGCGAAGTCTACGCCCCCCTCGGCATCCAGAATGTCCTTGTTCGCATGAACGGAGAGGATCTTGCCGATGAACATATCGTGCCCGCCCAGGCTGATGTATTGCCGCGTCTTGCACTCGATGTTGATCGGGCACTCCTCGATCAGCGGCGCGCCGGCCAGGTCGCTCGGGACGGGGGTGAACCCGATCTCCTGCCACTTGTCCACATCCCGGCCGGAGACGCAGCCCGCCTGGTCCACCTTCTCCAGAAGGGGGATGCTGGGGACGTTGATGACGAAGTACCCGGCCTTCTCGAGGATGTCGTGGGAGTGACGCGACGGCGCAACCGATGCGCTGAGCTGAGGCGGATCGGACGAGCAGATGCCCACCCAGGCGAGGGTGATGATGTTGCTCTTGCCCTCTTCGTCCTGACAGGTGAGCAGGACGACCGGCAGGGGACACAGGGCTTCAAACGGCGGCAATTTCGCTTTCACACTCATCGCAGTTCCCTTTTCTTCTAACGGGATTCTTCCAGGAGAACGACCGCCTGGGCGGCAACGGCCTCGCCGGTGCCGATAGGCCCCAGCCCCTCCATGGTCTTGGCCTTGACCCCCACGCGATCGGGCGGGATCGCCAGGAGCTTCGCCAGCCGCGCGCGGATTTCCTTCTTGACGGGGCCCAGCTTGGGGCGCTCGGCCAGTACGATGGAGTCCAGGTTATATACCTTGAGCCGCCGCTCGGCGGCGACGGACAGGGCCTCTTCGAGGATGACCTCGCTGGAGATGCCTCTGTATTGCGGGTCCGTATCGGGATAGAGCTCGCCGATATCCCCCGCCCCTGCGGCGCCGAGGATCGCGTCAGTGATGGCGTGCAGGAGCACGTCCCCGTCGGAGTGGCCCAGCAGGCCCAGCTTATACTCGATCTGGATGCCGCCGAGCACGAGCTTGCGGCCCTCCACGAGCCGATGAATGTCATATCCAATGCCTGCGAGCATGGCTCCTCGATGCTTGGACAACGAGACTCTTTACAAATCAAATGTATCACATCTCCCGCGACGCGTCAATACTCCAGGTGCGCGGCGAGGGCGCGGGCGATGAGGAGGTCTTCGGGGGTGGTGATCTTGATGTTTTCGTCGGTGGACTCGACGATCGCCACGGGCTCGCCGAGCCGCTCCACGAGCTGGGCGTCGTCGGTGGCCTGGACGCCGCCGCGCCGAGCCTGCTCGTAGGCCCGGTGGATGAGGTCGCGCCGGAAGACCTGCGGCGTCTGCGCCGCCCACAGGGCCTCGCGGGGGATGGTTTTTCGGATGATGCGGTCCGGCCCGACGTCCTTGATCGTCGCCTTGACCGGCGCGGCCAGCATCGCCGCGCCCATGCGCCCGGCGGTCTCGATGGCCTGCCGGATGAGGGCGGGGCGAACCAGGGGCCGGACGGCGTCGTGGATGGCAACCAGATCGATCGAATCGGTGACATGGGCCATGCCCCGTGTCACACTCTCTTGACGCGTGCCGCCGCCGATGCAGATATGGGCCACCTTCGCCGCCCGCAGCTCGTCGCCCCAGCGTTCCTTTACCATATCTTCGTCGTCGGCGTTGACGACGACGATGATCTCGCTGACTCGATCGATCTGGGCAAACGCCGATACCGAATGCAGAAGCACGGGCTTGCTGTCCAGTTCCACGTAGGGTTTTCTCACCTCGCCGCCGAAGCGCCTCCCCTCGCCGGCGGCGACGAGGATGGCGGACGTGCGCGGGCGTCGGGGGGCGTCCGGGCTCAGCTTTCCTCTCCCTTCGGGCGGCCGAAGATCAGTCGGCCGGCGCTGGTCTGGAGGACGTTGGTCACGACGATGGGGACGGTCTTGCCGATCTTGGACCGCCCCTGGTCCACCACGACCATGGTGCCGTCGTCCAGGAAGCCGACGCCCTGGCCGGGCTCCTCGCCGGCCTTGACCAAGCGGATCACCATCTCCTCTCCCTGCATGACGCTCGGCTTCAGGGCGTTGGCGAGGTCGTTGATGTTCACCACATCCATGCCCTGCACCTGGGCGCTCTTGTTCAGGTTCAGATCGTTGGTGATGATGCGCCCGTCGAGGGCCTTGGCCATACGGACGAGGCGGTCGTCCACGTCGCCCGATCCCGCGGCGGCCGCCTTGGGCTCCTCGATGTTGATGTCCACAACCCCGCTGCGCTGGAGCCTGTTCAGGATGTCCAGCCCGCGGCGTCCGCGGTTGCGCTTCAGGCGGTTGGAGGAGTCGGCGATGAGCTGGAGCTCGTCAAGGACGAACTTGGGCACGATGATGGGGCAGTCGAGGATCTTGGTCTCGCAGATGTCGGCGATCCGCCCGTCGATGATGACGCTGGTGTCCAGCAGCGCGGGCCGGACGTGGCGCTCCTCCCGTTTGAACTCCACATAGGGGATGATGAAATTGAAGTTGTCCCGCGTGTGGTAGATAATCGAGATGCCGAAGAGGCAGCAGACGAGCGTCAGCCCGAGGCGAAGGACCCCCTCGAAGGCCCCCTGGGACTCAAAGCCCACCGTAGCGTGAAAGTCAGGCCCCAGGGCCAGCACGGCCAGCCGGGAGAAGATACTGGCCATGATAAAGCCGATGAGAAGGCCGAAGATCACGGCGAAGATCACCGAAAGCGGTTTCTTGCTGACGATCCATTCCAGCCCGATGAGCACGGCGGAGATGATCAGGCCGTAAACCAACCCGAGGATCTTTCGTGCGCTGTCATCCGGAAAGGCAAGATTGGCCGCATGGAACCCGAAGCTGGTGCCCGCACAGATGAAGATGACTCGCACAATCCACATTAACATGGTTGGCATCCTTTCAAACTGGTTTGCGTGGCGGGAACGGCCTCCCCCCTCCTGCTCCTGCCCCTAATCTTACTCTCTGCCGTGCGATTGGAAATGAGGATTAAGATTAGGATTAGGATTAAAAAGACCCGGATGAGGATATGCAGCCGCCTTCGCGAACTCCATATCCCACGTCCCTCTACACCCTTTCATATGGATAAAACAGTTTGACGTAATCGTCTTGCGCATAGCGATCCGTCATACCGGCGATATAGTCGCAAACCCCCTGGTGGATGCCCACGTCGTCGCGCTCGGCCCACTCCCGGTGCTCGTCCGGGAGCTGCCCGAGGTCCCCTACGTAGGCATTGAACAGCCGAGTGAGAAACCGCTTTGCCTTGCGCGACATGCGCGTCACGTGGAAGTGTCGGTACACCCGGTCCGACAGAAAATCCTCAAGTTCTTCCTTCAGCCCGCGCACCTCGTCGGAGAAGCAAACCACATGGCAGTCGGCCCGGCGAACGTCCTTCGGGCTGCGAATCCCCATCTCCTCGATCCGCCGGCGCGTGTTGTCGATGAGGTCCGTCACCTCCAGGTTGATAATATACCGGACTGTCTGGGCCCGTTTAAAGCGCAAATCCATGTTCGCATCCTTCAGCCACCCTGCAGCCCGCTGCCACAGCCCGATGCCCTCCAGGTCCTCCTGCCGGAGGATCCGGGCGCCCAGCCCGTCGTCCACATCGTGGCTGTCGTAGGCGATGGCGTCGGCCACCTCGACGATCTGCGCCTCGATCAGGACCCGCTCGCCCAGGTCGAACTCCGTCGAGTCCGGCGCGTCGTGCGGGGTGGAGTGCTTTGCGATCGACTCGCGCACCTCGTAGGACAGGTTCAGCCCCCGAAACTCCGGGTAGCGCACCTCCAGCAGGTCCACCACCCGCAGCCCGTGGCGGTTGTGCTCGAAGCCGCCGTGGTCCTTCATCAGCTCCCGCAGGGCGTCCTCGCCCGAGTGGCCGAAGGGCGTGTGCCCGATGTCATGGGCCAGGGCGATCGCCTCCACCAGGTCCTCGTTCACGTTCAGCGCCCGCGCGATCGTCCGCGCGATCTGCGCCACCTCGATGGTGTGCGTCAGGCGCGTGCGGTAGTGGTCCCCCTCGTGGTTCAAGAAGACCTGGGTCTTGTACTCGAGCCGGCGGAAGGCGGTGCTGTGGATCACCCGGTCGCGGTCGCGCTGGTAGACCAGCCGGAAGGGGTGCTCCTTCTCCGGGTGCTTCCGGCCGCGCGAGTCGCGGCTCTTCATGGCGTAGGGCGCCAGGATGTCGGCCTCTCGGTTTTCAATGTCCACGCGCGTCAACATGGCTTACGCAAGATGCCCCCGCAAGGAACGCCACAAATCCTCCAGCGACTGAGGGGTGACCCTCGTCCCCGAAAGCACACTGATGAAGCTCGTGTCTCCCGACCATCGCGGTACGATGTGAATGTGGAAATGCCCCGGCAGGCCCGCCCCGGCCGCCTCGCCCAGATTGACGCCGAGGTTGAACCCGTGGGGGGCCATCTGCTTCCGCAGGGCCGACTGCGCGTCCCGTGTCAGGCGCATCAGCCCGAGCATCTCGTCCTCCGTCAGGTCCCCCAGGTCGGCCTTGTGCGCGTACGGCGCAATCAGCAGGTGGCCGTTGTTGTAGGGATACTTGTTCATGACGCAGAAGCAGCCGTCGCGCCGGCAGACGACCAGCGCCTTTTCATCATCGTCCGCCTCCACGGCCTCACAGAGGAAGCAGCCTGTGGTCTTATCGCTCAAGATATACTCCATTCGCCAAGGCGCCCAGAGGTTGTGCATTCGGCTAATCCAACTGGACAATGCTTCCCAGGATATCGTCGCCCTCGATGCTGAGGATACCAAACGACCGGCACGGGGCAAAGCGAACATCCGTCGGGCTGCCGGGATTGAACACCAGCACCCCGTCCGCCGTCTCGCACATCGGCCGGTGCGAGTGGCCGAACACGATCACGTCCACATCGTCGAACCGCGCCCGCACGCGGTTGTGCAGCCCGAAGGGGGCGCCGCTGCCGTGGGTAAGCCCGATTCGCTTTCCCCCCGCGTTGATGATCGACTTCCCCGGGAGCTTCTCCCGCGTCAGGTGCGGGTCCATATTGCCGCACACGGCATGAACGGGCGCAAGCGCACCCAGCTCGTCAATCACGCCGAGTTCGAGAATATCACCCGCGTGGAGGATGAGGTCCACATCGCGCAGGGTCTCGAACACCTCAACGGGGATGTCGGAGGCGTCGACCACATGGGTGTCGGAGAGCACACCGATTCTCATGGGAAGAACTCAAAACCGCCTCATGGGTGAATGGCTTCGTCAACGGCAGCCGGCGCAACTGCTGCGGCTACACCCGGAACAGTTCGACGACCCGTGCGAGGAGGAGCGTTTGCTGCCGCCGGCCATGGCGAAGACCGAAAGGAGCCTGCCGGTCCTCTTCGATCCGCACGCCGGACAGGTCGGCTTTCTCTTCTCCGAGACGCTCCGGAAGAACTCCTCGAAGGCCCGGCCGCATTTCTTGCACTCGAACTCGTATATCGGCATCGCAATACCGCACGCTATGAGAGCCGGCTACGGGAAGTACCTGATGGGATTCACGGGCTGCTTCCCCTGAAAAAGCTTGAACAGCAACTGCGGGGAATCGGCGCGCCCCGTCTGCCCGACCTCCCCGATCACACGGCCCTGCCGCACCCGGTCATTGGGCGAAACAGAGATCTTCGAAAGACACCCATAAAACGTCGAATACCCGTCGCTGTGCTGGAGGATGACGACCTTGCCATATCCCTGGAAATTATCCGAAAGGAAGGAGACCACCCCCGTTTTCGACGCGACCACCTTGTCCCCGATCTTCCCCGCGATCGTGATGTAGCGGTGCTCCAGGCCGTGGCCGTCTTCGTCGAAGGGCTGGAGGATTCGCCCCCGGAGCGGCCAGATGAAGTTCGGCTCCGAGATCACGCCGCTCATGTCCGGCTCCACGGCATATCGCCGGCGGGGCGCGCTCGGCTCGGCCCGCCCGGCCGGCCCGCCCGCCCCCGGGATGACCAGCCGCTGGCCCACCTTGATGAGATTGGGGTTATAGATGTCGTTGGCCCGGATCACCTCGCCCCGGCGGACGCCATAGCGCCGGCAGATGGAATTCAGGTTCTCGCCGCGCTGGACGATGTGGATCATGCTGCCGGGAGAGATTTGCTTCTGGCCCGCCGGCCCGAGACCGGAGACCTCGTCGCGGATTTCCCTCGGCACGCTCCGCTTCCTCGGCCCGCATCCGGCAAGGCACAGCCCCACGGTACAGCTCATGGCCAGTCTGATGAGGTTGTGCCGAAGAGACATCTCTGCTCCATCGGAAAACAGCCCGCGCCTGCCGGCCGCCGTGGCTGCGCCATGAAAGAAATGGAGCGGCGTAAGGGATTCGAACCCTCGACCCCCAGCTTGGGAAGCTGGTATTCTACCGCTGAACTAACGCCGCTCGGAAAATACGCCTTACCTAAACCCTGTTTACCATCCCCCCCGCGAATTGTCAAGCCTTTTTGTCTCATTTTGACCACTCCGCAACAACGGAGGCATTGCCTGAACGACGCCTTTCGCCTTGACAAACCCGACCGACCATGCGATTCTGGCGGGCCGCGAGGTCGGACCCAAAACGGCAGGTCAAAATTGTCCTATGTTTCCGGTCCGATCATCCGTAGACGGTCGCAACTTGTTCATGCCATCATGGGCCGGCAATCGCGGGACCCTATGGCGTATGAAAAGGAATGGAGAGACAAGACCATGCTGACCGACAAGACATATGATGTGGCGGTAATCGGCGGGGGCCTGAACGGATTCTCCACGGCAGCGGCCCTCCGAAAGGCCGGGCATGACGTCCTCCTCGTGGAGCGACGCCCCGTCCTCGGCTGGGAGGCCACCTGGGCATTCCGCCTGGATGTAGAGGAATTGCCGGCCGCCCTCGACGGCGAGACCCTGTCCCGCCTCGAAGCCACGGGCGGCCTGAAAGACGGCCGGCTCGATGCGCCCATCACCGAGATCCTCCTCGACCGCTGCGCGAGGGACATCGGCCTGGACGTGCTCCTCTACTCCTGCCCCGTGGCGATCCAGGTGAAGGACGATACGGCCGCCGCCGTGGTCATCGCCAGCAAGTCCGGCGAGTTTCCCATCCGGGCGAAGGCGTTCGTGGACGCCACCGACACGGGGCTGCTCTGGCGCCTGACCGGTGTGGAATTCAGCCGTCCCCAACGGGAGGAGGCGGTCCATTCCATATTCCTCAACGGCGCGAAGGCGATCTCGCAGGTCCGCCGCATCGACACCTACTCCCTCGACATCGAGGCAAAGCCCACCGTCTGGGAAGGCGAGATCGCGCTGGAGTTCGAGCTTCCGTCGGACGATATCCGCATCGCCCGCCGTATGATCCCCGACGTCCTGGCCGCCGCGCGCGAGGCCGTGCCGGAGCTGGAGGGCGCCGTCGTGACACACGTCGGCGTCGAGCCCTATCCCCTCGCCGTCGCCGAGCCGAAGGCCGAGAGTTCAACCATCCATCCGCGGGTGAAGAACCTGTTCGGCGCGGGACGCTGGAGTGAAGAGGGCGCGGCGGAGAAGATCGCCCAGCAGATCGGCCCGCTTCCCGAACCGCCTGCCCCGGAGGGGTCGGAAAAATCCGTCGCCGCGCCGCCGGTGTATGAGGCGGAGGTCGTGGTCTGCGGCGGGGGCACGGCGGGGGCCTTCTCCGCCATCGCCGCCGGCCGCCAGGGCGTGAAGACGGTCCTCATCGAGCCCGCCACCTTCCTTGGCGGCATCGGATCGGGCGGCGGCATCCATTCCTACTACCACGGCGTCAAGGGCGGCATCCAGGACGAGGCCGACGCCCGGCTGGAGCAGCTCCTCCCCCTCTTCGGTCCAAAGGAAAAGGTCTCCGGCTTCCATCCCGAGGCAAAGAAAGTCACCCTCCAGCAACTGGCCGACGAGGCCGGCGTCGAACTGGTCTTCGATACGGTCGTCACCGGCGTCGAGACGGAGGACGCGCCGTCGCAGCTCCCCGCCACGGGGAAGGAACAGGCCGTGTCCCGCATCACCGGCGTTATCGCCGCCGGGCCGGAGGGCAATGCGCTCTACCGCGCCAAGGTCGTCGTCGACAGCACGGGCGACGGCGACGTGGCCGTCATGGCCGGCGCGCCGTATTCCTTCGGCCGCCAGACGGACCATCTGCCCCACGCCTACTCACTCCCATCGGGCCGGCTCGATCCGAAGGGCAAGCTCCTCATCACGAATTTCGACGCGGGCTATTGCGACCCGACGGATGTCGCCGATCTCACCCGTGCGCGCCGACGGGGTCTGGAGCATTACTGGCGGGATCAATACACAAGCGACAAGCGCCTCCTCTACATCGCCCCGCTCATCGGCCTGCGCAACAGCCGGCAGATCCTCGGCGACTACGTTCTCACCCTCTCCGACGAGGTGGCCGGCCGGGACTTTCCGGACGTGATCGCCTACGCCTACTCCCACTTCGACAACCACGGCTTCGACTACGAGAACGAGAGCGACGAGGCCCTGCTCTGGGTCTGGGTCCTCGGCAACTGGCGGAGGAAGTTCGGTTGCGAGGTGCCCTACCGCTGCCTGCTCCCCCGCGATGTGGAGGGCATGCTGGTGGCCTGCCGGGCCATCTCCATCACCCACGATGCCCACAACCAGCTCCGCATGCAGAACGACATGCAGCGCCTCGGCGAGGCGGCCGGCACGGCGGCGGGTCTTGCGGTGAAGAATGACGTCACGCCCCGCGCGCTCGATGTCAAGCTGATCCAGGAGGAGCTCTTCAAGACCGGCGCGCTCGGCCCCCGCCGCGCGCTCGAGCTGCCGCCGCCGGAGGACGTGCAGCTCCACGACGACTCCTGGAAGCCGCCCATGCCCCCCGCCCGCCCCCTGAACGAATGGGCCGAGCGTCTGGGCGGCGAGGAATCGCCCGAGGCCGTGTGGCAATTGGTCAAGGGCGGCCAGGAGGCCCTGCCGCTGCTGAAGCAGGCCCTCCAGTCGGACAGCGCCCGGGAGCGTTACTGGGCGTCGGTCGGCCTGGCCATGTTCAAGCAGCCCGAGGCCGTGCCTGAGCTTGTCTCGTGCCTGAAGGAGCGCCGCGAGGACAAGCCCGAGGGCAACAAGGCCGTCCCCGCGTGGCAGTCGTCCATCCCCCTGCTCGGCATGGTGGGCGATAAATCAGCCGTGTCGGAGATCACGAACGTGCTGAAGGACCCGTCGGCCGACATGGACACGCGGATCGCCGCCGTCCGCGCCCTGGGCCGCATTGGCGATGCGTCGGCTGTTCCGGCCATCGAGGAGATGCTGACGCGGGAGGACCTGCCGCGAACACGACACTTCCAGGTGAGCACACCCATGGGCGCCGGCGGCGTCCAGGAGGACGCAGGCTGGCAGATCGATCTGGCCGCCGCCGAGGTCCTGTCGAGGCTCGGCAAGGCGCGTCCCGACCTGGTTGAGAAACATCGCACCGACCCGCGCGCCTATGTACGCCGGTACGCGGAGAAGGTGGCGGGCGTCTTGGCCTGAGCGCATGTCGCCGCGCGCCGGGGCATCTGCCGGCTGCTGCAAAGGGGCATGGGCTTGACTTACGCGGCTTTGCTCTGTACCATGTCTCCATGAGCAAGGACGAAAGCGACTTCGATGCGCCGCACTCCGGAAGGGTGTGTCGAATCCTCACGGTGTCGGGGATCGTCGGCCTTGCCCTCTTAACGCGCATCTGGGATTGGGGGCGCTTCTTCCAGGGCGGTCACTTTCTCCCCTGCTGTCCTGATTCCTACTACCACATGCGACGGATCTTTCTGATCCAGTCGCACTTCCCGTGGGTCCCGCACTTCGACTCCTACATTGCCTATCCCTACGGGGCGGAGGTCTTCTGGCCCCCATTGTTTGACTGGGGAATCGCCTGCCTGGCCATGGCCTTCGGCCTCGGCGCACCGTCCGCCCACGCCACGGAGGTGATCGCGGGGTTCTTCTCCCCGGTTGTGGGAACGCTCATCCTCCTGCCTCTCTTCCTCTTCGCCCGGAGGCTGTGGGGGCACTGGCAGGCCTGCGCCGCGGCCCTGTTGTACGCCCTGCTCCCCGGGTGCATTGCCTACGCCACGGTCGGACGTGTGGATCACCATATCCTCGTTGCGTTCTTCGGCTTCTCCTTCATCGCGGCCCTCGCCCTGGGGGAGGGACTGCCCTCCGCTGTTCTGGCGGGTGTCTTGCTGGGGTGCGGGTTCCTGACGCTGCCCGAGTGCCTTGTCTTTGTCTTCATCCTGCTCATCTATCTATTCGTCTCCTGCCTCCTGACCCCGGGCGCCCTTCGTCCGCTCAAGCGATCCGCCGTCGCCCTTGCGGTCTGTCTGTTCATGATCCTGCCGTTCAGCATGCACTCCTCATGGACGGCGAAGGGCGGCGCGGCCTATCCCGGCCTCAGCTACTGCCACATTCTTGTTATGTCGCTGGCCCTGGTCGCCGTGGCGGCGATGCAGCAACTGGGACGGCGCCTCACGGGCGGAAGGCGATCCCTCGGAATCGTCGGCGTGCTTGCGGCCTTCCTTCTTGCGTCGGGCGGCGCGGCCGTTTTTCTCCCCGGTGTCGCCGGAGCGCTGAGGCTCTACTCCGCCCATCTCGGCCACGCCAACCGCTGGCTGGCCACTGTGCTGGAGGACCAGCCCCTTTTCCTGTTCCGGTGGAAGTGGCGCCCGGAGCTGCCGGAGCTTCTGTTTTCGCGCGCCATCTATCTGCTCCCCATCGGGTTGCTGCTGGTCTTCGTAAGGCTGCGGAAGAAGGACGATCGCGAGCCTTTCCTTCTTTTCCTCGTCCTGGCGATCTGCCTCTCCGTTCTCACCCTCTGGAAGCAGCGCTTCTTCGTGCATTTCGGCATCGTCTTTTCGATCCTTCTCGCACACCTCCTGTTCGCGGCCTGGGGGGTGGGGCGCGGGATTGTCGGCAAGGGGAAACGACGCGCCTTCGGGCTCGGTTTCTCCGCCGTCGCATGTTTTCTGTTCCTTCCCGTTCTGAGCCACTATTTCGCCCCGCAGTTGCTGGCGTCCGTCCGAAAGACGGAAAAGTCCGGCACGGCCGAGTCCCGAGGCGGCATCGGGGACCTCTTCGGTGTGTCCGCCTCCTATGCCGGGTTCGCCCCGCGATACGCGCCCCTGGACCGGGCATGGTATGAGGCGTTCCTGTGGATGCGTAACCATACACCGCAGACGAGCGATTACGACAATCCGATGAAGCGACCGGAGTACGGCGTCCTCGCGCACTGGACCCTGGGCCACTATATTGAGTACGTCGCCCGCCGGCCCGTCCTGGCAAATCCGAACGGCACCGACCTCGGACACCCGCAGCTTTTTTTCGATGCGCTCGGGTTCTACCTCCTCCCCGATGCGCAGGCGGCGTATGATATCCTCGATCACTACGGCGTGCGCTACGTGGTCACACTTCCCCCGCTTGGGTATCTGAAGGACTATGCCTACATGGTCGAGGTGCCCGAAGAGGAGTTCCTCGTCAAGAAGGCCTCGACCGAGCGCCGGACCGTCCGCAGCCGTTTCTACTACCGGATGATGGGAACCCGACTGCACGACGCCTGCGGGACGGGGTACGCCCTTGCAGGCGGCAGCGGCATGGTCGCCCCGCTGCGCCGATTTCGCCTGGTTTACGTCAGCCCGAAGGTCGAGCGGCCCTCCTATTGTCCACCCATGCCCGACCTGAAAATTTTCGAATATGTGAAAGGAGCGGCCCTCTGCGGCGCGGCGGCGCCGGGGCAGCGCATCTCGCTGCGGCTTCTGGTCAAGGCGAACAGCGGCGTGGTGTTCAAATACTGCGACGATGCCACGGCCGACGCGTCCGGCCGTTTCTCATTTCGCGTCCCTTATCCGACGCAGGACGGCCCCTATGGGACCGGAGCAGTCGGCCCCTACGCGCTGTCCTTTGGCGGCATGCAAACGAAAACCGTTAACGTATCCGAGGACGACGTGCTGGCGGGCCGCGAGATCGAGATCAAGTGAAGCGCGGGATATACATGAAGGGAGGAACACTGCGATGAGATTCGTATTCACCAGTGACGACGTCGGCGGCGCGCGGGGGCGGGCGCCCATCGAATGGTTCGAGGCGGTCGTGGATTGGCTCGACGGCCGGGGCATACCGGGTACCTTCTTCTGGATTCCCAGGCCCGGGGGCCGACCGTCTGACGAGGACGCCAACTGGCTGAACCCGATCCTCCGGGCGAAGGCGGGGGGGCACGACTTCCAGCTCCACGGTCTGACGCACCACTGCCTGGAGTTCGGCCTGCCGCACGAGAGCATCCGCCGCCACGCGCCGAAGAGTTTTGAGGAGTACGAGGCGAACCGGGAGAAGTACGAGAAGGAACATTCCCTCGACGAGCAGCGGCGGAAGTTCGGCGAGGCCGCGGCCATCTACCGGCGGGCCTTCGGCGAGTCGCCCCTCATCTTCCGCGCCCCGTGCCTGGGTATCGGGGTGACGGCCTACCGGGCCATGTACGAGTCCGGCATCCGCTACTCCTCCAGCCGGTCGATCAACCCCGCCGCGACGGGCTACATGATCACCCGCAAGCCCGAGCTGGAGCCCTGGCAGCCGGACTACGACGGACGCCCCTTCGAGGAGCCGCCGGGCGTGACGGAGATACCGTGCCTGGAGGACCTGGTGATCGGCGGCTTCGAGGCCGACGAGTATGATCTTGCCCTGAATCTGTTCCAACGCGAAATTTCCAACACCATCGAATCCCTCGGCGATGCGGCCTTCGGCGTCTTCGCCTCCCACTACAACCGGATCGGCAAACAGATAGACCTCATCCCCCGGCTCTACGGCGAGCTCTTCGACTGGATGGCCGCCGAGCACGGGATCACCGAATGGACCACCTTCAAAGGGGAGCTCGCATGACCATGACTCGACGGCCAGCGCTCGTGTTCGGGATATTCATGCTGGCGGTGATGAGCGCATCGTGCGAGGAGAAAGTGACCGAGCGAATCCCCCTCGCCATCCGCGCGTCCGTGCGGGTATATCTCCTACCCGAGTCCGGCACGATGACGATCCGCATCCAGAAGCGGGACCTGAATATTTACGAAAACGAAGATGTGCTCGCCGCGCGCCTGCTCGGCCCGGACCGGTCCGTCATCCAGACCGTCACGATCCCCGACGACGGCATTGCCGGGAAAGGCGGTGGCACACCCCCGAAGGTTCAGCAGAGGACGATCACCGTTCCCGTGGCGCAGCCGGGCGTGTATCGCCTGCACGTGACCCCGCTCAGCGGCGATCTGGTCTTCGGGTTCCAGACCGACTGTCCGAGGTACGTTATCCGAGGGCCCATCTTCCTGAACGAGGCGTCGCTCAGCGGCGACGTCTGGTTCATGCCGCCGAAAAAACCGTTCAAGATCACCGCCCGCGCCGTACACCGGGGCGGCATCCAGAGGCTCGCGCTCGACGATGACGGGGGGAAGGTGGTGCACACGTTCGACCTCGTCAAGCCGATGGAGTCCGTGTCGTATGTCGTTCCCGCCGACCGGCCTCGGGGGCGCGGGCTGTGGGTGTTTCATGTGGAACATCAGGACGTCCGGATCGAGATCGACGGCGTGGACACGTGGACGAACAACGCCGCGTCGTACTTCGCGGTGGAAAAGACGCGCTGGATGCTCCTGCCCTTCGCCGAAACGATCTACCTGAAGCCGGGCGAGTCGGCGGAGGCGAGATTCACGCTGAGAAACAGCACCGGCGCAAATGCGAAATTCGTATTGTCGAAACATGCGCCGGAGTGGGCGTCTCTCGACATCCTCTCGCCTCCATCTCCCGTTTCGCTGAAGCCCGGGGAGGCCGCAGAGCTGCGGGTCAGGGCGTCGGTCAAGCCGGAGGCGGCGGAGGGGAGGAAGGCCCGGTGCCATATCAACGCCGCCTGTGCCGAGGATCCGGCAATCACCGCCAGCGCGGCGGTCAACGTGGTGGTGGGGGCCGCTCCCGTGGGGAAGCCGCTGCGACTCCCCATCACGCTGGCGCCGTACCGCCACGAGAACGCGCAGTTCGGCTACCGGCCGAAGTATCCGTGCAACCCGCCCTTCTTCGACCTGGCGAACCGCCCCTACATTCGCAATCGTGGATCGGACCATAATATATCGACGGCCATCGCAACCTTGGAAAAGGACACGTGGATCGAGCGTTCCTTCATCGACGCGCTCAAGGCGAAGTATCCGGGCTTCCTCCGAACGGAAAAGGCCGCGGGGTGGGAGGGGACGAAGATCGTCTTCGACCGGGACAACGACGCCTACACGATCCTGCGCGTCCGCATCGCGCCAAAGTCCACGAAGGGCGTCTTGCTCTACTCTCCCGACGGGTTCAAGACCATCCAGGTCTATGAGCTGCCGCACGGTGAGTATGACACGGAACAGTTCGTGGGCCACAACGTTCTCCCCGAGCCGCCGCCGATCTGTATTTACGAAAAGACGAAAAACCATCCCGCGCGATTCTGCAGCTTCTTCAACCTGAAGGTGCTGCTGCCGAAGAAGAAGGACGGGAAGCTCGTCCTCGGCGAGCCCATCCTCGTGTCCGACAACTGCTTCGGCTGCTGCCGGCACTCCGGCAACCCCGCTCCCACCGCCACGCGCAACGGCCTTACCCACATCGTCTGGGGCGAGGTGGACGATACCGGCGTCCCCGGCGTGCCGACCTACGTGGCGACTATCGACCACCAGACGCGCACCGTCGGCAAGAAGGTCCTCCTCGCCTACGCCCCGCCCGTGAACGACTGCCACAACCAGCCGGGCATCGCCCAGGACAGCGAGGGGTACCTCCACGTCGTCACCGGCGCGCACGGCCAGTCGTTCAAGTACCTTCGGTCGCGGACACCGAACGACGCCTATGCCGGATGGACCGAGCCGGTGGACGTGCTGAAGACCGGCTTCATCAACCCAAAGACCGGCGAGGAGGAGGGTCGGCAGACCTACCTCTCCCTCCTCTGCGACAGCAAGGACACGCTGCACATCGCCTTCCGGCAGTGGCGGCGCGGGAAGGACAAGCACCTCGACGGAGGGATGTACGCCGCACTTTCGGTTCAGCGAAAGAAGAAAGGCCAGCCGTGGGAGGATGCCCGGCCGCTCGTCGTCGCACCGGTCACCGGCTACAGCATCTGGTACCACAAGCTCGTCCTCGACCGGCGCGACCGGCTCTATCTCTCCTACTCCTACTGGTCCAAGCACGAGATGTACGAGAACGACCTGCCCGGCCGCTACAACTACCGCGCCGTCCTCACCTCGGCCGACGGCGGAGACACATGGAAGCTGGCAGAGACGGGGGATTTCGTCGCGGGCGTCAAGTCCGGTCGTTGACGGGGCACGGATTGCACTCGACAGGACTTTCCCCGGAATGCGGACGCGATCAAGCGTAACCACTGTCGGCCATTTGGGTTGCGAAAGTTGGCTTGCGGGACCCACCCCTTGTCATTGCGGGGCGTTCCGTGCTTCGCGGGACAACGAAGCCTGTTTGCGTGCGGCGCACAGGCAGGCACTCTCATCAAACGATGCCGGGTGAAGGGAGGAGATTGCGCCGTCTCATATTTTGTTGTCGCGAAAAGTGCTTCTCGCAATGATACCACGCGGGCCGTGGGGAAACTCCTCTCAAGCTTGCGTTTGACATGCCAGAAGGCAAATGATAGCATACATTCCCTTATCTCTTGCGGGAGGAACGCCATGAGAGCTCTGGCTCTGGTACTGGGATTGGTCATGGGAGCAAACGCGGCATCCGGCGCGGAGCAGATCACGAAGCTGAAGGACCTGCACCGGCGAACGGCCCTCGTCCAGGGCGGTCAGCCCAGGGCCGTCATCGTCGCCCCACCGGCAAAGGGCTATGCGGACATCGCCACACGGGTCCGCGACAAGATCAAGGAGCTCGCCAGGGTCGAGCTGCCCATCAAGTCGCCCGCCGAGGTCAACGACGATCTGCTCAAGCAGTTCAACATCCTCCTCATCGGCAACGCGCAGGACAACGACTTCGTCCGACGGCTGGTCTGGGAGCGATGGATCTTCGACACGTGGTACCCCGGCGACGAGCGCTTCGTCGTCCGCTCCATCCACAACCCCTTCGGCCACGGGAAAAACATTATCTTCATCGGCGGCGAGAACCCGAAAACCGTCCGCGCCGCGGCGGAGAAGTTCCTCGGCATGCTCAAGCCCGGCGACCCGCTGTCCATCGGCTGGGTGATGACCTTCGAGACGGACAAGCGCGGCGGGTCGCTTTCGGAAAAAACCATCAAGCGATATACCGAACGGGCCGACAAGGCCCTCGGCTTCAAGAACGGCCGCAACCTCATATCCAGCGCTGCGAGCATGGCCAAGCGGTACTACTCCACCGGCCAGGAGGGATGGGCCAAACTCTTCAAGATCTACATGCAGAAGCACAAAGCCATCGGCGCCCCCGGCATGGGCACGCACATGAATGTCTACGACACCGTGTCGCAGTGGGAGCTCATCGAGGAAAGCCCGGCCTTCTCCGACGAGGACCGCCTCTTCATCACCAACCACTTCCTCTACATCCTCCGCTCCAAAGAGGGATGCTTCAAGAGCTTCTTCCGCAAGGGCATCCAGACCCCCGGCGTCCGCCACAACCACCAGACCCTCCCCGGCCTGGCCTGCCTCTTCGGCGGACGGTACTTCAAGCTCGGCTACCATCTGCCGGAAGCCGATGAATGGATCCAGGCCGGCAAGAAACTCTTCGACAGCCAGAAGCTCTCCCACAAGCCCCAGTGCGACTGCAACTGTTACGAATGGGGCACGCTCTACCAGACCGGATGGTGGTCGCTCGGGTCGGGCGACTACACCTTCTTCGAGAACGGCTCCATGCGCACCGCCGCCGACCGCGCCCTCCTGGAAATGGACAACCGGGGGTATTCCTCCTGCAACGGGGACTTCTGGTCGCTCTACTACTTCCCCACCATGCTCTTCCAGCAGGCCGCCACGTTCTACAGGGACGGCCGCTACGAATGGGCCATCCGCAAGCGCTACGCCGACAGCAGCCCCGAGCGCCACGGCGTGGCCAACATGGTCCGCGGCGTCGAGCCGAAGGAGCCGACCGATCTCCTGGGCGTCAAGGCCGCGCCCATGAGCCCGGATTTCTACAACGCGAAAAAGACCACCATGCCGAGCGAGCCCGAGCGCAACATCCCCATCGAGATCAGCTTCGACAAGATGTCCTTCCGCCGCACGTTCAACGCGGAGGACCAGTACCTCCTCATCGACGGCATCGGCGCCGGCAGTCACGGCCACGTGGACGTGAACGGCGTCTCCCAATTCACCGACAACTCCCGCGTGTGGCTCATGGACTGCTCCTACACGGAAGCCCCCAACATGCGCGATCACAATGTCGTCACGATCCTGCGCAACGGCGTGACCGTGGACCCGCCGCCCCTCGCGGCCCTCGACCCGGCGACGGGCATCGCCGATCTGGAGACATTCGGATTCACGAAAACCTCCCTGCCCAAGTACTGCGGCATGGACTGGCAGCGACACATCTTCTGGGCCAAGGAGCGCTACTTCCTCTTCATCGACGAGCTTGTCGCCCGCGAACCCGGCGACTACTCCCTGCGCTCCCACTGGCGAACACCGGGGGCGGGAACGCTCGACGGCATGACCTTCACGCTGCGCCAGCAGGCGAAACCACCCAAGGAAGGGGTGAGGCAGATCACGCGCAAAGACGCCGAGGGGGACGGCAAGTGCATGAAGATCATCCACGCGGATGGGGCCCTCGGCAAGAAGGTCCAGCTCACGAAGGGCAAATGGAGCGTCACCGTTGTCGGTTGCGGCCACGACACCGGCGACGATTCGTTCTATCTCCACCTCGACGGCAAGCGAGTGGCCACCATCCCCGTGTCGCCCGAGAAGGTCTCCCCATCCGGCCCGGCGGAGATCGACGTGGCCGCCGACGGCGAGCACGAGCTCAAGCTCACGCTCCGCGAGAGGCCCGGCACGATCTGCGACAAGGTCATTCTGAAAGGACCCGGCGGCAGGGAGATCGTCATTGACGCCTTGGACCTGGACATCATCAAACCCCCGCCCGGCCGCATCGATACGTTCACGCTCCAATGCCTCGGCGCGGAAAAAGCATCCCTCACGCTGGACACGGAAAACGTGGGCAAGTGGTTCAAGCAGTACGAATACACCGACCCCATCGCCAGCATCCTGCAGTTCAGCGCATCGCGTGAGATGAAGCCCGGCGACCGCCACTGCTTCGCCAACGTCTTCTTTGTCAGCAACCCCGAGGCCCCGGTGCAGATCGAGATGCGCCCGCTCGCCGACGGGGTGGTGCTCATCAAGGACGGCGACCGCCTCGCCTGCCTCGGCATCGGCCCGGCGGCGTTCAAGCTCGGGGATGCGGAGGTAGCGGCCAAGGCCGGGCAGTTTATGCTGGCCGCGGATCGGTTCGCCGTTCGCCAGGCCACGTCCATCAACTGGCGTGGGGCGCTCCTCGCCTCCGAGCAGCCGACATCGGTCGAGAAGACCGTCACCGAAAACCAGGCCGCCCGCGCCGCCGACCTGCAGAAGGCATGGACGGCAGCCGGCAAGGCCCCCGTGGCCGCAGCCCGACCGAAGGCCGAGACGAAGGGCATCGACACGCTCTGGTCCGCCGACGTAGGTTCGCCCGTTCTCGCTCTTGCACAGGGGGATGTGAACGGCGACGGCAAGGCGGAGACGGCCATCGGATGCGAGGACAAGAAAGTCCGTTTGCTGAACAGCAGCGGCAAGATCATGTGGGAGTTTGAGGCCGGAGGCAAGATCAACTCCGTCGCCATCGCCGACATCGACGGCGACGGCAAGGGCGAGGTCATCGCCGGCAGCGACGACCGATGCTGCTACGTCCTGAACGCCGACGGCAAAGAACGCTGGCGCTTCCAGGGTGAGGAGGGCGACGATCCCTACTGGCGCCGATACTGGAAGGCCGGGGAAGTCGAGAAGGTGCTGGCCGCCGACATCAATGGCAACGGAAAGAAGGAGATCATCTTTGCCGCAGCCAATATGAACATCCATGCCTGCGATGTGACGGGCAAGCGACTCTGGCGCTTCCGCCGCTACGGGGTGTGCACCTCGCTCGTTGCCGCCGACCTGACCGGCGACGGGAAGATGGAAGTCATCGGCGGCCCGGCGAAGATCACCTGCACCAGCGCCTGCAGTGTCATCGGCCAGGACGGCAAGGCCATTGCCAGCTACGGCAACGACGGATGGGCCTCGGCCCTGACGGCCGTCTGCACTGCCGACCTCGATGGCGACGGCAAACTTGAGGTGATCTGCGGTACGAACATGAACAACATCTTCGCCCTGAACATGGCGAAGGGCAAGCTGGCGCTGCGCTGGAAGTACACCGCCGGCGACGTGATCAATTCCCTCTGCGGCGCCCGCCTCACCGACGGGAAAGCCCAGCACGTCATCGCCGGGTCGGCCAGCGAGTACGTCTATTGCCTCGACGCCGCCGGCAAGGTCGCATGGACCGCGAACCTGCACGATCCTGTTCTCTGGGTCGCCGCTCGCGACCTGAACGGAGACGGGCGAGATGAAATCGTGGCGGCGACCGCGCATGCCCTGTTCGTTCTCGATGCAGGAGGCAAGCCCGTCGCCACGTTCGCGTCGGAGGATACGATTCTGTGCGTCGATCTCGGAACACAGCTCCTGATCGGCACACAGGGCGGGGCCGTGCAATCGCTGAAACTGAAACAGTAGTAACCATTTAGCCAAGTGGAGAGACATTGTCACAGGTGGTGTGCCACGCTCAAGCTTCGGCTTGAGCGTGCAGGCGTCGGGCGGTTCCCAAGACACGCTCAAACAAGTTTGAGCGTGGCACCCGATACTCTGTAGGACAAGCTCGTAATGATGGGGCTTGTCGCCTCAATATGCCCTCACCACACTTGGCTAAATGGTTACAAACAGTAACGGAGGACCAACCATCATGACCAAGCCAGGGAGCGTCGTTTGTGTCGCACTAACAATTGCCCTTTTCGCCGTGACAGGCTGCGAGGAGCTTGACGAGGCAGCAAAGGCGGTGATCGCCAAGGCCGACTACTTCGTCGCACCAGACGGCAGCGACGCATGGTCGGGCAGGCTTGCGGTGCCGAATGCGGATAAGACGGACGGGCCGTTCGCGACCATCGAGGGGGCACGTGATGCGATTCGCAAGCTGCCGAAGACGAAGCCGGTTACCGTCCTGATCCGTGGCGGAGTGTATCGCCTCGACAAGCCAATCCTCTTCGCACCGCAAGACTCCGGAACGGCCGCCGCGCCCGTCACGTATGCCGCCTATCCCGGGGAGAAGCCGATCCTCTCCGGCGGACGCGAGATCACGGGATGGAAGAAACAGTCCGGCAAGATATGGGCAGCCCAAGTCCCCGAAGCGAAGGGCGGCAAGTGGGCCTTCCGTCGTCTCTATGTGGACGACTATCGCCGCACGCTGGCCCGCACCCCGAACGACGGGGAGTTCTATCGCATCTCGGGTAAGCCCGCACCCATGAAAGACCCGAAAACGGGCAAGGAGATCGACGCCTCGAAGTTCTCCTTCCGCTTCAAGCCCGGCGACATCAAGAACCGGCCCAACCTGAACGAGGTCGATGCCTTCGTCTGCCGCAATTGGGAGACGGCCATGCTGCCGATCAAGTCGGTGGATGAGAAGACGAACACCGTCGTCTTCACCGGGCCGATGAAGTGGGAGCTGCGCACGGGCCTGCGATACTTCCTCGAAAACCACCGCGACTTCCTCGACGCGCCGGGCGAATGGTTCCTCGATCGCAAGGCCGGCACGCTCTACTACTACCCCCAACCGGGGGAGGACATGGCGAAGGTGTCCGTCGTTGCCCCCGTGGTGAAGGAGTTCATGCGCATCGAGGGCAAGCCGAAGGAAGGGAAGTTCGTCGATCACCTGAAGTTCGAGGGGATCTCCTTCCGACATTCCGACTACGCCCTCGAGCCCACCGGCCACAGCGACTGGCAGGCGGCGGTGACGATCCCGGCTGCGATCCAGATCAACGGCGCGCGGTATTGCTCCTTTGAACGATGCGAATTTTTCAACATCGGACAGTATGCCGTCTGGTTCGAGCGCGGATGCACGCACAACCGCTTCGTGCAGAACGAAATCTTCGACACGGGGGCCGGCGGTGTGCGCGTCGGGGAGCCGGGCGGGCGGAAAGACGAGGCGGAGCGGACGAGCCACCACACGATCTCGAACAACTTCATCCACGACACGTGCAGCGTCTTCTACGGCGCCATCCCCGTGTGGGTCGGCCAGAGCAGCGACAACGTGATCTCCCACAATGAGATCTGCGACAGCAACTATACCGGCATCTCCGTCGGCTGGAGCTGGGGCTTCCGCCCGACGCAGTGCCATCGCAACCTCATTGAATACAACCACTTGCACCATCTGGGTCGCGGCATGCTCTACGACATGGCGGCGATTTACACCCTCGGTATTTCCACCGGCACAATAATTCGCAATAATCACATTCACCACATCTGGGACTGGCCGGAGGGCTACGGCGCCGGCGGCATCTATCCCGATGAAGGCAGCTCGGGCATCCTGATCGAGAACAACGTGGTCTACTGCAACACCGCCGGCGGCCTGACCGTCCACTACGGCCGCGATCTCGTTGTGCGCAACAACATCTTCGCCTTCGCCCGTGATCGGCAATTGGCCTTCGGGCGGAAGGACAAGAAATCGAGCGTGACCTTCGAGCACAACATTGTCTATTACACCGAGGGCGTCCTCATGACGCCCTTCGGCTCCCTCACCGCCGACTACAATCTCTATTTCAATGCGGCCGGCGAGCCGGTGACGTTCCTGAAGGACATGGACCTGAAGGCGTGGCAGGCGAAGGGCTACGACAAGCACTCGGTCATCGCCGATCCGATGTTCGTGGATGCGAAGAAGTTTGATTTCCGCCTGAAGCCCGGCTCGCCGGCGCTGAAGCTCGGCTTCAAGCCCATCGACATCAGCAAGGCGGGGCTTGTGGGCGATCCCGAGTGGGTGAACAAGCCGAAGAAGATCAAACGCGGACGGACCATGATTCCCCCGAAGTACGAGCCGCCCCCGCAGTTGATTGACGACGGATTTGAGGAATCGCTCGTCGGCGCGTCGGCCGACTTGGCCCGAACGTACGGCGAAACGCAGAACGCGCGGATTCGTGTGACGGACGAGACCGCCGCGATTGGAAAACGCTCATTGAAGTTTGTCGATGCGTCGGGCCTGGACCAGCCGTGGAACCCGCACATGCACTATGCTCCCCGGCTGAAGAAGGGGATCGCACACGAGAGCTTCGACCTGCGATGGGAGAAGGGCGCCGTGGTCGGTCACGAGTGGCGCACCTGGCCCGGAGGCGCGCCGTACCACGCCGGCCCGAGCCTGGCGATCGACGGGAAGGGAAGCCTGACGGCCGGCGGCAAGCCGGTTGCCACACTGCCGCCGGGCAAGTGGGTGCACTTCGAGATTGCCGCGCGACTGGGCAAGCAGGCCGACGGGAAATATGACTTGACGGTCACCATCCCCGGACAGCCGCCGAAGCGCATGAAGGACATTGCCTGCGATCCGAAGTTCAACGAGATTACCTGGCTGGGCTTCACCAGCAACGCCACGAAGAAGGCGGTCTTCTACCTGGACAACATCAAGCTAAACGTGCAGACACCGGCAAAGCGATAGAAAAGGAGCACGGTAAGAGATGCCTACGGTCGAGCAATGGCGCGTCTTCGAGACGCATATAGAGAGCAACGGCGACTACGCCAACCCATTCCTTGATGTGGATGTAAAAGTCCATTTCACCGCTCCGTCTGGCAGGGCTGTGGTGATTGACGGCTTCTGGGACGAAGGGCCTCGGTGGGGCATCCGCTTTAGCCCTGACGAAGTGGGCGAGTGGGAGTGGCGCACGGAGTCGTCCGTACCGGATGATGCCGACCTGCACAACCGGACCGGCAGCTTCCAGTGCGTGCCGTATGAAGGCGACAACCCGCTCTACCGCCACGGGCCGGTGCGGTTGTCCGCGAACCGGCTTCACTTCGAGCACGCCGACGGCACGAAATTCTTCTGGCTCGCCGACACGGCCTGGAACGGCGTGCTTCGCTCCACGAAAGAGGATTGGAGTCGATATTTGAAGACTCGCCGGGAGCAGCGCTTCACGGCCATCCAGTTCGTATCCACGCAATGGCGCGGGCTCAAAGGGGGGCCGCACGACGGCGTGGCCTTTGTGCAGGGGGAGCGCCTGGAGCTGAACCCGCATTTCTTCGAGCACCTCGACCCGCGCGTCAAGGCCATCAATGGCCACGGCCTCGTCGCCGCGCCGGTGATTCTGTGGGCCTTTCGCGAGGGTGATCCCGGCGTGTCGCTTTCGGAGGAAGACGCCATCCGCGTGGCTCGCTATATCGTCGCACGCTGGGGAGCTTATCAGGTCGTCTGGATCCTGGGCGGCGACGGACACTACGAAGGTGAACGGTCCGAGCGATGGAAACGCATCGGCCGTGCCGTCTTCGGCGAGCGCCGCGACCGTCTGGTGACGATGCACCCTTGCGGGCAGTCCTGGGTGGCGGATGAGTTCAACGGCGAAGAGTGGTTCGATTTCATCGGCTACCAGAGCGGGCACGGCTCATCGGAGAAGAACCTTCGATGGCTGACGGAGGGGCCTCCCGCTGCGAACTGGCGCCGCGACCCTTCACGGCCTGTAATCAATCTCGAACCGAATTACGAAGCCATCTCCTCTTACCAGGAGCATGTGCCCTTTACGGATCGGGAAGTGCGCCGGGCCGCCTACTGGAGTCTGCTCGTTTCCCCCACGGCGGGGGTGACGTATGGCCACAATTCCATCTGGGTGTGGAACGAGAAGGCCGGGCCGGCCGACGGACACGAGCGTCTGGGGGATGTACCCCCTTGGCAGGAGGGTTTGATGCCACCGGGAGCACAGAGCATGGCCGTTTTGCATCGCTTCTTTGCCAATCTGCCTTGGTGGACGCTTCGTCCCGCGCCGGAGCTCCTGGCCGAGCAGCCCGGTGAGAACGACCCGCGACGGTTTGTCGCTGCGGCTATGGCGGAGGAGGAAACGCTTGCCCTTCTCTACCTGCCCTGCGGCGGGGAAGTGAGATTGAAGCTTGACGTGTGTGATACAATGGAACGGGCGAGATGGTTCAATCCAAGGGCAGAGGAATGGACCGAGGCCGGCTCGATTGCCGGCGAATACACTGCGCCCGATGACATGGACTGGATGTTGGTTATCGACAAAGGAGACGGACTGTGAAGTATCGCAAGGTTGGGGACACGGGAGTCGAGGTGTCGGCATTGGGCTTCGGCACCATGCGTTTCAAAGATGCAGACAACGCGGCGGCGATCATTGACCGCGGCATGGAGCTGGGCCTCACCTATTTCGACATCGGCGGAGCTTATTCGTTCAAGAGTTTCGATGACAATGCCGAGACGTGGGTCGGCGCGGCCATCAAGGGGCGGCCCAGGGACAGCATGGTCCTCTCCGCCAAGGCCCAGTGCCGCCCGCCGGGCAATGCCAAGCAGGAGCGCGGCCTCGGCCTGAGCACCCGCGACGAGATGTGGCAGGCCATCGAGACATCGCTCAAGCGCGTCGGGGTCGATACCTTCGACTTTTATCAGTCCTGGGACATGAGCGCGCCGGAGCACTTCGAGGTGACCTGCGAAGGCGACAACTCGCCCTTGATGGCCATGCGCGAGGCAAAGGAGCAGGGGCTGGTCAAGCACCTGGGCTTCACAAGCCACGGCAAGGAGACGGACATCATCGAATGGCTCAAGAAGGTCCCGGACTTCCGCACCATCACCATCTACTACAACTTCACCGATCGCTATTGCGAAGAAGTATTAGACTACTGCCAGGCAAACGGCGTCGGCGTCAATATCATGGGGCCGCTTCGCGGGGGACTTTTGGTGGGGCGGTCGGATGTCTTCGACAAGTATCTCCCGGAGCTGAAGGGGGCGCCGATGCAGGAGATCGCGCTGCGGTTCCTCCTCAGCTACCCGGCCATCTCGTCTGTGCTCTCCGGGATGAACGAGATCGCGCACCTCGAAGAGAACGCCGCCATCGCGGGCGGTGACGAGACCATGACCGAGGAACAGCGGAAACGATTCATCGACGCCTTCACGGACCTGACCGGCGGCGAGCCGCTCTGCACGGGCTGCCGCTATTGTCAGAGCGCCTGCCCCGAGGGGCTGCCGGTGTTTATGCTCATGGGCATCTATCAACTCCACGAGGTGTTTAAGCTATCGGCGGCGACGCAGCAGCTTTCGGGTATGGCCGGCAATGCGCGCTTCGACGCATCGAAGTGCACCGCCTGCGAGACCTGCGTCGAGGCGTGCCCGCAGAACCTGCCGATCCCCGAGCGCATGGAGAAGATTGCGGAGTTCTTCGAGGAGGCTCGTCAGAAGAAGGCATAGTCTTGCTTGCGCGGAGAATCATCCTCAGCGTCATCACGGCCCTTGCCTGTGGCATGGCCCTGGCCGAAGATTTCGCCGTGCCGGAGATCAACCTGCCGAAGGACCCGAAGCACCCCTTCCTGGCGTGCTCGGCCGAGGAACTGGCCCGGCTGCGGGAGGCGTATCGATCCAAAGGACCGGCGCATGATGTCGTAGCCCGGGTTGTCAAAAAGGCCGACAAGATCATCGCCCAGCCCGTCGTCTTTCCGCCGCGCGGTGGCCAGCACAACCAGTGGTATCAGTGCGATCAATGCGAGACGGCGTTGAAAACCATCGACGCTACGCACCACCAGTGCCCGGTATGCAAGAAGGTCTATTCCGGCGAGCCATACGACGACGTCATCTTCGGACGGATTCACCGTCGGAACCTGAGCAACATGACCACGGCGGCCTGGGCCTACGCGCTCACCGGCGAGAAGAAATATGCCGAATACGCGGCGAAGGTTCTTCTCGGATACGCCGAGCGCTACAAGAAGTATCCCTACCACGGCAACTCGAAGTGGAACCTCGTCTGGGTCCTTTCCGCCGGCGGGCATCTCTTCGAGCAGACGCTCTCAGAGGCGTCGAGTATGGCCACGCACATTGCGCCGGCCTACGATCTGATCCACAACTCGGGGGTGCTGTCCGAGGAGGATCATAAGGCGATCCGGCAGCAGCTCATCTTGCCGATGCTTCAGAACATCGACAAGAACAAGTGGGAAAAGGGCAACTGGCAGAGCTGGCACAACGCAGCCATGTTCTGGGGAGGGGCGATGCTCGGCGATGTGTCCTGGCTCCGCAAGGCGGTGGCTGCGCGCGAGTATGGCTTCCTGGATCAGATGCGCAACTGTGTCTCGTCCGACGGCATGTGGTACGAGGGGAGCTGGGGATACCATTTCTATGCCCTCCGGGCGCTGACGGCCCTGGCAGAGGGCGCGCGGCGCACCGGGACCGATCTCTGGGAACATCCGCAACTGCGAAAGATGTTCATCCTCCCAGTCCAGTATACTATGGCCGACGGAACACTCCCGCGCTTCGGGGACGACGTCCGGTCGTCGGTGAAATCCGTGCCGGACCTTTTGGAGACGGCGTATCATGCGACGAAGGACCGGGCCATTCTCGCACTGCTGCCCGACCGGCCGCGATGGGAAACGGTGCTCTATGGTCGCGACTGGACGCAGCGGGCGAAAGCGGCCGCTTTGGAGAGCGGCGTCTTCACCGGCGCGGGGCATGCCATCCTCCGCACGAAGGGCGAGGCGGGCCTGACGGCGGCATTCACCTTCGGTCCCTACGGCGGCTACCACGGGCATTATGACAAGCTGAGCTTCGTATTTTTCGGATTTTCGAAAGAGCTCGGCGTCGATCCCGGCCGCGCCAAGAGCCAGGCCTATCGGCTGCCCATTCATAAGAAATGGTACAAACCGACCATCGGGCACAACGCCGTCCTCGTGGACCGGAAGTCGCAGCGGGGGGCCGCCGGGAAGCTATTGCTCTTTGCGGCAAATGAGCGGTTTGCCGCGGCCGCCGCGAGTTGCTCCACGGCCTATCCCGGTGTGCGCCAGCGGCGCTTGCTGGTGATGGCTCCTTCGTACCTCTTGGTCGTGGACGACCTTGCTTCCTCGTCAGAGCACCGGTTCGATTGGGTCTATCACAATCGCGGCTCGAACGTGGAATGTGCTGCCGCAACAAAAAAGGTGGACCTGACCAGCAGCGGGAACGGCTTCGAGTACATCCGCAATGCCAAGACCGGCAGGACCGATGCGCCCGTTTGCGCACGGTTCGTCGATGAAGCGGTGACCACCCACCTGATCGCTGCGCTCGGTGCGGATACCGAGGTCCTGACCGGCGACGGTCCTGCCGCATCGGTCAAGGATCGAGTGCCGCTCATCATGCTCGGTCGGCGGGGCAAGGCCGCACAGTTCGCGGTTGTCCTCGAACCCGTGCGGAGTGGAGACAAACCGCTGGTTTCAGCCGTCGATTGCGCTACGAAGGATGGCACGCTTACGATCACCGTGCGCGCCGATGGCCGGGCGGATCAGGTGACGTGGACCGGGGCCAACCAACTGACGGTCGTCCGGAATGGGAAGGCCGCACTGCGCAGAGAGTGATCATCATTCTCCTTTTTTTGCCGCCGCCCCTGCCTGGGCAGGAGAGAAACTACCTTTCGAACGGCTTGCGTCCGATGGTGGCGCCGCAGTAGATGCAGATGGGCCGCCGGCCGGACACCGGGCGATGGCAGTTGTGGCACAGGCCGCGTTCGCCCGCCGCCACCTTTCCGTCCAGCTTGCCGTCGCGCATGTCGATCTCGTTGACGCGCGCCACCAACTCCTCGTCCTCATATCCGTGTTTCTCTTTCAGAATGTCCCAAAGCGCTTCGGTGATCATAAGCAGACGCTCGATCTCGTAGCGAAGCATGCCGACTTCGGTTCGGGCCGATTCCGCCGCCGCCTTCGCGCCCGACGCCGCCATGCCCCCTCCGATATTGAGCGAGCTATACGGTGTGAACATGTTTTGAACCTCCTGTTGCGATTGCCTGTCTTCCTATAGAGGCCTACGCTCCCGTCCCGGGATTATTCGCCTCTCGCATACCATGACGAATTGTGGACGGAAAGTCAACCGTCGCTTCGTTCCAAGGTCGGGCATTGAATCTGCCGGGGGACTTCCATACCATGTTGTCTTGATATATCCATGACAGCTTGACGCTGGAGAAACAGATGGAACCCAGAGAACGGGTGATCCAAGTCATCCAACACGGGAAGCCCGACCGCATCCCGATCTACGGCATGTTGAGGGCGAACCTGGAAGAACAGATCACGGAGGCGTTCGGTTCGGTCGAGGCTTTTGAGGATAAATACGAGTTCGACTTCGCCCATCTCTTCGGCGGGCCAAGGCCCTACCCGCCGGAGACGCTCAAGCAGCTCCGCCAGACCATCGGCCGCGCTATCGAGCCGAAGGACCTGCTGGACGTCGAGCTGGGCGACCCCGACGGCACGGACGCTTACGACGACATCAAAAAGCAGGTCCGCCACCACAAGGAGGAGCGCGGGCGGTTCGTCTATGTCCAGACGCCGGGCATCTTCGAATGCCTGAACGGCCCGTTCGGGATTGAAAACCATCTCTGCCATCTGCTCTTGTATGAGAACGAGCTGCACCAGGTCTACCGCCGCCAGGCCGAATGGAACCGCGCCTTCGCGATGAACTGCCTCGACCTCGGCATCGACATGATCCACGTCTCCGACGACTGGGGCGCGCAGAACGGACTCATGTTCAGCCCCGAGGTCTGGCGGCGGCTGATCCACCCGTATCACAAGATCACCTGCGACGCCGTCAAGGCGCGCGGGGCCTTCGTGAGCCTGCACAGCGACGGCAATGTGATGTCGGTGATCGACGGCATCATCGACCTCGGTTTCGACGCCTTCCACCCGTGGCAGGAGTCGGCGGGGATGAGCTACGCCTTGTATCAGGAGAAGTATGCCAGCGACTTTGTCCTGATCGGCGGCCTCGATGTCCAGACGACCATCGGCTTCGGCAAGCCGGATTTTCTCACGTCCGAGATCGAGCGCGTCATGCGAACATTCGCGAATGGGAATCTCCTGTTCAACACGTCTCATTACGTCCAGGACCACTGCACCATCGAGGAGCTGACGCTGGCGTACGATACGATCTACGAGTTGGCGCGGAAGGTGTGCCGATGAGCCTTACCTCCGACTGGCACATTCACTCGCGCAATTCCTGCGACTCAGCCGCCTTGCCGGTGGCGGAGCTCGTCCGCTCCGCCGAGGAGAAGGGCATTCGCGACTACGGTCTCACCGATCACATCCACTCGACCTTCAACCTGCCCGACCTCGCCGCGTCGCGCAAGGAGTACCTGGCGAACGCGCCCTCGCCGCGCTTTCACTTCGGCGTCGAGGTGAGCTGCATGTCCCAGTGGGAGCTCGATGAGATCGCCACGGGAAAGTACGACCGGCCCGTCTACGGCCTGCGCAAGGGCGGCCCGCCCGGCGCGCCGCTCGCAATCGGCCTAACCGATGAGCACATCAAGGCTTATGGCATCGAGTATGTCGTGGCCGGCACGCACTGGCCCATGTATGTCCCGCTGGAACGCGAGGCGGTCATCCGCGATTACCACCGGCAGAACATGTTCCTCGCTACGCACCCCCTCGTGGATATCGTCGCCCATCCGTGGTGGTGGCACGGGCACTGGCAGGACGACGACGGCCGCTTCACTGCCGAGCCGTGGTTCGACGACTTCGGCCACATTCCGAAATCGTTGCACGACGAGTTCGCCGCTGCGTGCATTGAACGCAACACCGTCGTGGAGATCAATATCAGCGCAAATCTCCTGAACCGGCGGTATCCCCAACACTTCAAGGAGCAATACCTCGACTACCTGGCCGACCTGAAGGCGCAGGGGGTCCGGTTGTGTGTCGGGTCCGACTGTCACTCGGCGACGTACGACACCGACTTCGAGACGGCCGAGGACATGCTCGACCGCGTCGGCATCCGGGACGAAAACCTCTGGCGGCTGCCGCCAAGGGAGGGATCGCCGCACAACGGCGCACGGTAAGGGGAGAAAGCGGAATGACGACGTTCCCGCATACTCACTCAGTAGACGCCGTGCGCCCGCATCAGGCCCTCGCCATCCTCCGGGCGGAGTTCGTAATGCTCCTTCAGGCGGCAGTCGATGCCGGGGTTTGCCGAATAGTTGATCGGCACGCGGTCGGGTTCCTGGTTGGCGAAGGCGGTGAGCACTCGTTCCTTCGATGTCATGCTGATTCTCCGTCTGTATCCGGTGGGTCCTGCGGGCGGTCACCGTACAACTCTTTCTTAAGCCGTTCGGCGGCCTCCTTGTTCAGCACGGTCCCTTCGACCAGATCGAGGCCGAGCTTGTCGCAGATCAGCGTCTTCAGGTAGTCTATGTGCGGGCACGGCGGGGCGTGAGAATTGTCGTTCGAGATGCAGGAGGAAAGATGCACCCGAATCCTGTCCTGCTCAATGCCTTCTTTCTTCTTGATCATCTTTCTGAGCTTGGCCAGCTTGCGATGCACGGCCCGCCCGCAGCACCCGCCGCATGTGATGGGGAGGAAGCGAATGTTGTCATCTTTTGCATACTCAAGGAACCGGCCCTCCCTCGCGTGGAATGCCTGCTCGCAGAGGTACCCGGGGCAACGCTCCTTCACGATGTGGCACTGGACGACGACAATGTAATCTTTGGCAGACATATCTCTCCTCTTCTGACGTAGGGTGGGGCCTCTGGCCGACCATCACACAAACCGTCCCGGATCGATGGGGTAGGTCCCCCACTCATCCCGGCAGCGCTTCATCTCCAGGATGTTCTCCTTCTTCGCATCGACGGCGAGGGAGTGGGACGAGCCCATGATGTAGCCGCCGCCGGGCGCGGCATGCTCGAAGGCGTAACGAGCGTCGGCGCGGATGTCGTCAAGCGTGCCGAGGATGATGTGCTCGTGCCAGATGCCGCCCCAGAGGCAGAGCTTGCCGGCGACCCGTTCCTTCAGTTTGCCGATGTCCATGCCTGCCGTGCCCTGGATGCCTTCGTAGGCGTCGTAGGCGTCGGCCAGCTCGTCGATGATGGGCCATGTGTGGCCGCAGCAGTGCTTGAGCACCTTCAGCCCGTGCTTGTGCGCCTCCTCGCAGTGCGCCTTGTGCCAGGGGAAGACCATCCTGCGATAGATGTCAGGGCTGGCCATGAGCGCCGTGCTGCTGCCGAGGTCGCCGCAGGGCATGATGCCGTCGACGCCGAGCTGGGCCAGGAGCTTCACCTCGCGGATCATCTGACGGCCGCGCAGCTCGGCCAGTTTCTCGCACACCTCGGGATAGAGCGCGAGGCTCATCCACCGCTCCTCCTCCGTCGGCCCGAAGACGGGGAAGCCGAGGTCTCCGCACATCACCATGATGAAGTGGGTGCCCTTCATCTCCTTCACGGCGTGGTGGACGAACTCCCAGTCCGACGCGTTCGGGTCGCCGAGGGGTTGGTCGTCGAGCTTGTCGATCTGCTGTTGAATGCCCTCGACGGTGGGCGGCTTGTAGTTTTGGGTGTTCTCCTCGCTCACCTTGTAGGGCATGAGGTCGTGCGTCGTGGCGGAGATGCGGTGCAGATTGCCCGCCTTGTCGCGATAGGTCACGTCGTCGATCTTTTCCATCGGCTCCGGATGGTGGCCCTTGGGCGGCACGCGGCTGACGAAGACGATGTCCATCTCCAGCGCGCGGATGAGGTCGAGTCGGTCGCGCTTATAGCTTTCGACGATCTCGTCACGTCGGCCGTCCCAGTAGCCCTGGGTCTGTTTCATCTTCGACTGCACCCAGGTCGGCCTGCCAAGGATGTCTTCATAGACATTGTAGTCGATGCTGTGCTCGCCCCAGGGGATGCGGTCGGGCTCGCGATGTTCCAGCGCAGCGAAAACACGTTCGCGGGGTAGCATGTTTATCTCCTAAGATTTTTCCTCACGCAAAGACGCGAAGGACGCCAAGTTCATGTAGGGTGAGCCTTGCCCCACCATCAATCTTCATCCGTTTCCACTCGTGGATTCCCGCTTGTGCGGGAATGACGTTCGTGGACAATCTTATCAGCCAGATTCAAACTTTTCCCAGTCGACATCGTCCAGGTCATCCACTGACGAAACATTGCGGAACCATTTTAGGTTGCCGACAAGAAGCTCACTACACGGGAATTCGATGTTCTTGCGGTTGTGTGCTTGAACGGTTTCGAGCACCGCGAAAGGCCGCGGCTCGCCGTCGACGTCTCTTCCGCCGTAGCCGAGCAGAAGGTAGTATTCGTACTTCGCGCCCGACATTGAGTCAAACAGGCGAGTCGTGAACGCCTTTCTCATACCCCGGTAGGTCGTCGAGTCGAGGCCCCACCGGATGGTACGTGTTCGGCCGCCAAGTGTCACCTCGATCTTGGCGTATCGCCCAAGATCATCCTTGGCGACCTCAAGCACTCTCAGAAAAGGTTCGTGTTTGTTTCTGGTCATGTGGCACCCGCGCCAAGCGTCCAAGGGAACGCCATAGTCATCTAGCGCTTGGCGTTTCGCAATTTGGAGCGTATCTTGCAGATGATCGGCGACACAACGCCCGCCCTCGAAGACGTACAGATACCATCCAATGTCCGGAAGATCCTCCTCAATCACAAATCGCCGATTACCAATCTCGGCTTTGAGTTTGCGAAACGGTCTGAGCTTGCGGAACGTTCTCTCTTCCATCGCATCTTCCCAAGTCATGCAGAGGTCGGATCGCCCGCCCTACATTTCATCCGTGTTTATCTGTAGCTGCACCCTCTCTTTGCGTCCTTTGCGAGCTTTGCGAGAGACATTCTTCTCACGCAAACGCCACGCACACCATCTGATGCCCGTCGACCCTCGGCACGGTGAACTCGACGCGGCCGTCCTTCAGGGTGAACTCGAGCGCCTCCTCCTGCGGGACGCGGCCGACGCTCTTCACCTCGCGTCCCACGCGGAGGGAACAGCCGACGTCGTGGATCGGAATCATGTCCTTGACACAGGGACTTGCGGAAAACCATGCGACGGCGCGTTCATCGCCATGCGCCTCATTCGAGCACAACGTCTTTCCACACTTTTTCAGCGTACGGTAAGTGGGCGGCGGTGTCAAGGGAGCGCGCACCGACGGAAAAAATACTTGTCATGCGCCGAACCTCTGTGCTACACTATTGTGCTTGTATGTGGTCAAGGGACTCGATAGGTGTGGCGTGCTCGATTGATCGTAACGATTGACGGACCTGCCGGCGCCGGGAAAAGCAGCGTGGCAAAGGCCGTGGCCCAACGGCTCGGCCTGCGCTATCTCGACACAGGGGCCATGTACCGCGCCGTCACATGGAAGGCGCTCGACAATGGGGTGGACCTCGAAGACGAGCAGGAGCTCCGGCGGATTGCCGACGCGATGCATTTGGAGCTTCTTGATGACGGCCGCGCGATCGTGGACGGGCGCGATGTGACCCGCGAGATCCGCGATCCGGCGGTGACCCGGCAGACGTATTACGCCGCGCGGTCGCGCCAAGTCCGCGAGCGGCTGTGGGAACTGCAACGCGCCTTCGGGGTGCAGGGCTGCGTGGCCGAGGGGCGGGACATGGGGACCGTGGTCTTCCCCAACGCGGACAGGAAGATCTACCTGGACGCACGGCCGGAGGTTCGGGCGGAGCGGCGACACAGGCAGTTGGCCGAGACGCCGCCTCCCCCGCCGCTGAAGGAGGTCATGAGGGAGGTCCAAGAGCGCGACCGAAAAGACCTGACCCGCGACGTGGCGCCGCTGGCCAAGGCCGATGATGCGGAGTATGTGGATACATCGGACATGACCTTCGACGAAGTCGTGGACCTGATCGAGAAGAAGGTTCGAGAAGGAGGGGGGCCATCGAACGGGTAAAGAGATCCTGGTATATCGTGTGCCAGACGATGTTGCGGATCTTCTTCATTGTCGTGTTCAAGCTCCGCGTCTACGGTCGCGAGAGGGTGCCGGCGTCGGGTGGGGTTGTCATCGCGTCGAACCACCAGAGTTTTTTCGACCCGGTGTTGGTCGGGGTCGGCCTGCCGAGGTCGCTGAATTATATGGCGAGGGACTCGCTTTTTCGGTTTTTGCCGTTTCGATGGCTGATCCGGTCTCTGAATGCATTCCCGCTAAGGCGGGAGGGAATTGACACGGCAACCATTCGCGAAGCGATTCGGCGCGTGAGCAATGGCGGAGTGCTGGTCATTTTTCCCGAAGGCACGCGAACGAGAGACGGCCGAATTTCGGCCATCAAGAAGGGAGTGGGGCTGATTTCGCGCCACGCAAAGGCGCCCATTGTCCCTGCTGTGATCGACGGGGCTTTCGAGGCCTGGCCCCGTCACAAGGTATTGTGCAGGCCCTTTCCGATCAAGGTGGCGTTCGGCCCGCCGATTTCGTACGCCCAGCAGGCGGCGATGTCGGAGGAAGAGATGGCGCAGATCATCACGGACCGAATGGCGGCCTTGCAGCGGTTCCTCTTTGAAAAGAGGGACCGGAAGCGTGAAGCAGCCCGGCGCTGAAGTGGGCTGCGTGGAGGAACTATTTTATGGTAGACAAGAATCTGTTGGAGCAGCATAACATCGATCTCCAGGAGGTCGAAGAGGAAGTCCAGGCCATCCTGCAGGAGCATGGCGGCACGGACATTACGAAGGACATCGAGCAGTCGATTAAGGATTTCGAGGTGGGGTCCATCCTTACCGGACGAGTTCTTGAGATCAGCGGAAACGATGTCGTTATCGATGTCGGTTACAAGTCCGAAGGCATCGTGTCGCTGGACGAGTTCGGGCGCCAGGAGGACGTGGCGCCGGGGAGCCAGGTCGAGGTGCTGCTCGAGGCCGTCGAGGACGACTCCGGGCTGATCGTCCTCTCCAAGCGGAAGGCCGACCGCATCCGGGGCTGGGAGAAGATCATTGCCGAGCACGCCGAGGGCGATGTGGTCACCGGCGGGGTCACGCGCAAGATCAAGGGCGGCCTGCTGGTGGACATCGGCGTCCCGGTCTTTCTGCCGGCCTCGCAGGTGGACATCCGCCGGCCGGGCGACATCGGCGACTGGGTGGGCCGCGATGTGACGTGCAAAATCCTCAAGATCGACGAAAGCCGGCGCAACATCGTCGTCTCGCGCCGCAAGCTCATCGAGGAGGAGCGCGAGGAGCGCAAAAAGGAGCTCATGGCCGTCATCGAGGGGGGCCAGGTGCGCAAGGGCGTCGTGAAAAACATCGCCGACTTCGGCGCGTTCGTGGACCTCGGCGGTATCGACGGTCTGCTCCACATCACCGACATGAGCTGGGGCCGGATCAGCCACCCGTCGGAGATGGTCGCCATCGATCAGGAGATCGAGATCAAAATCCTGAACGTGGACAAGGAGAAGGAAAAGATCGCCCTCGGCCTGAAGCAGTTGACCGCGAGCCCGTGGGAAGACATCGAGACGAAATACCCCGTTGGCTCTCGCACGACCGGCCAGGTAGTGAACGTCACCTCCTACGGCGCGTTCGTAAAGCTGGAGACCGGCGTGGAGGGCTTGGTGCACATCTCCGAGATGTCCTGGACGCGGCGGATCAACCATCCGTCGGAGGTCGTAGCCATCGGCGACACGATCGAGGTCGTGGTCCTCAGCATCAACAAGGAGAAGCAGGAGATCTCCCTCGGCATGAAGCAGACCGAGCTGAACCCGTGGACGCTCGTCGAGCAGAAGTACCCGCCGAACACACAGATCAAGGGCCGCGTGCGCAACCTGACGAACTACGGCGCGTTCATCGAGCTCGAAGAGGGCATCGACGGCCTGCTGCACCTCTCCGACATGTCCTGGACACGGAAGGTGACCCACCCGTCGGAGATCGTAAAGAAAGGCGACAAGGTGGAGGTCATCGTCCTTTCCGTCGATCAAGAAAAGAAGCGTGTCGCTCTTGGTCTGAAACAGCTGCAACCCGACCCGTGGGACAGCGATATCCCCAGCAAGTACAAGGTGGGCGACGTCGTACACGGCAAGGTGACGAAGATCGCCAGCTTCGGCGTTTTTGTCGAGCTGGAGAACGGTCTGGAGGGCCTGCTCCACATCTCGGAGCTGTCCGAGAGGAAGGTGCAGACGCCGGAGGAGGTCGTCAACATCAACGACGAGGTGAACGTTCGTATCATTAAGGTCGACCCGATCGAGCGAAAGATCGGCCTGAGCCTGCGGACCGTGAAAGGCGCGCCAGAGGATGAAACGGGCGTGACGAAGGCCGAGGCCCCGCCCGCGGAGGAAGAGCAGCCTGAGCCGCCTGCGGAGGAGCCGGTCGTAGTGGAAAAACCGGCCGCGGAAGCCGCCGCCCCGGAAGAGGAGGCGCCGGAGGGCGAAACCGAAGCGGAGGCGATTCCACCCGCCGAAGAGGAAAAGGCGGAGCCCCAATAGCCGGGCGCCGCGTTGCTGACGTGGGGACGCTATCGTGGCTTGAATCGACACGGTGAGTGAGAGGCCATGCCGAAACGATCGAGAGCCGAGAGCGGCCTGGAGACCTATCTCCGGGAGATCAACTTGGTCCCTCTGCTGACGGCGGAGGAGGAGAAAGACCTCGCCAAGCGCGTGGCGAAGGGAGATCAGAAGGCCCGCGATAAAATGATCCGGGCGAACCTGCGCCTGGTCGTCAGCATCGCCAAAAATTACGTGCACAAGGGCCTGTCGCTCCTCGACCTGATCGAGGAGGGCAACATCGGCCTCATGCGGGCGGTGGAGGGCTTCAACCCCAAGATCGGCTGCCGGTTCAGCACCTATGCCACATGGTGGATCCGCCAGTCCATCCGCCGGGCCCTGACCAACAAGGTCAAGACCATTCGCATCCCGGCCTACATGGTCGAGATGATCTCGAAATGGAAGAGCAAGTACCATGAGCTCTCCGACAAGCTGGACCGCTCGCCGTCCTGGGAGGAAGTGGCGGAGGAGATGGATCTTTCCGACCGGCGCGCCGAGCTGATCCAGGACGCCGTCAAGGCATCCAAATCCCCCGCCCAGCCGCTCGATTCCGACATGCTCTGGCTCCTCCACGAGGTGCTGGAGGATGAAAAGGCCAAGATGCCGGAAGACGAGCTGATCGCGGCCTCCGATCGCGAGAAGATCGAAAAGGCCCTGGCCTCCCTCTCCCGTCGCGAACGCAACGTCATCCGGATGCGCTTCGGCCTCGAAACCGGGACGCCCCTGACACTTAAGGACATCGGTGGCAAGCTGAAACTCACCCGCGAGAGGGTCCGGCAGATCGAGAACGAGGCCCTGCGTAAACTCAGCACGATCATGACGGAGGAGGGATAGACGCTACCGAAAACCAACCACTTGTACCGAGGAGAAATCTAAAATGGCGGCGTTGAGTGATCTGATCCGAGAGGTTCCGGACTTTCCGAAAGAGGGCATTTTGTTCTATGACATTACCACGCTCCTTCAGGACCCGGAGGGCCTGAAGCAGTCGGTGGCGCAGCTCGTGGACCACTACAAGAACTGCGGCGCAGACGTGGTCTGCTCGATCGAGTCGCGCGGGTTCATCTTCGGGGTGCCCGTCGCCCTCGAGATCGGGGCGGGGTTCGTGCCGATTCGCAAGCCGGGGAAGCTTCCCTACAAGACCAAGTCCGCCACATACGATCTGGAGTACGGGACCGATACCGTCGAGATGCACATCGACGCCGTCAAGCCAGGCCAGAAGGTGCTCATGATCGACGATCTTCTCGCCACGGGCGGCACCATGAAGGCCTGCTGCGACCTCGTCGAGTCCCTCGGCGGCGAGATCATCGGAGCCGGGTTCGTCATCGAGCTTGACTTCCTCAGTGGACGCGAGAAGCTCAGCAAATACAACGTCCACTCCCTGGTCCATTACGACAAGGGATAAGACCGTGAAGCGCCGCTTCAAGACGGGGCGGCTTGAATTCGTAACCCGCATCCGACAGCCTGCGCGGCGGCATCTGCGGCAAGGCGCGAGTCGGCATTCATTCCGCGCTGGACCGTGTCCGACCCGCCGACCGAAGGCCTCTTCCCTGACGGTGAAGTGGGACGACGGCGCGACCACGATGCAGGACCACCTGGAGCGGCCCCCGATCCAGGTCCGCGACGGAAAGCCGACGCACCTCTTCGCCGCCGCCGATGGACCGGGCGGCTTCGATACATCAACGCGAACGTGAAACATGGTAATCCCGCTGAAAACCGATTGAACCACAAGGAGATCCCCCATGGCCAAGAGAGATATCGTGCCGTATGAAGATCGAATCCGATGGTTCGCCGAGGCGCGCTTCGGGATGTTTATCCACTGGGGCGTCTATTCCCTCCTCGCCCGGGGCGAGTGGGTAATGAACCGGGAGCGAACGCCCTTCGCGGAATATCGCCCGCTGGCCGAGCGGTTCAGCCCGACCCGGTACGATCCCAACGAATGGGCCAAACTGGCCCGCCAGGCCGGCATGCGCTACATGGTCCTGACCACCCGCCACCACGACGGCTTCTGCCTGTGGGACAGCAAGCTCTCCGATTTCACGGCCCAAAAGACCGGCGCGAAACGCGACCTGGTCGCGGAATATGCAGCGGCGTGCCGGAAGCACGGCCTCAAGGTCGGGTTCTACTATTCCCTGAAAGATTGGGGTCACCCCGACTGGCTGGCGCTCCAGGAGGGGCGCATGACGGACCACAAACGATTCCTCAGCTATATCCATGGCCAGGTGCGGGAGTTGTGCACGAACTATGGCAAGGTGGATCTGCTGTGGTACGACGGCCCCGGGCCCTACGACGCCGCTGGATGGGAGTCGAAGAGACTGAACGCCATGGCCCGGAGGCTCCAGCCTCATATTGTCATCAACGACCGCTCCCGGTTGCCGGAGGATTTCTCCACCGTCGAGCAGCACCTCAGCCATGTCCAGGCCGGACGGCCGTGGGAGTTCTGTCTGACGATGAACGAAAACTGGGGCTACGCCAAACGGAGCCCCTACAAATCCACACAGCAGATCATCGACACACTCACCCTCGTGGTCGCGCGCGGGGGCAACCTGCTGCTGAACGTCGGCCCGAAGCCGGACGGAACGATCCCCGCCGAGAGCGTGAAGCGCCTGAAGGAGGTCGGCGACTGGATGAAGGTGAACAGCGAATCCATCTACGGCTGCACGTCGCACCCGCTACAGTGGACCAACTACGGTCGGGTCACAACGAAGGGCAACGCCCTCTACATCCACATGTCGAAGTCCTGGCCGGGGAAAGAGTTCGTCACGGCCGGCCTGAAGAACAAAGTGCGCTCCGCGCAGCTCCTGGGAACGAAACGCAGGCTCAAGACCAGGACGAGCGATGTGCGCATGTGGATCTCCGGCCTTCCCGACAAGCCGCCGCACAGGCACGGCAGCGTGATCAAGATCACGACCCAAGGCAAGCCGGAGGCGACTCCGTATCCGCAATGAGCATGCTAAAACGCACCTTCCTGCACATCCACGGAATCGGCAGGAAGACAGAGGGAACGATCTGGCAGGCAGGCATCCACACATGGGATGACTTCCTCGGCCGACGCGATTTCCTCCCCCTGCCCGAGTTGAAAAGGCAACACGCATTGGATGTGATCGCCCAGTCCGTGTCGGCCCTGGAAGCAAGAGACGCGCGATTCTTCGCGAACTGTCTCCCCTCCCGGGAGGCGTGGCGTGCGTATCCGGCGTTCCGGCACTCGTGCGTTTTTATAGACATCGAAACGACCGGCCTGCCCTCCGGGTACCTCCCCATCACCTGCATAGGTCTCTACGACGGATCCACACCAAGGCTCTTTGTCAAGGGGTTCAACCTGGACAGCTTCCGCCAGGAAATCCTCGGCTACAAGATGATCGTGACCTACAACGGCGCCACGTTCGACCTGCCCTTCATCCGGGCGTGGTTCCCCGATATTCAACTGCCGCCGCTCCATCTCGATCTGCGCTACGTCTTCCATCGGCTCGGCTACCAAGGGGGTCTGAAAGACATCGAGGGACAGGTCGGCATCGAACGACGCAAGCACATCCGGGGGATGGACGGCTTCGACGCGGCCCGGCTCTGGCACGAATACGAACGCGGCGACGTCGGAGCGCTGAGGCGGATGCTGGAATACAACCTCGCCGATATCGTGAACCTCAAGGAACTCGCCGGGCTGGCCTATAACAAGATGCTCTCGCACGTCTCCTGCGGAGCGCCGGAGATCACGGTCTCGCGCCTGATTCTGCCAGAAGCGGAAATCGCGGCATCAATCGAAGCGGCCGGGATTTGAGGTGTGGCAGGGGGAAATTTGTGCAAAAAAAACCTTGCAACGACATGGGGGGGAATGTATAATACACCTACCAACATATTAGCATACCCCATTTTGTCGAAATGGAGGGGGTGATCCGATATGGAAGACCAGGAGTTTCTGACGGGCGAAGAGGCCGTACGACGGCTCAACATGACTCCACAACAGCTCAATGCCCTTGTCAGCGAAGGCGAGTTGCGTATGTACCGGCATGGGGGGGAGACGATGTTTCGAGCGGAGGACATCGAGAACCTCCGCAAGAAGTCCGAGACCGACGCGACGATCGTCCTTCCCTCTGCCAGCGCAGCCGGTGACACGGACGAGGAAAGCAGCGAGGTGGAGATCGAATCGGTGGATTCAGAACTTGACGACTCCGATCAGACCTCGGTGCTGCCCCTCGACCTGCCGGAGGCGGACCCACTGCTGTCCCTCGATGAAGACAGCGAGGCGCCCACCGTCCTGGAAGAAGGGAAAGGCCGCGGCGAGACCGAGGTGATGAACGGCCTTGAGGCCATCGACCTGGACGAGGTCCAAGAGCCGGCCCGGCCGGATGCGGACATCGACCTATCGAGCGGCCTGCTCGAGGTGGTCGAGGATGACGAGTCGGCCGCGCTGGATCAGATGGTGAGCAGCGCTGAATCCGACGCGGTGACCACCGCCGAAACGAGCGGCCTGGAGCCCTCGACGGCGGAGGAGACGATGGGTCTCGAACCCGCCGAAGCCACCGACATCGGCACGGTACCCATGGATGTGGTGGATGCGGAGGACAGCGCAACCGTCGCCCTCGAGGCCGTGGAGGATGACATTTCCACGGCGGAATCGGCGTTTGCACCCGGCGGAGGCATCGCACCGGGCATGGCGGGCGCCATGGCCTTCGAGGATGTCGAACCCGAAGGTGTAGCCACGCTGATCGGATTGGTTCTGACCACGGTGGCGATGGCCTTTGGCGCGGTGCTTTGGGGGGGCTATTGGCTTATGACAAGCCAGAACCCACTCATCGATCAGTTTGTTGGGTTGTTCAAGTAAATCCCCGGCGATGAGCCGGATTGACAAGAGATTCGATCTTGAAAGGAGAATAGGGCATGCCAAAAACCGGGTGGGTCGTAAAGGCTGTCGTTCTTGGTTTGGTGTTTGTTGTCGCGCAGGGCTGTGTGTCGGTTGGCAAATACAATGATCTGAAGGACAACTACCGCCGGCTGCAGGAACAACTGAACGATGCGAACTCGAAACTGGCGAACGCGCAGACCGCGCTCGACAGGGAAAAGGCCGTCGCGGAGGACCTTGGCCAGACGGTAGCTGAGCTGAGGAAGCTCGGCACACTCCCCAAGGAAGTGGAGCTGACGGACGAAGGCTTGACCATCGCGGCCGAAGTACTGTTTGATTCGGGCAAGGCCACGCTCAAGAGGCATGGGAAAGAAGTCCTCGGCAAAGTGGCCAAGGCGATCAAGCAGGCCGGTCTGAATGTCCGCATCGACGGACACACAGACAGCGACCCGATCAAGCGCTCGGGGTGGGCCTCGAATCACCACCTCTCAGCGGCGCGGGCCCTGTCCGTATATCAAGAGTTCGTCAAGAACGGCCTGTCCAGCAGCAAAATCCACGTCGTCGGCTGGGGGCCGAACCGGCCGAGGGCCAGCAATGCCACGGCGTCGGGCAAGGCGAAGAACCGCCGCGTCGAAATCAAGCCGTACAAGCCGGAATCCCTGCCTCCGATTGCGCCGATCGAAGCCGCCCCGCTCAAACCCAAGAAGAGGGTGGAGCCGAATCCCAAGACCTGATTCGGTATCTTTGATGTGAATACGAGAGCACGCGTCGTTCCCGGCGCGTGCTCTTTTTTGTCAGCCTACAGCCTGACCTTCGCCACGATCTTGCGCACGTCCATTGGTCCGGCCACACAACACCCCGGCTTGTGCCCGTCGCCGGGAAAGAACACGACAAAACATCCCGGGACCAGATGCAGACGCGTCGCATCGCCGGCGCCCCGATAGAATCCCGCGTCGCGATCTTCCGAGTGGGCCTCCTCCACATCCAACATGGATACAGGCAACCACTCAATCATCTCCTCGCCGGACGCGACAACCTGGATATCGGCATACTTTCTGTGGGCCTCGAACCTCCGTTCGGCGGCGGGCAACGTTCGGTAGCTCTCCAGGTTCACGTATCCCTGTCCATCGGGGAGTTCATATCGTCCGTCTCCCATCGACGCGCTAAATGTTTCAGCGATGAACCTGAACCCCGCCTCCAATCCCGGAAGGAGACAAACACAATCGCGCCAATTCTCAATCAGGTCGATGATCATCGTCCCGTCCTAATCAACATTGTTCTCACGCACAGAAGGCCCGGATTATAGCCGATGCCGACGGGAATGTGAAGTGCCCGGTTCGAGAGTTTGAGGTTGACACGAGCAAGGGCAATCTCAATAATCCCTCTGCGGCTGTAATTTGACATGACTTCAGGAATGAAGGAAGCGGTCATGGCTCGAAAGAAATCTCTCACTTTCCCGAAAAGAGGACTTTTTGATGATGGGCGGGTGAGACTGTTCACCGGCGACCATCTCGCGCAGGTTGCCTTCCCCCTCGGCGGCATCGGAACGGGGACGATCTCACTCGGCGGGCGCGGCAACCTGCGCGACTGGGAAATCTTCAACCGCCCGGCGAAGGGCAAGAACCTGCCCATGACCTTTTTCGCCGTCTGGGCGAAACCCGATGGAGACAAGCCTACCGCCAAAATCCTCGAGCGAAAGATCCTTCCCCCCTACCACGGCAGCCACGGCTTCGACCGCACCGGCCTGCAGGGGGTTGCCCGCCTGGACGAAGCGGTTTTCAGGGGCGAATACCCCTTCGCATGGATCGAGTTCCAGGACAAGCAGCTTCCGGTCCAGGCACGCCTCGAAGCATTCAACCCGTTTATCCCGCTGAACGTCGAGGACAGCTCCATCCCCGTCGCCATCTTCAACTGGACGTTCCACAATCCGACGAAGACGCCCATCGAGGTCTCTCTGATGGCCACGATGCAGAACCCCATCGGTTGGCAGGACATCGGTGTCCCGACGAACCCGTTCCCGGAAAAACTGAACCAATTCCGGCGGGACGCCCTCCTCCATGGCCTGTGGTTCTCGGCGCCCGATCTCGACCCGAACGATCCGAACTTCGGCACCGCAGCACTCTGCACGCCGTGGGCGAAGACCGATGTCCAAACCCGGCTCTACCGCGGCGGCTGGTGGGACAGTTGCCATATCCTCTGGGACGATTTCGCCGACGATGGCAGGCTGGAATCCGTGATCGAAAGCGAGTTCGACGCCGATGTCAAGCCCTCCGGCGGAACGGAAAAGCCAGAGGTCGGCGCCATGGCCATGCGCGCCACCATCGCGCCGGGGGAGAGCATGACCATTCCTGCCTACATCGCATGGCACTTCCCGTTCCTGAAATCCTGGACCGAAGGAATCATCTGCCGTACGTATGCGGGCGTTCAATTCGCCGATGCGTGGGACGCGGCGACCTACGCGGCCGACAACATGGATCGTCTGACGAGGGGAACCCGCGAGTTCCACGGCGCCATCATCCGCTCCACGCTTCCAGGTTGCGTTCTCGACGCGGTCACCAGCCAGGCATCCATCATCCGTTCCAACACGTGTATCCGCCTCGCCGACGGGCAGTTTTACGGCTACGAAGGATGCAGTGATAATGTGGGCTGCTGCGCGGGGACGTGTATGCACGTATGGAACTACGAGCAGGCGCTGGCCTTCCTCTTCCCCACGCTGGAGCGTTCAATTCGCAGAAACGAATTTTTGAACTCCACCTCCGCCGACGGCCACATGCAGTTTCGCACCAGCATGCCGGCCAACACGCGGATGCGCCGGTTCCATGCCTGCGCCGACGGGCAGATGGGCGCGGTCATCCGCGCCTACCGAGACTGGCAATTGAGCGGCGACGACGCCTTCCTGGAGGAAATATGGCCCAATCTGAAACGCGCCCTCGGTTTCGCCTGGACTCAACCCAACGGCTGGGACCCGAACCGGGACGGCGTCATGGAAGGCTGCCAGCACAACACCTACGACATCGAGTTCTACGGGCCGAACACCATGATGGGGGCCATGTACCTCGGGGCCCTCCGCGCCGCAGAGGAGATGGCGAACTACCTCGGGGAAAAGGACAAGGCGAGGGAATACCACGCGATCTACGAGAGCGGACGGGAGCGCATGGACGCCGAGCTCTGGAACGGGGACTACTACGTCCAGAAGGTCGAGGTCATGCCTGGGCTGGAGGTGCCGGAGAAACTGCGCGGGCCGCAGAAGGGCGAAGAGGGTTGCTCGTGCAAGGAAACACCCGGTCCCAAGACACCGGCCAACGACGGTTTCGAGGTCAAGTATCAGTACGGCGAGGGCTGCCTGTCCGACCAGTTGCTCGGGCAGTGGGCGTGCCACGTGGCGGGGCTGGGCTACGTCCTCGACCCCAAACGTGTCAAGCGCGCCGTGGGCAGCATCTTCAAACACAATTTCCGGCATCCTATCGGCGACTTCAGCAACGTGCAGCGCATCTATGCCTTGAACGACGAGGCCGGGCTGCTGCTCTGCTCTTGGCCGAGAGGCAATCGACCCGCGCTGCCATTCGTGTATTCCGACGAGGTATGGACCGGCATCGAATATCAGGTGGCGGCACATCTCATTTACGAGGGTCTGGTCGAGGAGGGCCTCACCCTCGTCAAGGGCGTCCGCGACCGCCACGACGGTCTGCGCCGGAACCCGTGGAACGAGTTCGAGTGCGGCAGCCACTACGCCCGCGCCATGGCGAGCTGGTCGGTCCTTCTGGCGCTGAGCGGGTTCGGGTACAGCGCGACGGATCGGGAGATCCGGTTCCGCCCCGTCATCAGCAAAAAGAACTTCCGATGTTTCTTCTCCACCGCCTCTGGGTGGGGAACATTCTCTCAAGAGAAAAAGGGCGGGAAGCTGAACGCGGTGATTGCTGTGGCCAAAGGTAAGCTCTCCCTTCAGCGCATTGAGCTTGCCTCGCGCGCCTCCACCGCAGCGGTGATACTGAACGGCAGGAAGATCAAGGCGGCATGCCAGGTCAGGGACGGAAGGACTCTTGTCAGGCTGTTGCGCGGGGTGACGCTGCGCGAAGGGCAGATTCTGAAGATCACGCTGAAGTGACAGACCGACAAGGCGGCTACATCAGCCCCTGCTGCTTGAGCTGCTCGGCAATCGTCGCGTCAAGGGATGCCGCCTTCCGCAGGAGATCCTTCCCCTCGTCTTCGTTGCCAAGCTGCCATACAGCGACGCCCTTGTTGTAGAGGGCGAGGGCATAGTCCGGGTTGATGGCGAGCGCCTTGTCGTAGGATGCCAACGCCTCTTCGTGCCGGCCCAGAGCGCTAAGCGACAGGCCCTTGCTCACCAGCGCCATCGCGTAGCCGGGATGAATCTTCAGCGCCTGGTCAAAGCACTCAAGGGCCTCCTCATGCCGGTCCAGGTCGGCAAGGCAGGCCCCCTTGTCGTGCCAGATCTGGACGTCCTCCGCTGCAAGAACAACGGCATGGTCGTAGCACTTCAGCGCCTCCGCATGTCGCCCCTGCTCAACCAGCTCCACGCCTTTCAAACGCCATGCCTCCGCCTTGGCGGCGCCGGCCGTCGCCTCGGCCTGTTCGTCCTCCCCATAGAGTGAAGAAAGGGTGGTGGTCTGTTCAGCCAGGGCCGGATCGAAGCTGTCGGCCCCGGGGGAGAATGCGCCAAGATCCGCCGGTGCGGGTTCCACTGCCTGCCCGGAATCGATGACCTCTTCCAGGTCCTCCTCCAAGAGAGGCAGACGGATCTCCTGATGGCACTTGCTGCAATGCATCTGCTCCCCTGCCTGCTCCGGCCAGGCGCGCAGTTTGTCGTGGCACTGCGGGCAGAAGAGGCGGATTTGCGGGCGCTCCGGATTGGATCGCTGAATCGGCAGACGGGTCTTGCACGAACCACACTTGCCAACCTTCCCCGCGTTGCTCTCCGACGTCTCAAATCGAGCGCCGCATATTCCACAATAGACGGTCAGTGCCATTTTTTCGCTCCTCTTCGGCTACAGACACTTACCTGGAAACGGATCCGCAATCCACAACTGGATTTCTTGCCTGGAGACGCCCAGCGCGAAAAGATATTGTCAATAGAACAGAAACGATCCAAAGGGTCAAGTAGTTTTCCGACAGGAGTTTCCCCATGGCCTCCGCCGTGTCATCGCGAGGCGCCTCGGGACGGCATAGCCGTTCGGCTCCGCCTCTTTGCTGCGAAAGGAGTCAGGCAGAGCCTGACGGATGACCCGAGGCAGAGCCTCGGAACGAGAAAAGACAAACCCCGGGGCCCCGCACGCGGCAAGTCACCAGGTTATGGACCAGATCGTATAGTCTCGCGCCGGCAGCTCGATCTTGATCCCGTCAAGCGGTTGATTGACGGGTTTGCCGGTGAACTCGTTCGTGATCTTGTGTTGGCCTGGGATGCCGAGCGTCTTCGCGTCGAGCTTGACCGTGCCGCTCGCCGGTTCCTTCGTCAGGTTCGCGATGATGAGCAGGACGTAGTTTTTGCCCTTGTAGCTGGCGAGGAGGGGCTTTCCGGCCGTGACAGGGCCCGGCGCCCAGTGGGGGATGAACTCCGCATCGGACACCCAGAACTTGTCCAGGATCCCCCAGAGCTTCTCGATCTCGCCGTAGTTAATCCATGACGCCGAGCACGGCACGTCGTTCACCGCGCAGCAGGCCAAGAGCGACCGGCTGGGCTTTGTTTCGTCATCGCGATATTTCGGAG
>JAADGH010000172.1 GCA_013152475.1 Planctomycetota bacterium
AGTTCTCGACAACTACACTCAGTTTGCTTCGCTTCTGCCCCGTCTGCCGGTCCTCCCACTGGTTTAAATCCAGGCGTCCTTCAACAAACATCTGCCGGCCTTTGCTCATATATTGGTTGATGATCTCGGCCGGTTTCCCCCATGCGGTCAGATCGACGAAACACGTATTCTCGACCTTCTCCCCGCTGGCCTTGTTCGTGTATTGCCGATTGATTGCCATCCCAAACTTGGCCAGAGCCGTTCCGCCCTGGGTATAGCGCAATTCGGGATCGCGGGTCAGGTTGCCGATGAGAAAGACCTTGTTGAGATTTGCCATTAGCTTTCTTCCTGCTTGGGCTCCGGTTCCTCCGCGCTGCTCGCCTCAGACGCGGCCTCTTCGGCGGCCTCGGCCGGCGTCTCGTCTTCATCCTCTTCCACCACATCGGGCTCGTCGGCCAGCTCCGGCTCGTCGGCCTTCTCAGGCTCAGGCTCTTCCGCCGGCTCCGGTTCCCCGGTCTCCTCGGCTGGCTTCTCTCCCTCCGCGGCCTCTTCTTTCGCCTCCTCCGGTTTTTCAGTGCTTTCCTTCTTTTCCGGGGTCGCTGTCCGAGCGCGCCCGGCGCCTTCCACCTCCTCAACGGCGATGGTCGCCTTCTCATCATAAACGGTAATCAACTCGCGAATAATTACGTCCGACAACTGGCACGCCCGCCGAACCCGACCGATGGCCGGGCCGGGGCACAAAAAGTGCACCAAGAGATAGACGGCGCGCCGGTGGTGGCCGATCTCGTAGGCCAGCTTCCGCTCCGCCCACTTCTCGCACAGTTGAATCTCCGCGCCGTTCTTCGTCAGGATGTCCTGAACGTGCGCCTCCACCTTCTCCCAGTCCTTCGTACTGCGCGAACTGTCCAGCAAGAACATGCCTTCGTACTTTTCCAATCCCTTCTCCAATATCTGCTGATGGGGTCTTTTCTTTCGTGCGCCCCGCCCCCGGCGCGGCGAGGTCAGTTGAACTCATTCATGCCGGCCTCAATGCCGTGTCGGACCCAGGTCTCCACCGCGTCCGCAGCGCGCAGGATCGCGTCCTCCGCAGCCTCCCTTTCGTCTCTCCGGAACGGCGACAACACGAAATCCTTCGGGTCGCCGCGGGTCACGTCCCCGATCCCGACACGCAGCCTCGGAAACAGGTCCGTTCCCAGCATGTCGATGATGGAGCGGATTCCCTTCTGTCCCCCGCTGCTCCCGCCCCGGCGCATCCGAAGTTTGCCAAGGGAGAGATGAAAGTCGTCACAGACCACCAGGATCTCTTCAAGCGGGACGTCGAAAAAATCGACCGCCGCCCGAATCGCTTCCCCGCTCAGGTTCATATACGTCTGCGGTTTCAGCAGAACGCATCGTTCCCCTTCGATCACCCCCGAGCCAAAAAGCGACTTGAATTTTTTCTGCCCGCACGGAAGACTATGTCGGCGAGACACCTCATCCACAGTCCGAAACCCGACGTTGTGCCTCGTGTTCTCGTATTCTCTCCCGGGGTTGCCCAGGCCAGCGATGATCTTCATGCCGTTTGCAAGACAGGCCGCGCCCTGCCCACCTTACTTCTCGTCCCCTTCCGCCTCCTCGGCTTCCTCGGTCCGCTCCTCCCGTTCCTTCTCGCTGATCACCTCGGGTTCGGCCGCCTTTTCGGCCTCCTCGATCTCGTCCTCCTCCTCCGCCTCTTCCCGTGGCGCATGGAGGGTCACCACAATGGCCTCGGGGTCCACTTCCTCCGACGGTTTCACCCCGGGGGGCAGAACCAGGTCCTTGACCAAAAGGCTCTCCCCGACCCCCAGATCGCTCACCTTAACCTTGATCTCGGTGGGGATATTGGCCGGAAGACACTCGATCTCGATCTCCTTCAGAAGCAAATCTAAAACGCCGCCGTCTGCCGCCCCCTTGGGCGTCCCAGAGGTGTCAATGGGCACCTCCACGACCACGGTCTCGTCCATCGCCACACGGGCCAGGTCGATGTGGAGAAGCTCGAGCGAGATCGGGTCATACTGAAGCTCCTTGATCAGGGCCTTCTCCGCCTCCCCGCCGACTTTGATGTCGAGCATGCGGACGCCCGTGCGGATCACGTACGACAGCTCCCTCTCGGGCAGGGCGATGGACACCGTGGCCCTTTTATGGCCGTACAGCACGCCCGGCACCTTGCCCTCTCGGCGCAGCCGCCGCGCCGCCGCCGAGCCCCTTGTCTCCCGGACCTCCGTTTCGATTATGGTCTCAACTTCGGACACGTCATCTTCCTCCAAAAACTCAAGTCCGCCCCGTCTTTACTCGTGGTTGAAAAGTGAGCTTACCGATTCGTTGAAGTGAATCCGGCGCATTGCTTCCCCAAGAAGACTCGCTATCGACAACACCCGCACCGGCGTATTCATCGCCGCCGCCTCGGGGCGGAGGGGGATCGAATCGGTCACCGCAATCTCTTTGATCGGCGCCTCGGACAGTCGCTCCACCGCCGGACCGCAGAACAAGCCGTGCGTCGCCCCGACATAGACCTCCTTCGCCCCTTTGTCCATCACCAGCCTCGCCGCCGAGGTGATCGAACCGCCTGTGGCGATCATGTCGTCCACCATGATCACCGTCTTGTCCTTTACATCGCCGATCAGAAAGCCGGTTTCCGCTCTCTCCGGCGACGTGCGCCGCTTGTCCACCACCGCCAGCCCGGCGGTCAGGCGCTTCGCGTAGGCCCGCGAGATTTTGATGCTGCCCACGTCGGGGCTCACCACCACCACGCCCTGCAGGTTCAGGTCCCGGTAGTATCCTCCCAGCACCGCCGAGGCGAAAAGGTGGTCCACGGGAATGTCAAAGAACCCCTGAATCTGCGCCGCGTGCAGGTCCATGGTCAGCACCCGATCGGTGCCGGCCTTCGTGATCAGGTTCGCCACCAGCTTCGCCGTGATCGGCACGCGCCCCTCGTCCTTCCGGTCCTTGCGCGCATAGCCGTAGTATGGCACTACGGCCGTCACCCGCTCCGCCGACGCCCGCTTCATGCAGTCGATCAGGATGACCAGCTCCATGAAGCTGTCGTTCACCGGCGGGCACGTGGGCTGCACGATAAACACATCCGCCCCCCGAACGTCCTCCTCCACCTTCACACTGATCTCGCCGTCCGGAAAACGGGCCACCATGGCATTGCCGAGGGGCTTGTCCAGATAGCGGGCAATCCTGCCGGACAGCTCCAGGTTGGCGTTGCCGGAAAAGATCTTCAAGTTGTCCATATTCCGCCTCTATCGGCTTCTGTAGTGACTGAACTGCGCACCATTTTTTGGCTACCCGGCCAGGACTTGAACCTGGAATGACAGGACCAAAACCTGTAGTGTTACCAATTACACCACCGGGTAACCGTCTCCGGCCCTCCCGTCTCTATTTCTTCGCCGCACCGCCCGAGTTCAGCTTGAACGCAAGCTGTTCCAGCTGGATCGCCATATCCACCGCCTGCAGCGCGATATGGTCCGCCAGCGCCAGCATGACCGGCGCGAAGTTCATGATCCCCCGTACCCCCGCCCGGGTCAGATGCCCGGCCACTTCCTGGGCGGCAAAAGCCGGCACGGCGATGATCCCGATCTTAATGCCGCGCGATTTCACGACATCGGGAAGCCTGTCCATCCCGTGAATCTTCAGCCCCGCGCACCTCTGCCCCACCTTGCGGCTGTCGGTGTCGAAGAGGGCTGCAATATCAAAGCCCCGCTTCTGGAAGCCCCCATACGTCGCCAGCGCCTGCCCCATGTTCCCGATGCCCACAATCGCGGTGGGCCAGCGCCGGTCGGTGCCCATGATCTTCTTGATCTGGGCAATCAGCTTCTGCACCTGATACCCCACACCAGGCCGGCCGAACTGGCCAAAGCAGGCCAGGTCCTTCCGCACCTGAGCGTCCGTCAGGCCCAAGGCCGATCCCAGGCGCCGAGAGGACACCGTTTCCTGATCGCTACCGGCAAAGAGCTCCAGCCGCCGGAGATACAGCGACAGCCGCATCGCCGTCGCCCTCGGGACCGCGCCCCCACGATTCACAGGCTGCCGACTCAAGGCATAGCTCCTCCGTCAATCGCGAAGCCAACATACTATCACAGACCTCCGGCGAAAGTCAAGCAAAAACACAAGATCCCTTGGCCACTCCTCCCGAATTTCCACTTGACAGTTCCGTTATATCGAATAGAATAAAGTGTTCTTGCTTTATGGGCGGCCAAACGCAGTCTGCAGGACTGGAACCGTGCTCAACTACTACACGATCCTCGGCGTCAGCGACACCGCGAGCCCGGAGTCCATCAAAAAATCCTTCCGGAACCTGGCCAAACGCTTCCACCCGGACCGGAACCCCCACCGCAAAGACTGGGCCGCACGGCAGTTCCGCACACTGGCCGAGGCCTACGAGACCCTCATGGACGAGGCGAGGCGGTTCGTTTATGACCGCCAGTTCGCGTTCCACCAGGCCCAGAAGCGCCAGCCGAAGCGCAACGCCGCCGAGCAAATCCTCTACGACCTGCTCAACGCAAATGGCAGGCGGGCGGTTCAGAGCTACGAGGCCGTCCTCGAACAGCGCGGGGAATTCGACCTCCTCCAGTTCTTCTCCCTCAAGGACTATCTGGACTGCAAGTTCCTCCTCGGCGAGGAATACGAACGGCAGGAGCGCTATGCCGAGGCCCTCGAGTTCTACGAGGAAGTCTTTCGAGAGGAGCAGCGGGGGCCCCGCCTCCGGTTCTTCTTCGAGGAGGTCCGCGACCGCATTCGCGACATCTACTGCCGCGCACTCGCACGGTCCGCGCCGCCCCTCAAGGCCATTGAATTCTACAGAAAGGCCCTCCGCCTGAACCTGCCCAAGGCCGACCAGGCCTTCGTTCACAAAAAAATTGCCGAGCGATACCATGAGATGGGCGACATGGCGTCGGCCGAGCAGGCGCTCGCCAGGGCGTTCGAGATGAAACCCAACCTCAAAGGCGCACAGAAGATCTGCACAAAACTCAACTGGAACGGAGGCAACGGCAACAGCCGCGCACGCGCCTCGTGACCATCAGCACCGGGGCCCAACTCACAGAGGACACACTGGTTATGGAAGCTCCCCGCCCACTTCGATCGGACGAACTCGGCGCCCTCGGCGCCATGTACGGCGGCAGAAAGATCGAAACGCTCCCCCTCGGCATCTTCATGCACCATAACCCGAACCTGTTCAATCTGGGCAATCTCGACAACATGCAGATCCTTACCGACGGCGAGCGAATCTGCTCCCATGTGGGGCTGAACCGCTTTGACATCGTCAGCATGGGCTGCACCTTCTCCGCAGGCTGCATCGGCGGCGTCCACACCCACGAAGACTTCCGCGGCAAGGGCCTCGCCACGCAACTGCTCCTCCAGGTCTTCGACAACGTCCGCACGGCGGGCGGCGACTTCCTCGTTATATCCGGCCGGCGGGGACTGTATTACCGCACTCATTGCATGATTGTTGGTACGGCCTGTCGCTTCGCCCTCGTGGCGGACCAGGCGGACTCCCTATCCGTTCCGCATGTCGAGGTCGTGGAGGCCGATGGCGATATGGCGGAAGAGCTCGCCCGGATCCACGCCCTCGATCCCGTCCGGGTCCTGCGACCGAAGCCCGTGTGGGACCGTTTTCGCGTCACACGCTCGTGCCATTTTGCGCCAGCGCGGACGCTCATCATGCTCCAGAATGACACTCCAGTGGCCTATCTCATCGCGCGCGAGGAGCATCGGGACGGGATGGTGGAGGTGCATGAGTTCGCCGGCGATCGCAGGGCCGTTGCTGGCGCTGTCGGCCATCTTCTCCGGTTGCAGGAGGTCGAGAAAGTTTCTTTGACCGCCATGGCCTGGGACACGCCACTGATCGCCCATTTGCAGGCACATGGGATCCAGCCGAGCGCGCAGGCAACAGACGGCACGATCCACGTCATTAACTTCGAGCAGACCCTCGGCCGCTTCCGCCCGCGGCTGGCCGAGCTGCTGGGCCCGGATGTGGCCGATGCTATTTTCGTGGAAACGAAAAACGACGAGGTGACCTTCGGCCTGGACTCGGACCGAATCACCTTGGCCGCCGACGCCGCGACCCGGCTCCTCTTCGGCGCACCCCCCGATGAGCAGGAACCCGATCTTGGCGCATCCCCCCTTGCCGCCGCCCTCCGCAAGGGCTTTCCCATCCCGCTGCCGACATACGGGATGGATTACGTCTGATCCAGATGTGTGCGGGCGGGGATATGCCGCCATTTCGCTTGACATCCAGGCCCCGGGGCGGTAGGGGTATGAAGGGGCGCCCGAGCATTTCTCGCGGCCAAGGGAACGATCTTGACGAGGAACATAACCAATTTTCTCGACGATCAGCCGTCGGTTCGGGGGGAGCGCTGGAGGTGCAGGGCGGCGGCAGGTTGGCTTGGCTTGCTCGTTGTCCTGAGCATCCCGTGGTGGATTGATCCGACATTCTTCATCGCGGACGATTCCTACTTTTATCTGCAGACCGCGAAGAACATCGCCCTCACCGGAAAACAGACGTTCAACGGTCTGTTTCCCACGAACGGGCTGCACCCCCTGTGGCTGTATCTGCTCAGCCTGTATAGCTGGCTCGTCTCGCTTCTGAGCCCCGGCCTGCTAAGCCATCCTGCCTTTGCCATTCCCCTCTCTGCCGCGCTTCTGGCCCTGGGCGCGGTCAATTTCTGGAAGGTGGCGAGGATATTGCGGGTGAACGCGTGGCTGCTCGTCTCGATTCCTTTGATGTATTTGTGGCTGTTTCGCGTGCTCTATTCGGAGGGACATCTTTTCTACTTCTGCCTGTCCCTACTGACGCGGGTCACCCTCGACGGAACGCGCGAAAGCACGCGCGGTCATCTTCTCATCGGCCTCCTGTGTGCGTTTGTATTTCTATCCCGTCTCGACTCTCTTTTCTTTGTTGCCGCCTACTTCGTGTGGTACTTCGTCACCGAGGGGGATCGGCGCCGGGTCGTTGTTTCTGCACTTGTATGCGGCCTCACCGTTCTTCCATACCTCCTGTCCAACCTCATCTGGTTCGGCGGGCTCACGCCGATCAGCGGGTGGATGAAGTCCAGTTTCCCTTCCATCTGCTGGACATGGAGATACCATCACAAGGGGCCGCTCTGCATCGAGCTGCTCGGGTACCAGGCGGTGTTCGGCATCGCACCGATCCTCTTTGCAATCCTTACGGTCGTCGCTTTTCGAAGGCGTTTTGTCGCGAAGGACTCCCTCATTTATGTATTCCTGGGCGGGTCCATTCTGCACTTCGCCTATGTAGCGCTCTTCGCTCGATCACACACTTTCTGGCATTGGTACTATGTGCTCCCGATGACTTTGGGCGCCATGTGTGTCGCCCTTTTTGTGCGCGAGGTTCCCTTCCTCAGGTCCCTCTCTCTCCCACCCGTACTGGCGGCAATCCTCCTGGTTTTGGCGTCCTTCATCAACGATCGAATCAAGGAGGAAAACTATCAGGGCTGGCTCAGCAAGGTGAACTACTGTCGAAAACACGACATACACAACCAGGTGATCTTGACCTGTGACTGGCCCGGCGGGTTCGCGTATTTTACGGACAACCGCATCATTGCGGCAGATATGCTCACGTCGAATCGGCGCTTTTTCGACGCCATGAGAAAGTCCCCCAATGCGCTGCAATACATTCTCGACTACTGTAGGCGCATCGGCAAACCCATCGGTTACATATTCTCCATATGCGATCCATGGTTGGTTGGTCGCAACCGCTATCGGACCATTGTGTACTATGATCCCAAGAAAATCCCCGTGAAGCAAGTGATCGGCGAGATTGAGGTTGGCGACCCAATCCACAAGGCGGATTTCGTCGTGTGGAAGCTTTCCAAGTAACCCCCGGAAAGGCCCGCCCCTACGGTTTCTCTCTGCCCGAGGCGGGCTACTTGATTTCCTTGATCCGGACGTTGTCGATCAGGATCGTCACGCGATTGGTGAGGGTGGTGGTGAAGGTCAACTCATAGGCCCCGTCGCGGGGGGCGGTGAAGATGGCGCTCTCGGCGAAGTCGAAGGGCAAGGTGCGCTGGTCGCGCTTGTCCACGGGGGCGACCGGGTGCTCCGAGACGATCGTCTCGCCGCCGCCCTCCGATGGGATGCACTTCCATCATCATGGCGCCCCCAGAACCTCTTTCCATACAGGTACTGCGGTTGGGTTCACGGCTCACCCCGTTGAGCCGGCGGAAGGGTTCGTTGAGGCAGAGACCTACGCTTCCTTTGGCTTTATGAACAACACCTCAGCGTACTCGATCCATCCCTTTCGAAGATCCATCCGGAACCAGCCTTCACTGTTCTTCTCGTGAAAGCGGGTTGGCGATCGCTCGCCGAACTCCTTGAGGTCGTACTGCGCCCACGTCTGACCTCCATCCAGAGAAACGATGATTCCCGTGGCCATCGGCGACGCGGGCGCACAGTGCGATGCCAGGATCACGTTGTCCTGAATGATCATGTTCCCGGACTCGACCTCCGGATTGAACAGCAGCGTGTGTTTTTCGCGATTGGCAATATCCTCCGGGGCGCAGCGGAAAATTCCTCGGTCGTACGGCTCGGGGCCGTTCGAGTCACTGATCCAGTAGAGCTGCCCGTCAACGAAGCTGATGCCGCCGGCTTTGTACCGTGAGTTCAGGTGATCCGACACAATGACCTTCCAGCACCACTCGTCCTTTCCCGCGTCATAGGTTCCTCGCAGCCAGTGGCACTCGAATCCCTCGGGTTTGTCGCCGTCGCCTGTGCAGGCATAGAACGCATCTTCGGCGGGGTTGTAGGCCACGCAATGGACGTGGCGGCAGATGACGGGGTTGCCGGGGTTGCCGAGCAGCGTGCCGGTCTTGCCCCCACCCGGAGAACCGTTATCCCGCCAATGGGGATTCTGTCCGAAGGCATAGGCGATCTTCACGGTTTTCCCGCTGTCGGTCGAGTAGTAGATGTTGACCGGGGACGCGCCGCCAAGGACGTTGCAGTAGTTCCCCCATACAACCATCTCCACACCGTTCACATCCCACGAGTTGATACCGGAGAGCGGGTGGAAGTACCAGCCGGGCTGGTCCGGGTCTTGCGGTGTGTGCGGGAGGTAGTCGCTGCCGTCGACGTCCTTCACCGTAATGGGCTCGACCGTCTTCAGATTGTCCGTGCTGAGGTAGAGCTTGGAGCGGGTGCTGAAGAGAATGTTCCCGTTCTTCAGAATGCAACTGAACGTGATGTGCTGAGCGTTGGGGAACGGGATGCTGTGCGGCCAGGTGCGGCCGTTGTCTTCGGACAGGAAAATCGTGCCGTCCGCATGGCCGAACGCCTTGTTGTCGCGCTGCGAGTCAATGTATGGACCTTCCGACTGCAGGCGATACCAGAAGTGATTCGTGGACCGACATTTGCCATTTGATCGCATCTCGAACTCCTAATCATAACCAAAACCGTAACGTCTAACATTGAACGATTAACGTATGCCCCCTACCCTCTGGAACCCGCCCCGGTCGCTCTGCGCGACGGGGCAGGTCGGTTACTTTACTTCCTTGATCCGGACGTTGTCGATCAGGATGGTGACGCGGTGGGTGATGGTGGTGGTGAAGACGAGATCGAAGGCGCCGTCGCGGGGGGCGGTGAAGACGGCGCTTTCAACAAAGTCGAAGGGCAGGGTCCGCTGGTCGCGCTTGTCCACAGGCGCCACCGGATGTTCCGAGACAATCGTCTCGCCGCCGAGGGTGACGACGATCCGAGGCGGGCTCTCGGCCGTCCAGTTCCCGTAGCGGGCGTTTTCGGAATAGGTGACGACATACTTCTTCCCCGCTTTGAAGCCGGCGACCTTTTGGCTCAGTGTGCATTGGTTCTGCATCAGCGCCACCTGCCGTCCATGGGGGAGGCGGCCGTTGTCGCTGAAGGTGTGGTTGGCCCCTTTCTGCCTGGCGGCGTCGTCCCACCATGGGTTGACCCCTACGTTGCCGGTGAACGTCCATCCCGTGATCGTCCCGCCGTTGGCCTTCGCCGAGCCGGGGAACCTGCCGAACCTGTCGATCTCGAAGCTCGGGTTCTTCACGGCGGGTTGGGCCATCGCAACGAGCGACCAGCAGAACGCGCCAAGCACGGCAACCCGGACTCTACTTCTTCTTCCCACGTCGCCTCCTCCGCTTCGACATATTCGGCGTGGGCTCGACCGTCTTCAGCCGCGCCTCCCACTCGTCCAGCAGCTTCTGGTGATCTTTCACCACGGATGCATATTTCGCATTGTCGTATAAATTTTTCGTCTCCCACGGGTCGGCCTTCATGTCGAAGAGCTGCTCCACGGGGTCGCCCTCGTAGCGGACATATTTGAACTGCGGCGTCCGAATCGACCGGCCGATGATGCGGTGCTCTGAGGCGACAAACTCCCGCCACTCGGTCGGCCTCCGCTCCAGGAGCGGACGCAGGCTGCGCCCCAGGCAGTCCGGCGGGGGCTGGATGCCCGCGTAGTCGCACATCGTGCTCATGATGTCCAGCCCCGAGACGAGGTGCTCCGCGTCGCGAAGCCCTTCGGTCATCCGCCCCGGACACGAGACGATCAGGGGCACCTTCACGGCCTCGTCGTAGGGGTACCACTTCGACACGAGCATGTGCCGGCCCCGGCCCTCGCCATGATCGGCGGTGAAGATAACAATGGTGTTGTCGGCCTGGCCGGAGTCTTCCAGCGCATCGAGAATCCGGCCGATGTCCCCGTCCACCATCTCCACCTGACGGTAGTAGATGTAGAGGTAGTACCGCCACTGCGCATCGGAGAAACCATCATAGTGGATCTGATCCAGCTTCTTCGGGGCGCGGGGACGGGCCCTGTGGTTCGGCGGCAGCTTGGGCAGCCGGTCGGCGATCTGAGGGAAGGCCAGCTCTTCCGGGACGAGGGTCTTCGCCTGGATCGCCCAGTAGCAGATGTCGTGCGGCTGCAGCAGCGACGCCGCCAGGACAAAGGGCTTGCCCCGGTTTCGGTTCTTCAGATACGCCTCGCAGGAAGCGGACACCGTGGAATCGACGAGGGCGCCCTGGCCGCCGCCGGTGGGGAGGACGGTGAAGCCCTCGATCTCGGCCGGGTAGCCGCCGGGCAGGTGCCACTTGCCGCAGTAGACCGCCTCATATCCCTCCCGGCTGAACCACTGGCCCATGTTCGGACGGCTGGGATGGATCGGACGGCTGTTGCTGATCACCCCCGTCTCCGTCGGCATCCGTCCTGTGAACATGGAACTCCGCGCCGGCGAGCAGACGGGATTCGTGCTGTGCGATTCCATGAACGTCACGCCGCGCTTCACCAGCCGGTCGATATTGGGCGTGTGCACATCGGGACAGCCGTGGGCGGAGATGGCGTCGAGGCCCAACTGGTCGGAGATGATGAACAGGAAGTTCGGCCGCTGCGCCTTGGCATCGCCGAAGGCCGCCCGTCCCATGAGCGCCCCCGCGCCGAGGGCGGTGGTCTGGAGGAACTGGCGGCGGGTTGCGCCGGTCAATGAATTGTTCTGTGACTTGTTCATATCTTACACCCCTTCGCAGTTTACGCCCTCGACTTTGTATCCAGAATATAGGCCTCCAACCCCGCCACCATGAAGAGCAGCCTCCCCGGATCGTCCACCCAATAGACCTCCGGCACGACGCCCTCGCCCAGGTGGTCGTAGGCATGCAGGCGCACCGGCCGTCCTCCTGTCTTGGCCCATCGCGTCTTTCGGATTCGGCCCTTCTCCAGCTCCACCACCTTTTTCTGCCGAACTCTCTTCTCTCCCAAAACCACCTCGTCACTTGTGCGGAAGGACAACGTATGATCCGGCTTGACCTGATCCAGATTGTCGATCAAGGTGAACCGGATCGGGTCGAACGCTCTGCGTGGCAGGCGTTGGACAGCGTCGAAGAGGGACCAGTTCGTTGTGTAGGCGGAGCCGACCGGGATGCGGCGCTCGCGCTTTCCGTCCGTGATTACGATGACCCCCTCTGTTGCCTCGGCCGATTTCTTCAGGCTCGTGTTCGGGACGGGCTTGCCGTCCGCGTCCACCGCCACCGACTGGCACGTCCACCGCGTGGGGGTCGAGAGGGCGTCCGTGCGGCAATGCAGCTCGGCGGTCAGCCTGTACGTTGTCTTCCCCGCCTGTGGCTTCTCATAGTTGACGGTCAGCGTTGCGCCGTCGCCGGCGGCCTGGCGGCGCAGGCGCACCGTCCCAGTCCGGTGTCCCGGCCCTCGCCGGACTGACCCCAGCGTGTAGACGCCGTAGGCCATCTCCCAGTCGCTGGTCGGCTCGAAGGCGCCGGCCGGCGGCTCGAAGCCCATCAGGTGGTGGGTGATGCTGTTCAGTGTGAAGTGGTCTTTCAATTCGCTCATCCAGTTCCGCCTTGCTCAAGACCCATGCCTCTCCTAATGATACCACAGACCGGAGGGAAAGCAAAGGAGAACGTGCCCGCCGGAGGACAGGGCAGCTATTTTGCTTGCATCGTCACGCTCAACGGGATGCGAAGGGCGTCGCCCTCGCGGACGTTGAGGACGTATCCCCTGTTAAAATCGTCCCGGTCGGCATAGCCGCGGATGAGGGTGCTGTCGCCGGTGGAGATCTCGAAGTTCGCGCCCTTCGGCTCGATGCGACGGATGAGATAGGCCGCATCCTGCTCGCGGTCATTCTCGAAGACGACCAGTTTCCCCACCAGCGCATCGGAGACTTCCCCGTCGAGCGTGACCACGACGCGGTTGTCGTTCGGGTCTGTCGTATCGGTCGAGACCACCTTACCGGTGAGAGCCGGTGTCGGACATTCCAGACGGAGTTCTTTAGTGCGCAGCTCTGTGCCGGCGATGAGCCTGGCGAATTCGACCTGCCCGTCCCTTAGCGACAACATACCGAACGTGCCATCCATGACAATGCCATTGGCCAGCTCAACGCGGCCCGGCGTCTCGCAGCAGATGAGGATGTCCGTGCGGCCGCTCTTCAGCTTGACCTCGACGGCAGCGACCATCTGGCCGTCCGGCTTCGACTTGATCTCGAGCCGCCGGGCGGAGTCGATGATCGGTTTTGCGTCGTACGGTTCCACGACGGTGACGTAGAGCGACTCCAGGTTCTCGCCCGTGCGCGTGAGGATGGCGTAGTCGAGGTTGCGCGGGTTGCCGCGTTTGTTCTGGGGCGGGTCGCCGTGGGCGAGGGCGACCTCGTTCGTCTCGGTCAGGATCGTCAGGCGCAGGTGCGGGTCCTTGCCCTCCTTGATTCGCTTGCGGAGGTCGATGGCATCGACGTCGAGAGTGAAGCTCGCCGGCGGGTTGTTGTCGCGCTGAACATCGTAGAGATACATGTAGCCGCAGTCGTGCTTCCAGTCCTTCGGCAGTTGGTTGAACTCGACATCCTCCCCGGCGAACGTTCCCTTCGCCTGCTTCACCAGATTCAGCCCGGTGATCTTCAGCTCGCCCGGCGGGCCGTGCCACGACTGCCGGTGCAGCTTCCCGCCGCGCACGCGGAAGAAGTCTACGATGTAGCCCGCCGTCTCCGACACATCGACCAGCGCCGAGAGGCGGCGAAAGGTTTTCGCGTTTTTGTAAATCCCATCGCTTTCGACTTCGACGACCTTCACCCGCTCGCCCGGCTCGAAGAGGCGCAGGTGGCCGGTGTAGCTCGATACCTGGCTCGTGTCGTCCACGATCACGGTGTTGTGGGCGATACTGTTTCGCTCCCAGATGCGGTCCATCGGCCGGCCGCTGGCGTACTCAGGGTAACCGAGGTCCGGTAGCATGTTGATGTTCTGGGCATACAGTCCCAGGTTCAGCCGGTCGCGGTGGCCGTGGCCCTTGTTGCGCCCGTAATACATCCACATGGCCCGGCCGTTCTCGGCTTGCGGCGTCTGCAGGATGGCCAGGCCGAAGCCGTTCAGGTTCTGGCACTCGAGGGGCGGGGAATCCTGTTCGCCGATCTTCCGGATCTCCTCGGCCAGGGCCAGTGGCTTCTCGGCAAAGATATCGGCGGTCAGCCGATCGAGTATCTTGCTGTACCTCCGGTACAGCCTTCGGGCCAGCCGGGGGTCGCGATAGGCGCGGTAGCCGTTGAGCAGCGCCTGGTGCGACGCACCCACGGTCCCCCAGTTTCCGCATGCCCCCGAGTCGCCGATGGACGGTGTGGCCTGGCCGAGACAGCACCACTTCAGCGGCGTAAGGAAGCACTGCTTGTATTTCGGGAAGTCGCGATACATGCTGTGGTTCGTGTACTTGGGATAGCTGCGCAGGAGCTCTGCCGTCGTCATCAGCGTCAGACCCCAGCAGGAATACCCCGGCGCGCCCTCGCTGCCCATGCCGTCGCGGCCCATCAGATTCATGAGCACGAAGGGGATGTTGCCGCCGGTGCGGTTCCAGGAGCCGTCCTTGTTCTTTTCGAGCTTTCCCGGTGCAAAGACCCAGTCCAGCAGCTCCGTCGTCAGCGGCTCGCGGTCGAGGGCGATGGCCGCGGCCGCCATGGCGTTCTGGTGCATCCCCTCGTTGCCGGCGATGTGGCGGTCCTTGACGCCCTTGACAAACTCCAGGATCAGGTTTTTCTCGATGTTCTTCTGGATCGCCTCGAAGCTGCTCTTGTCGCCGATCTTGAATTCCTTCGCCATCGTGCTCAGAAACTTCACCAGCTCCGGATCGTCCTTCATGCCGTCGAAGACATGATCGTAGGCCGTCGAGAAGGCCACCGCGTTGCGCGTCTCCCAGATACACCCCTCGATCCGCCCGAGGCCCGTGCTGCCGTCGGAGTGTTCGAAGAGCATTTTCTTGATATAGTCGTACATGTCCATGTCGGGATAGACATCGGCGATGCGGTCGAGGAGGATTCCCGCCTTGCGGGAGTAGAGCTTGTCCCCCGTAAGCACATAGGCCCGGGCCAGGGCATCGAGGCCGCGGCGGATATGCCGCCACTGCCCCCAGGAATTGTAGTAGGCCACGAAGGCCCAGCGGTCGTTCGTCTTGTCATACCAGCCGTATCCGTCATCGACGGCGAACTTGTGGAGCGGGTCTTTGGGGTCGGGATGGTCGGTGTTGAAGAGCAGCTTCGGGTCACCCTTGCCCGGCTGGAAGATGCCGCGCTCGTCGAGGGCCGAGAGGTAATAGGCCCAGAAGTCGTTTTTCGGATAGGTTTCCTTGCAGACGGGGCACGTCAGCTTCCACGGCTTTTTGAAGCAATCAATCTTCCACGGGTAGTTGCCGTAGGGGATGATCTTGTCCCCGCAATTGGGGCACATGGCCGTCCGGTTGGTGTATCGGATGCGTGTCGTGTGGCAGGTTCGCGGCAGCGTCTGGGGCGTGACCATGAGCCACAGCTCGCGATCTGGAACCTTGGCCCATTTCTCCGCCCGGCGGATGGCGGCCCGCTGGATGCTCTTGGCCCAGTCGTACTTCTCGACATTGGCCTTTGCGTTCGCGCGCATCTTCGCGGTGATGGTGACGCTTCCGGTCTTTGCCACGGCAGTGCCTCCCAGAAGGATCAGGATCGTGAGCAGGAAGAGGGGGATCGTCCGACGGCTCGATGCCATGTTGCACTCCTTTCGGACCGTATTGTTTGGACTGCGGCAGCCATGCTGCCGCCTTTCTCGCGGGAAGCCATGCTTCCTGCTCTTCCGTTTCACCGGTGGTCCTCCGGCAACGCATCCCTCACCTTACAGGGCCGTTGCCCCAACGTCCGGAAGCAGGGCTTCCGGATATCAAGGCGCAAGCAGAGCTTGCGCAGTCCAGAGAATGGTACGCCGGGCAAGATACGCTTTTCGGGGGGTGGTGTCAAGAATTGCCATTGAGCGGGGCAGCCGAACCGCCTATAATGCCGGCCGAGACGATTCTTCACAAAAAGGAAGGAAGACGGATGAGGCGATTTCGGACGAGCGTGGCGTGCTGCGTGGCTCTTCTTGCTGTCTGTGTGGCCCCCGTCTTCGGACAGCAGGCGAACGACGACTGGATCTCGAAGGAAAAGATCCGCGCCGGGTGGATCTACCACGGCGACGGGCCGGACAAGCTGAAGGTCTTCCGCGACCTCGGCATGAACGCCCTCATCACCCATGCGA
>JAADGH010000065.1 GCA_013152475.1 Planctomycetota bacterium
GGGATCAGGAAGGTGAAATGAGTGAGAAGATGAAAGCCGCCCTCTTCGGCGGCGTGGGAGAGATCGAGATTCACGAGGTCGAGAAGCCGACCATCCAGCCGGGCTGCGTCCTGATCGAGATGAAGGCGTGTGGCATCTGCGGCAGCGACCTGCACTTCTACCACGATGAGTGGGAGCACCGCGAGGTCGCCCACGGCCACGAGGTCACCGGCGTGGTCGTCGAGGTGGGCGAAGGTGTGGACAACATAACGCCCGGCGACCGGGTCTGCGTCGAGGCGTTCAGCCACTGCGGGCACTGTGTCTACTGCAAGACTGGTCTGTACAACCTGTGCGCCAATCGCAAGTTCGACGCCGAGGGCCACGGCGGCTTCGCCGAGTTCACCCTCGTTGACGCCAAGGCGGTCTTCCCTATCCCCGATAGCATGACCTTCGAGCGGGGCGCGCTCGTCGAGCCGCTGGCCGTGGGGTATCGCGCGTTCCATCTGACCGGGCCGCGGAGCACGGACACGGTGGTCATCCTTGGTGCGGGGATGATTGGCCTGTGCGCGCTGGCCTCGGCAACGGCGGCGGGGGTGAGGGACAGGATCATCACCGCCAAGTACGACCACCAGGCGGACATGACAAAGGACCTGGGCGCAGCGTGTGTTGTGCGCGTGCCTGGAGACAACCTGGAGGAAATCGTCAAAGAGCGAACCGGCGGCATGGGCGCCGACGCGGTTGTGGACACGGTATCCAGGAAGGAAACCGTTGCCCAGGCCCTCAGCGCGCCCCGAAGGAAGGGACGGGTGGTTTTCGTGGGCGGGTTCACGGGGCCGGTGGAGGCTGACCTGGGGAAGGTCATCCACAGCGAGCTTGCCGTAACCGGTTCATGCTGCTATGGTTATACGGGCATGCAGAAGGACTTCGATGCATGCATGGAGCTCATCCACTCGGGCCGGTTCGACTTTGATCGGTTGATCACGCACCGTTTTCCCCTGGAGGAGATTGCCGAGGCATTCAGGATTGCGGCCGACAAGACGAGCGGATCAATCAAGGTGATGATTTGCCGATAGGCCCCGCAAAAGTGCTTGACATTCCACAATTTTGTGCTATCGTTTGAGTGACGACGACACCACGCAGGTTGCAGGATGGCCAAAGTTGACGTTTCGTTTATTGTGATCTCGTGGAACGCCTGCGACCTGACGCTGGAGTGTCTGCATTCGATCTTTGACAACGTTCACGGCGTGAGCTTCGAAGTCGTCCTGGTGGACAATGCCTCCAGCGACGGCACGGCGGAGATTGTTCACACTGTGTTGCCCACGGTGCGGGTGCTTGTCAACCACGAACACCAGGGCTTTGCCGCCGCCAACAACCGGGCCATTCGGCAGGCGGGCGGGCGGTACCTGGCCCTGATGAACAACGACGCGAAGTTGACGCCGAAGGCAATCGAGACAATTATCGAGTTCATGGAGTCGGAACCCAACGTGGGCGCGGCGGGACCGCAGCTTCTCAACGAGGACGGCAGCAAGCAGAATTCCATCGCCGCCTTTCCCTCGCTGGCCACGGAGCTGCTGAACAAGACGCTGCTCCATGTCGTGTTTCCCGGCCGGTATCCGAGCAAGTACTTCGGGCATGACCGGCCGATTGATGTGGACTCGATCATCGGGGCCTGTATGGTGCTTCGGGCGGATGCCATGGGCGAGATCGGCGGCTTCGACGAGGACTATTATTTTTTTCTCGAGGAGACCGATCTGTGTTTCCGTCTGAAGCAGCACGGCTGGCGTGTCTGCCACGTACCGCAGGCGGAGGTGTATCACTACAAGGGGGCCAGCGCCGAGCGGCGGCCGGGCGCGGCGGCGCGGATCGAGTATTGCCGGTCGTTGTACAAGTTCTTTGAGAAAAACAGAAAACCCGTCGAGCACAGGGCGCTGCAGGCGTTGTATGCGGTCAAGCTCGCGGTGGAGTTTCTTGCGCGTGCGTATGCCTGTGTGCTGACGTTGGGCTGCCATAGGCAATCGCGCAGACGGCTGAAACGGTACTGGAATCTGATCATCTGGCATTTTAGGCTCTGTCCTGACTCAGAAGGTTTTGGCGGGGAGGGTTCCCGCCGATCCAAAGGTCATATGGAGGGAGAAGCATGAGGAAGTTGGGAGTTGTGGCGCTGGTAAGCGTGGCGTTGATCTGCGGGACGGTGTTCGCCCAGGAGAAAGCGAAACCCACCGCAAAGAAGGCGGAACCGGTCAAGGTGAAGAAAGAGGTCAAGGTCGAACGGACCATCACCAAGAAGGTCAAGACGGGTGAAATCCGTGAGATTGTGCCTATCTTCGGCATCCAGGTCCTGCCCGGCATCGTCAAGACCCCGGAGGAGGTCCGGTATGAATCGGCGGAGAAGTGCGCCGTCAAGGTCCTCAAGGTCTTCCCCGGCACGATGGCGGATCGGATCGGCCTGCAGCCGGGCGACATGATCTACAAGCTCAACGGCAAGCAGATCACCTCCTTCGGCAAGCTCATGGAGATCATCGGCGACATGCGCCCGGAGGACAAGGGCAAGATCGAGTTTCTACGCGGCCGCGCCACCCACGTCCAGGAGTTTGACGTCGAAAACACCTTCGTCGACGACATCAACATACTCTATATCTGGCACACGAAGACGAACAAGTTCATCGGCAGGGCCTACGTCTGCGGCCCCTTCTCCGTCTACAAAGAAATGGCCAACGACGCGTGCAAGGAGTTCTCCATCTGCGGCCCGTTCCTCTGGGACTGGAAGCGGCACGGCACGTCCGAGAAGCTGACCATTCTCTTCTTCTTCAATTTCGAGAAGGGGGACAAGACGCCGATTGTCTTCTGAGCGGAGGCGTTGAATGAAACGCGGGATCCTTGTCGTACTGTTAACGGTTTTTCTGGCGGGATGCTTCTCCCCCAACATCAAGATCGGCGGCGACAAGCCGCTGGTCGACATCAAATACGGCGGCAAGGACAAGAAGGACAAGAACGACGACTGAGATCGTGTTTTTCCGACATCCAAGGGCACGGGCCTGTGCATCACAGCCCGTGCCCTTTTTCGATGGAGAGCAAACCGGGGAAGTGTAGGGCGGGCGATTCGCCCGCCGGAAAGTAGAAGCGGCATCTTGCCGCTTCCGGAAGAGTCTGAAAGGCTCTTCTACACTGGAAGATGGCGGGCCGATGACCCGCCAACCATATGGGACTCAGAAAGAGAGCGAACCATGCGCAAGCGAACCATCGCGGCCGTTCTCGTCCTGGCGTGCCTCACCGTCTCCTGTGAGGAGGGGAAGGTCCTCTTCGAGGACCACTTCACCGGAAACCTTGACGCCTACTTCCTCGAGGGCCAGGGCAAGGTGTCCATCACCAATGATGGTATGCTCTGCATCGAGACGAAAACACCCACCGTCCTCTGGATCAAGAAAGAATTCCCCGGCGACGTCCGCATCGACTTCGACGCCATGACCCCCGACAAGAAGGCCCGCGCCATCCTCATGTTCCTCGCCAAAGGCGCGAAGGGCGAGAGCATCTTCACTTGGAAACGCAAGGGCGACTACCACGAATATGCCATGGACGAGAAGATGGTCCTCTACACCATCGGCATGCTCCGCGGCTTCACGAAGGGCGTGTCCAACTTTCGCAAACTCGGCGCCCGCACCAAGCCCGAGTGGAAGATGCTGGCCCTCGGACGGAGGGGCGAGGTCAGCAAGAAGGAGCGCAAGCGCATCAACGCCGATTTCCAGAAGGGCACGATCATGAACGGGGCCCTGGACGGATGCGAGCTGGGCAAGGTCCAGCACATCACATGCATCAAGAAGGGCGCGAAGATCAAATATTTCGCCGACGGCAAGCTCGTCCACGACATCACCGACGACGGCGCCTTCGGCGGCAAACCGCTGGAGGGCGGCTTCATCGGCTTCCGCAACTTCGGCAAGGGCACGAAGGTCTTCTACGACAACATCGTTGTGCGGGTCAGCGGCCGGCCGATGTAGCCTCGCGGTAGAGACCCATGAGCCGGTGGGTGATCTCGCCAGGGACGCGCTCGCCGATCTTCACGTCATCGATCGACGCGAGGGGCATGATCTCCATGAGCGAGTTGGTGAGGAAAACCTCCTCCGCCTGGAAGAGACGGGCCAGGCCGAAGGCCTCCTCCCGGCAGGCGCTGCCCTGCTCCCGGCAAAGATCGAGAACCACACCCCGAGTGACGCCGGGAAGGATGCCGACGGACAGGGGCGGGGTGACCACGGCCCCCTCCTCGACGATGAACACATTGCTCACCGCGCCCTCGGCGACCTCACCATTCGCGTTCACGAAAATCGCCTCTCCCGCCCCCTTTTCTTCGGCCTCGTTCTTCGCCAGGATATTCGCCAGGTAGTTGGCGGACTTGTGCCGGAGCGCCGGCGAATCGGGGCTGGTATGGAACCCGGCAGTGACGGCCATCATGCCCTGCCGGTAGAATTCCCTGGGGTAGCCGGTGAAGGGCCGGGCGGTCATCACGACGGTGGGTCGGAACTCCCCTTCCAGCGACAGCCGTTGCCCGCCCACGCCCCGCGAAAGCGCAAGGCGGATGTAAGCATCGCTCAGGTCATTCGCCTCCAGCAGTTCCCCGATCGCGCCTTTGATCTGCTTCTTGCCGTACTGCAGGGGCAGCCGAAGCGCCTCGGCGGACGCGACAAACCGGGTCAGGTGCTCGTCGAGCCTGAACACACGTCCCCCGTAGGCGCGCATGGACTCGAAGATGCCGTCGCCGTAGAGGAAACCCCGGTCCAGAACGGAGACCTTTGCACTCTTGAGGGGCACGACCTTGCCATTGAACCAGACCTGTTCGGCCATCTACTCGTCCGTCCCATACACCCGCCGCAGGGCCTTGATGAGTTTGGGGCTGATGGCGTCACCCAGCCCCTTCTTCTGCGCCGTGCGAACCACGCGCCACGCGCCGGCGTAATCCCGGTTGAGGTAGTACGCCGCGATCAGATTATTGTAGGCCTGCGCGTGTTCGGGATCGATCTGGATAGCGCGCTCGCAGTCGGCGATGGCGCGGGCATAGTCGCCCTTCGCGCAGTAGGCGTTGCCGCGGTTGCTATAGGCCACGGCAAAACTCGTGTCCAGGGAGATTGCCTTCGTGCAATCGGCGATGGCGGAGTCGTAGTCGCCTTTGCAGTAGCTGGCGATGCCGCGGTTGTTGTAGGCCTTGGCGTCGTTCGGCTCCAGCTCGATGGCCTTCGTGAAGGCGAGGATTGCGCCGTCGTAGTCCCGCTTGGCGTAAGAGTCGCACCCCAGCGCGTAGGGATCAAGGGCCGCCGTCGCGCCGGCGGCCGCCGGGGCCCTTTGCCACGGGCGCGCCGGGCAGATGGTCGCCAGGTTGTCGGCGCAGCCGAGGGCGAGCTTCTGCCCGTCGGGGCTGAAGTCCACGGACCAGACCCAGCCCGCGTCGGGTTTGATCGCGAGGACCTCTCGGCCTGTTCCCGCGTCCCAGATGCGAACCGTCCGGTCGCCGCTTCCCGTCACGATCCGGTCCCCGTCGGGCCGGCTGAATGTGACGGACCACACGGCCCCCGCATGGCCCTGGAGGACATGGATTTCCCGGCCCGTCTCCGCGCTCCACACGCGCGCCGTTTTGTCGGCGCTCGCCGTAGCGATTCGCTTCCCGTCCGGGCTGAACGCGACGGCGGTAACGTGGAAGATATGGCCCTTCAGGCAGAGAAGCTCCTTCCCTGTCTTGGCCTCCCACAGCCGAGCGCTTCCGTCGTCGCTTCCCGTGAGAATCCTGCCGCCGTCCGGACTGAAGGCCACAGACGAGACGGGCATCGTGTGCCCCCGCAGCACGAGCAGCTCCCTCCCCGTGGCGACATCCCACACGCGGGCGGTTTGGTCGGCAGACCCGGTAAGGAGCTTCTGCCCGCTCGGGTCGAAGGCCACCGCAAGCACGGGCTGGGAGTGCTTCTGGATGGTGAGAAGCTCGCGCCCCGTCTCGGCGTCCCATACCCGGGCCGTCCCGTCCTTGCTCCCCGTAGCGGCGCGGCGCCCGTCGGGGCTGAAGGCGACGGAGCGAATCTGATCGGTGTGACCCTCCAGGGTGAACAGCTCCTTGCCGGTGGCCGCATCCCAGATCTTGGCGGTATGGTCCAGGCTCCCGGAAAGGAGACGCTTGCCGTCGGGCCCGAATGCAACGGAACGGACCTGGCCCGCGTGCCCATGGCAGTCAATGTGGCCTCGGCAGGCGGAGGCCCGCCAGACGCGCGCGGTTCGATCCCAGCTCGCCGTGAGAATGCGCTTCCCGTCGGGGCTGAAGACAGCAGACGACACCGAGCCGGCGTGCCCTCTCACCGTCACCACAAGCTTGCCTCTTATCGTATCCCACACCCGGGCCGCATTGTCCACGCAGCCCGTGACGATCTGCGCTCCATCGGGGCGGAACGCGACCGAAAGGACCCCGTCTTCGTGCCCCACGATGGTCCGCAGCCACCGACCGGTCTCGGCGTCCCAGATCCGTACCGTTCGGTCGAAGCTGCCGGTAGCAATGCGGCGGCCGTCGGCGCTGAAGGCGACGGCGAGTACGGCGGCGCCGTGGCCCTTCAGCGTGAGAATCTCCTCGCCCTTGCCGACGTCCCAGACCTTCGCCGTCATGTCATTGCTTGCGGTGGCGAGGCGTTTCCCGTCGGGGCTAAATGCGACGCAGTTCACGTCGCCGGAGTGTCCCGTAATGGTGCGTTCGAGACGTCCCCTCGACGCATCCCATATCTTGGCCGTGCCGTCCAGGCTCCCCGTAGCGATCCTCCGGCCGTCCGGGCTGAAGGCGACGGAATAGACCTCCGCCGTATGCCCGCTCAGGGTCAGGTATTGCTCGCCGGTGCTCGCGCTCCACACGCGGGCGGTCTTGTCGGAACTCCCCGTCACCACCCGGGCGCCGTCGGGGCTGAAGGCGACGGACCAGATCTCCTTCGTATGCCCCTGAAACGTGCAGATCGCGCGTCCGCTCTCGGCATCCCACACCTTGGCGGTCTTGTCCCAGCTCGCTGTGGCAATGCGCCGTCCATCGGGACTGAAGGCGGCGGCGTAGACCTCGGCGGCGTGTCCGCTCAGCGTGAGGAGGTCCAGGTGGCACAGGTAGTCCAGCCGGCCCCATTCCCAACCGCGGAGGTAGGCGGGGCAGTCGTTCAGGAGTCTCACGGCGTCGCCGAACGCCAGATCCCGAATCTTGGCGGTGGCGGCGACGATGGCGTTGATGTAGCTCTCGCGCTCGAGCTTGCGTTTCTCCTCCCGAACCCGCGCCAGGAGGATTTCGGCGCGTGCCTGTTCTTTTTTCGCCTTGCCCTCCGCTGCAATGGCGCGTTCTTTCTCCTCCTGAACCTGCGTCAGGGCCTTCTTTGTGGCCAGTTCCGCTGCGACGGCTCGTTCTCGCCCTGCCTCCGCATCCTTCTCTGCGGCAACGGCGTGTTCTTTCTCCTGCTTGGCCTGCTTTTCCGCCTCCACAGCGCGCTGGGTTTCCGCCTTGGCCAGTTTTTCCGCTGCGACGGCGCGCTCCTTTTCCTCCTGAACCTGCGCCAGGGCCTTCTTTGTGGCCAGTTCGGCGGAAACGGCCCGCTGCTTGTCCTTCTCGGCCTGGAGCTTGGCCGTCACGGCGGCCTTTCGCTCACTGTCCGCTCTGAATCTCTGGTCCTGGGCGATGATCCGCTGTCTATCCGCCTCCTGCCGGGCCGCATTGACCCACAAGAAGGCGATGTTGAAGGCGATGATGATGACCGCCACGGCCGCGCTGCCGACCTTGTGGCGCTGGATGGCCTTGCGGAGCATGTAGAACGTGCTCGCCGGGCGGGCCTCGATGGGCTCGTTGCTCAGGAAATGCCGAATATCGCGCGCGAGGTCGGCCGCCGCCTGGTAGCGGCGCTCCTTCTCCTTCTCCATTGCCTTCATGCAGAGGGTCACCAGGTCGGACGGGAGCGACTTGACGATGGACGACGGCGGCCGGGGTTCCGTCTCGCGGATGTGCTGAAGCGTCTTCAGCGGGTCGGGGGCGTCCACGGGATAGGGCATGGCGCCCGTCAGCATCTGGTAGAAGATCACGCCAAGAGAATAGACATCGGATCGCGTGTCGATATCCTCCGGCTTGCCGCGGGTCTGCTCGGGGCTCATGTAGGCCAGCGTGCCCATGAGGATGCCGGACAGGGTGACATAGCTCTGGCGCGCCCCCCCCGGGGCCGTTTCGGTCAGCTTGGCCAGGCCGAAGTCGAGGATGCGGGGGGCGCCGTCGGCCTCGATCATGATGTTCGACGGCTTCAGGTCGCGGTGGATCACCCCCATCATGTGGGCGTGGGTGACGATGTCACAGATTTGCTGGAAGAGTTCAAGCTTCTGGTCCAGTGACAAATCGTGCGTTTCCAGGTATTCGTTGAGGGTCTGGCCCTCGACGAATTCCATGGTGAAGTAGTAGCACCCCTGGGTCTCCCCGACCTCGTAGATCGGGACGATGCCGGGATGCTTCAGGCGGGCGGCCGCATCGGCCTCGTGCAGGAAGCGTTTCTTGTCGTCCTCCGAGGCCAGCGATCCCTGGAGCATGACCTTCAGGGCCACTGTGCGGGAGGGGTGCTTCTGTTTGGCCTTGTACACGACACCCATGCCGCCGCGGGCGATCTCGTCGAGGCTCTCAAAATTCTCGGCGAGCTCGGGGGTGATGCCGGCCGTGGTGCCCGATCCCATGATTGTCTCATGCGTGTTGGCGGAGGGGGGGAGGCGAACCCCTTCCGTCGGCGCCACGTTGGCGGCGTCCTCGGCGGTCATTTTCTGGGTAATCATACCATCCTCGAACTCTTGGATGGGAACGTCTTTCTGGGTCCTCTCCGTCTCGCCGGGCTTCTTGGCCGGGGTCTTCTCCGTATCCCGGTCCCTTCGGCGATGGTCGTTTTTCTTGGGAGGGGGCTCCTGATCCTGGCGCATGATTTGCTTCTGCCTCAGCGGGATGCACGTCCACGACTTTTCCGTCCACATTCTACAATTAGAGCCCGATGGAATCAATGTCAAACCGGTGGAGTCATGGCCCAAAACAGGCGAATGGAAAAAACCGGTTGAGTGGGAGAACGAAACCTGATAAAATACATCGCTTAGGATTCAAGGGTCCCTTTCTTCGGAGGAACAGCCCATGTATATGCCTTTCGGACGGATTGAAGAGAAGGTGCTAAGCATCGACTTCTCCTCGGCCGACTTCTCGGTGGCCTCCGTGCTCAACGCCATCCGGGAGCACCTCGACATGCTCCAGCAGATGGAGGTAATCTTTCTCGGCATCTCTACGGACGTGCCCGCCGGGCCCAGCCCGGTGTTCCGGCCGGTACCGATCAGCGCGGTGTTCGAGTACACCGGCAAGGAACCTCCTGCGCACGTCCTGGAACGGGCCTACCAGGTCGTCTGGCAGGGCCTTGTCAACACGTTCCCGACCGAAGCGGACTGGGCTGCCGCAAAGCACGACTACGCCCAGTTCATCAGCGCCCAGGCCGACCTGCTCCGAGCGCGGGTCGAGAGCGAGACCGGCAGCGAGCAAGGCTGAGCGCCGCGCCGCCCTCCCGAAAACCGACAAGGGTACGGATGGGATATGCCAAAAACAGATGAAACAACCGCCCCCCCTGACATGAGGCTCGCCCCGGGCGTCACCCCCAAAGACGTGCAGATCGGCGAGATGGCCGTTGATCTGCTCAAGCGGGGGGAGATCATGCACTTCAAACCCCAGGGCCACAGCATGAGCCCTATGATCCGCGAATACGAAGAAGTGCTGACCCGGACTGTGGAGCCGAAAGACCTGAACACCGGTGACATCGTGGTCATGTACCAGTCCAACGGCCGTATCGTCATCCACCGCCTGACGCGCATCGTTCGGCGAAGGGATGGCATCGAGATCTGGACCAAGGGCGACGGCGGCCTTCGCTGGGACACGCCGGCGCCGCTTTCGGCATGCGTCGGCCGGGCGATCGCCGTTATCGGGCGGAAGCAGTATCTCGACCTGATGAGCCCCTACTGGCGCACCGCCGGGTACCTCGCGGCTCAGTTCTCTCTCTTCCAGACCTTCCTCCTCCGCATTCCCGGCTTCGGGGCCGACTGGGACCGGAACGACCGCCAGGGCATCCAGCGCCTCTGGCTTCATGTGGCCAAGACACCGTTCCGGGGGTTCATGCACCTCTGTCTCCTGGGCGATCGCATCCGCAGGGCCTTCGCCAAGAAACGACGCGCTGTGGAGCGGACATGATGCGCCCCGCCGAGGCGGCCCTGCTCCTCCGCACCCTCGCCCAATCGGCTGAACGACAAGACGCTGCGTCGCTCCCGCTCAGTGAATGCGTGGCCTTTGCTCTGGACCACCACGTGGCCGGCCCGTTCCTCGATGCACTGCAAGACCATGACCTTCTGGGCCGCCTGTCGCCGAACGAAAAACAGCAGCTCGTCTTCGACGCGGCCAAGACGGCGCTGTGGAACCAGGGCTACCTCGATGAGGCCGGCGGCATCATCAAGGCGCTTGCGTCGGCCGGGGTGGACGTGCTCGTCGTCCGCGGTCCCGTCATGGCGTCGCGGGCCTATGGCGACCCACTCAAGCGCCGCTTCACCGACCTGGACCTCCTGGTGCGACCGGCGGACATCGACCGGGCCATCGAGGCCATGCGCGGTCTCGGCTACGAGACGGCCCACCGCACCGACCGCGACATCCGGCGGCGGGGCTGGAAGGGCGTCGTCGAGTTCATCCGAAAGTCCGATGTTCGATCCTTCGACGTGGACCTGCACACCTCTCTCCTCAACCGGCGGCGTCTGCAATCGGTCTTCGATCTGGACGCGATCAACGTATGGGAGACACGGACCGAGGAAGCGCTACCCGCGCTGTCCCTGGAGGACGAGCTGATCTTCGCCATTGAGCACCTTGTTCTCCAGCACCAGATGGAGGACATCCGCCTGCTGGTGGACTGCGTCATGCTGCTCCGCCGGAGGGGGGATGCCTTCGACTGGCCGCGTCTCTTCGCCCGCGCACGAACGGCGGGATGCGAGACGCTGGTCTCATGCGTGCTGTCGCTTATCGGCGAAATCACCCCCCTCCCGGCGGATGCCCATCTGAGCAAGGCCGTGGCGGGGGGCACGAGGCTTCGGCTGCAATACCCCGTCCGGCGATTTCTCTGCATCGAGAACACCATGCACCCCCTGCGCAAAGAGCGGTCGGTCGCATGGCGCTGGGTGGCGGAGCGGCAGAGCGTGTTCTGTCTGGTGGACCGATTGCGGACCGCGATTCATCTCGCCCTGACGGAGAGCGTGCCGTCGGCCTGGCGCATTCGCCGTCTCCGCAGCCGGAAGATGACAGCACTGAAACGTATGGTGTGGGCAATCCCCATGGCCGCGGTCCTGCCCTGGTACATCCCGGTGCTCATGGGCCACGCGGCGCTGGTGCGGTTTCTCGAACCCATCCTCCCTGCCCGCTATCGCGCCCTGTGGTGAATGACCTCAGCCGAGGAACGGCTTCAGGAAGGCCGCCGCCTTGCTGACCGTTTTTTCCAGGTTCTCCTTGCCGGGGCAGGGCTCCAGCTCATTGACGTATCCGTCGAAACCCGCGTTCTTCAGCGCGGCGAAGAAGGTCTTGAAGTCAATCTGTTTGTTGTCGACGTATTCGACGCGCGTGTAGCGCACCTCCGTGCCGTCGGCCAGCTTCAGGGCGTTCTCCGCATCGGGGCCGACCTCCAGCGTCTGGACGTGGACGCCAAAGAGATGGTCCTTGATCGGCTCGAACATATCCTCGCTGAACGTCTCCCGGGCCATGAGATGGTTGGCAGGTTCGGCCATGACGCCGAAGTTCGGCTCGCCGATCTCGGTGATGGATTTGGCCGCCCTCTCGACCGTCTCAAAGTCCCCCCCCGTGTGCATCTGGTAGAGGATGCGGAGGCCGAAGGGCGCGGCGAGCTGCGCCGCCTTCTTGAGGGTCGCGAGGTCGCCGCTTGCGCGGATGCCCTCGCCGCCGAGGTCGGCAATGATCTGCGCCAGCTTCTTGAACTCCGTCTCGCCCCCATCGTCCAGCTTGCCCCGGAAGGCCCCCTCGAACACGGACAGGTTATTCTCGGCCAGCCCGGCGCGGATGGCGGCGAGATCCGCCTCGCTCGTGTCGGCGCTGAGCTGCGTCGCACGGAGATCGACGGCCTCGTATCCATGCCTCCCCGCCAGATCGAGGAACTCCCTCACCGGGATAATCGTCCCGCCACCCGACTCCACCAACCGACCCGAAAGCGATAGCTTCATGGTTCATCCTTTCTTGATAAATTGTCTGTGTTCCGGTAGGTGATTCTACCGGATTCGCCATAATGCTCAAGGGGAAAGTTGGGGATTCTCCCACCGCTCTCTACCGTCTTGCTTTATCGCTTTCTTGTGTCGCCGCAATGCCTGCCGTGCTATGATGGGATTACTCTCGCGGCAGGTCGCGAATAGTATAGTAATGAGAGAGGGGATGCACGATGATCCGATGCCGTTTCGCTTTGGCTCTTGCGTTGTTCCTCGGCATGGTGTCACGTGACGTGCCCGGCCAATCGCCGATCGTACGGAAGCTGAACACAAATCCCGACGGAAATATACCCCGGTTCGGCTACGTGACGGGCCCCGTGTGCGGCATCGCCAACTTCAACAACGGGGATGTGCACGGCAGCTTCTGGAACAAGCCGCAGGCCATGACGTTCAGCCTGGGCAAGAACGACGTGTGGGACCGGCGCTACTTTGGCGACCGCAAACGCATCATCACGCTGGATGATGTGAAGCGCATCTGCGCCGAGGACGATCCGAAGCGCCTCCACCAGCGCAATGACTTGGGCATCCCCAACACGGCTCACGCCCTCTATTCGGCCTACGACTTCCCATGCCCAAAGCCCGTGGGACAGATAATCTTCCGGTTTCCCGGGCTGGAGGGGGCGGACGAGTATTCCGCCGGCTTCGAGGTGAAGAAGGTCCTTTCGGTCAAGGCGGCGAAGGGCGCAGATCGCGTCGGCCTCCGGGCGTTCCTGCATGAGACGAAGAACCTGCTTGCAGTCCGGGTAAGGTGCGACGGGATCACATCACCGCCGAAGGTCCAGCTCTATCGCCACCGCGACAGCCTTCCCCAGCGCACCACCATCCACGCGCTGGTCAACCCGGCCCGGCAGCCGGACTACGATTATGATTCCGATCCCGACAACGGGCCGCTCGATCCTCCTGAAGCGGGAACCGATGGCCGATATTTTTGGATTCGCCAGCGTTTCCCTGCGGACAAGACGTTCCCGAACGGGTTCGAGTATGTCCTTATGGCGCGGATCGAAGGTACGCCCTGTGCAATTGAGACCAAGCAGAACGTAGCGAACGGCGGCAGCAGGTTCCTCATACACGACGTCAGTCCGGCGGACTACAAAGCGCTGCTTCCGTGGTTCAAGTTCGAACGCAAAGCCGCCGAGTTGGTCAACGCCGCGCCGGGCAGTCTCGCCACAGCAACGATCCAAGAGAAACCGTTGAGCGGCTTCACGGTGTTCGCCGTCGTCGTCACGACGCGCGACGCCGAGCAGCCGATGACTGCGGCGAAGAAGCAGCTCGACGCGGCTGTTGCCCAGGGGTTTGATTCGATCCTCGCCGAGCACCGCTCCGTGACAGAAAAGCAGCGGGCACACTGGATCGCCACGCGCATCATGCGCTACAACGCCTTTCATCCCACCTACGCCGATGCCACGCCTTGGCACGGCGACTACCATTTCAACGAAGGATACTTCTTGCACCAGATCGTTGCAGGAAACATCAGCGACCTGGAGCCGCGCCTCCGCCTCCTCGAGGGCCTCCTCCCCGCAACGCGGCGCAACGCCCGCGAAGTCTACGGCTGTCGAGGCTGCTGCTTCCCGCTGGTTGCCTACCCCATCAAGTCCGACCGCGTTGTCTACGCCAGCGTCACGTGGGAGCTGGGCATCGAGAATACGGCCTTTATGCTCCAGCCTTTCTGGCAGATTTACCAGTACACCCAGGACAAGGCATTCCTCCGCGAGCGCGCCTACCCCATGATGCTTGAGGGCGCACGGTTCTACGCCGATTATGTCAAGAAGGGCGACGACGGATACTACCACGTGATCCCGACCGTCTCGCAGGAGCATTGGGGGCTGACGAAGAACTTCAAACTCAATCGCGATTCGGTCGGCGCACTCAGCTTCGTCAAGTATCACCTGAAGGCGTGCATCGAGGCGTCGGAGATACTGGGCGTGAACGCGGACGAACGGAAGCAGTGGCGCGAGATCGTGGCGTGCCTGGCCCCCTACCCGACGCTCCAGACCGACGCCGGCCCGGTCTTCTGCGATGTGCGCGATGCGCTGCGGTTGCTCAACTACAACATCACGGCCAATCTCGTCATGGTCCTCTGGGCCGAGGATATCCACTTCGACTCGCCGCTCGATCTGCTCGAAATGGCACGGCGGTCCTACTATGCCATCCCCGACAGGGAGCATAGCCATCGCAAGGGCTACTTGTTTCAGATCCGCCGCAATCTTGGGATTCTGGAGAAGCCCGATCTGTCCCCGCTCGGATGTCTGATCTCGTGGCCCGGGCGGATCCATCTCTTCCCGGGCATCCCGAAGGGGATGAAGCGCAACGCCAGCTTCTCGCACTACCTGGCCGTCGGCGGCTTCGAGGTGTCAGCCTCCTACGCCGGCACACAAGTGACCGGCGTCGAGATTCGATCGCGTGCGGGGAAGACGTGCCGCATCGCCAACCCGTGGGGTTTGCCCCAGGTCCTAGTGCGTGACGTAACAGACGGAAGCGTCGTGTGTCATACGTTGGAGGGCGATACTATTGTCTTTCCGACGGGTGCCGGCCATATTTATCGTGTGTTCTCCCCCTCCGAGGGCGAGAGGGCGAAGCGCTACGCGCCCGACAGGAAGCTCATCGCCCAGTGGACTTTCGAGAAGAAACAGACGGGGTCCAATGGCTTCCCAGCCGTCCTGCAACATGGCGCGGAGTTGGTTTCGGTGAAAAAAGGGAAGGCGCTGAAGCTGAATGGCAAGGGAGCGCACGCACGGGTCGAACGCCGACCGGTCTTTGACTTCGCAGAAGACCAGGCCTTCGCTGTCGAGGCATGCGTGAAGGTGGAGGGCTCAGGCGCGGACATGTCGCCAATCCTGAGCAGTATGGACGCCAAGCAGTATGTCCTCGCCGTCAAGCCGGATGGCCGACCCTACTTCTACGTCTCCTCCCCAAGGGGAGACGTATGGTCATCAGTGGTAGCCCGTTCCGCAGTCTCGGACGGAGCGTGGCACACGGTCCGCGCGGTTCGCGACGTGGCCGACGGGACACTGAAGATTTACATTGATGGGAAGCTGGACGGCACAGCGGCCGACACGACACGGGGTGATTTCTCCACACCGAACCCGATCACCATCGGGGCCTATTTCTATGGTGAACGCAAGGCATTCTTCACCGGCCTCATCGACGACGTCAAGATCGAGTCACTCGGCCGGTTGGCAAAGGAATGAGCGTTGGGAGCAACCCAATCGCTTCCCTTTTTGCTTGACACAGAGATGGGGGTGATATATACGATACCTCCATGTGATCAGGCATCAATGGCTCAGGAATCAGGACCGCAAGTGAAGGAGTGAACGGAATGGCGGAACAAAAGAAATCCCCCGTAGGCTATGACGACACACCGATCCTTCCGGGGCAACAGTGGCGAGTGCACGACGGCACGCGCCCGCAGCCGCGCATCGTCACCCCCGGCACGGAGAGCAGCCCGGACGCGCCCGGCGCCGCGCCGT
>JAADGH010000182.1 GCA_013152475.1 Planctomycetota bacterium
CGTTCGAAATCGTCGTCATCGAGAAAGACCCTTTGTCGGTTGTTGCCCCGCGTGGTGATGTGATACAGCCCCCCGGCAAACGACACCCTCAGCGGATAACCCATTGCGCGTTCCCTCCTTTACGTAGGTATGGTCTGTTTATTCCCACAATATGCTACCATACAGCATCTGGATATCAAGAACTATTTCATAACATATAGTAATATTGTATGTTACATATACCGGATATTATTATTCGAAGAATTGCACTTGATTTTACACCGACGTCGGCGTATCCCCCTGTGTGGCATACATCCCCATGGAAAATCGACATGAAAGAGCATCGACATCCCCATCCGCACAAGGACCCGCGCCAGCCCCGGAACGGTGAAAGGCCGGAAACGAACCCATCGCTGTTTGCCTGGAAGCCGACACCGTCAGCGGAACGATTTCGTTTGGTCGTCGCGCGTGATGAGTCGTTCAACGATGTTCACCTTGATCTCAGCGACCTATCCGAGCCGGCATTCCTGCCGGAGAAGGCGTTCGCCCCCGGACGGTACTTCTGGAGATGGTCGGATGGAACGTCCGAGTCGGAGGTTTTCTGCTTCGAAGTCACCACCGACTCAACCGTCGTCGAGGTCCCGCCCGCTGTGGAGTGGCTGAAACGCCTCCCGAAGGCGCACCCTCGCATCTATGTCGGTCCCGATGACATCTCGGAACTCAGAAGGTCTATCACCACCAGCCGCGCGGATGCATGGGCAGAGCTCAAGGGCAACGCCGATGCCCTGCTCCACGAATCCCAGGAAATCGAGGAGCCTCCTTTTCTCCCGTCCTGGCGGGAGAACTACAAGGCGGCCTATCAAATCTGGCGCCCGATCCTTTGGAACAGTCGACGCTTCGTCCGCGGGGCCGAGGCGCTCGCTCTGGCCTATCTCACAAGCGGCGACGAGAGGTACGCCCGAGCCGCATGCCAGCGAATGGTGTCGATCTCGAAGTGGGACCCCGAGGGGTCGAGCCACATCGGCCACAACGACGAGGCGCACATGTCGGTCATCTGGGATGGCTCGAAAGTGTGCGACTGGGTCTGGGATCAATTTATCGACGAGGAGCGCACGCTCGTCATTGAGCAATTCCGGCGCCGCGGTCAGATCACCTACAAATACATGCACGATCAAGGGTCCTATGGGGTAACACGCTTCGACTCCCACGCCGGACGCGAGATCGTGTTCCTGGCGCTAATCGCGTTCGTCTTTCACGAGGAGATTCCCGAGGCAAAGACATGGCTCGAGTGGCTCCGCCCCGTACTCTGCGGCATCTGGCCTATCTGGGCCGGCGACGACGGCGCATGGGCCGAAGGGCCGTCATACGGCCTGGCCTATGTGAGCATCATGACCATGTTCGCCACGGCGCTCAAGCGCGGCGCGGGAACCGACCTCTACCAGCGCCCCTTCTGGAAGGGCCATGCCCGCTGGCGGCAATGGTGCCTGCCGCCCTATGCGGAGTGGATCGGCTTCGGCGACCACTCCGAGCGGTGGGCGCGGACGTGGAACATGAATGCGGACCTCGTGGACATCATCGTGCGGGAGACCGGCTCCGGCGAGTTCGCCGGGTACGTCGATGCGTTTCGGAAGGAAGCGAAGCTGTGCGAGTCCAGCCCCGAGCGTGAGATGCCTGGCGTGAACTCCCTTATCTTTCTCTTGGACAAGCCGGGGAACGAAGGAAGGATACCGAGGAGCGAGTACATCTCCCGGGTCTTCCCGGCCGCAGGGTGGGCATCCATTCGGACGCATATCGACGATCCGTCCAAGGATGTCGCGTTCATCTTTCGGTCGTCACCCTACGGCGCCATCAGCCATTCGCACGCGAACAACAACGATTTCGTCATCCATGTCGCAGGCAAGGTCATGGCCATGCCGAGCGGCTATTATGCCGGCTACGGCTCGGACCATCACGCGCACTGGGTGTGGCACACGAAGTCGCACAACTGCGTCACGCTGTCCGACGCCGGGCAGCTCATGCGCTCGCACGAATCGACCGGGGCCGTAGAGAATGCCTTCGAAGACGAGCGCATCGTTTACTTTTGCGGAAATGCGGACGCGAGCTACAGCGACCGGGCAAGGCGCTGTCGGCGGCATGTAATCTTCCTGAAACCCCAGAACGCATTCGTCCTGATCGACCAGTTCGTCCCGCTCCCGGGCATCGCGTCCGCCCTCCAGTGGAACATTCATTCGTGGTGCGAGTTTCAGGTGGACGAGGAGCGGCGGACGTTCCGTATCGAGCGCGAAGGCAGTTCACTCGAAGGCCACTTCATGTATCAGCACAACGCCTTCTTCTCGCTCAGCGAAGGGTGGGATCCCCCGCCGCTCGAGGTCAAGAACAACGCCCAATGGCATCAGCAGTATCACCTTCGCTTCACCATCTCGGCGATGGGCGGACGGAACCTCGGCGTAGTGCTCTGTCCGGAACACGCAACGCTCCCACCGCCGAAGGTCGCGACGGAACGGTCGGGCAAGGCGGAAATCGCCCGCATCGGCGGCGCCCTCGTTGGTGTGAACCAAAACGGAACGATGGAGCTCGACGGCCACCGGTCCAATGCCCTGGCGGTTCTTGTGGTGGATGGAGGGCGATATGAGGTGCGGGAAGACGGCGTTCATACGATGCCTTGACAGTAAGGCCAGCGAGTGGTAGGATGACGGAGCGTGAAGTATTTGCTAATGTAAACCCTGGCCGGTCAAACCCCTTTCCGCGATGACGGAAGAAGACAACGAACCGAGGGAAAGTGTCGACTACGAGCTGCCGGAGTCTCACTTGCAGGTTCGGGGCGAGTGTCTTGTGAAGACGACGGACAAAGGGGTACCCATGTCGAGTGTCCAGTTGAGCGAGATCCGCGAACTGACAGTCGGCCGGTCGGTGCACTGGGGGAACGTTCTTTTCGGCATGATCCTTCTCGGAATGGCGGCGGCTGCATTTTACTTCATCCGGAGTGAGGGATGGCGCTGGGGCATCACCATCGTAGTCGGCCTGTTGGGCCTCATTGTGCTGATGATCGTGCTGGATACCCTCCTCACGGTGAAGACCAATTACGGTTCGCTTCGCTTCCAGTTGAAGGACGAGCGCGACGACATCGACGCATTCCTCTTGACGCTCGAAAGGCTCCGGAAGCGACGGTAACTTCGGGCATCAGCGGGCGATTCCCGCCTCTTCCATCGCCTTGCTCAGGACATCGAAGCAGAACTGCGCCGCCTGGTAAGGCTCGTAGTCCGGCCGGTTCGAAACCATGCCGCTGACCTCGACGGTGATGAAATCATCCCAGCCCGCATCGGCCATGGCTTTGAAGTAGGCCGCGTAGTCGAAGTCCCCCTCGCCCGGCAGGAGGAACTTCACCTTGCCGTCCACCATGCGCCCGTCCTTGACGTGGGTGTGCACGGCGTGGGGGACGAGGACCGGCACGCACTGGTCGATGGTCATATCGACTACGGCAAAGTGGCTGATGTCGAAATTCACTTTAATGGAAGGATGCTTCATGTTGTCCATCACCCACACGGCCTTCTCGGGCACGTCGAACTGCCCGCCGACGTGGGGCTCGATGGCGAAGACGACGCCAAGCTCCTCCGCAATCTTGGCGTAGTCGCCAAGCCGCCGGACCAGCTCCTCGCGGAAGTCTTCCCACGGTCCCTTGCCGCCGCCCATAGTGCTGGTGACTACGGGAGTCCGGCCCACGGTCAGATCGGCGGAGAGCTGCGCCGCCTTGCGGAACTCCTTCAGGTTCTGCTCGTGCAGGCCCTCCTCGTCGCCCATAACCTTGAGCAGCAACATAATGGACGGGACGGCCATGCCATGCTCCTGCAACAAATCTCTGAGCTTCTCTCGACGCGCCGCGTCCATTTTGTCCGGGTCGGCGCAGAAGCGATCGATCGCCGTGATCTCCAGCCCCTCATACCCGATCTCCGCCAAACGCGGCGCCGCGTCCTCCGGCATCACACCCGGCAGACCATACGTCCCATAGGCGAGCTTCATCTCTTGCACATCTCCTCTCCAGTCCAGTCAAAAATAACACCGAGATATTCGTTTTTGCGATTCATCAATCCATCGAAGGCCTGCTCGGCCTGTTCGGGTTTCAGCACATGCGTCACCAGCGGTCCCGTCTTGAGGCGACCGTCGGCCATCATGCGAAAGATAATCTCGGCGTTTCGCTTCATTGAGTGTTTCGAGTAGCCGTCGGGATAGAGCGGGAAGCGCCACTCGTGCGCGCCCTTCATCGTCACGCAACCGTGGTCGCGCCAGAGGTGGACGGCGTTGAGCAGCGGCACAACATCCGTCTGATGTTCGCCGCGCGGTGAGCCAAGCAGGATCACCTCGCCCTGCTTCGCGTTCACCGATGTGACCAGATCCATCACAACAGGATTGCCCGTCGCTTCGATAACGTACTCGACACCGTGTCCGCAGGAAAACTCCATCACCTTCGCCGGCGCCTCTTTCTCCGCTGGGTTGACCGTCGCCGCGACGCCGCATGCCCGCGCCGCCTCCAACCGCGCCTCGACGGTGTCGGCCACGATGACCTCCACGCCGGAGTTTTTCAGAAACTGCGCGCAGAAGTTCCCCACCAGCCCCATGCCGGTAACAAGCGCCCTGTCGCCGAGTTCCGGTTTGGCAACCCGCACCGCCGTGATCGCCACGAGGGCAAGACCGATCAAGGGCGCATGGCATAGGTCCACTCCATCGGGAACTTTGGCGCACATCTTCGTCGCCTTTGCGTGGCTCACGTGCGTCGTATGGGTAAACACATTGTCGCCCGGCCGGAAGTCCTCCACCTTTTCTCCGACCTCAACCACTTCGCCGACGGCCCGGTTGCCGGGAATGAAAGGGTATTTCACGTCCTGCAAGCCGGTGTATTTCGCCAGCTCCGTCCCCGCGCTGACGGCGGAGTACAGCGTGCGAATCAACACATCGTCTGGGCCGACAGGCAGATCCCTCTCGACCTCTTGATAAACAACTTTACCGACTTCGGGAAAGCAAATTTGACGAATCTTCATCTACCCGTCCACTTCAACAAAACGTCGATACCCAAACGGGGCGGATTGTATCACAGCACTCAGGCTGCGGCAATCAGAATCACGCCGAGCACAATCAACACCGATGCAATGACCCGCAATTTGCCATACGCCTCCTTCAGGAAAACAACCCCCAACAGCACCCCGAAGACCACCGACGACTGGCGGATGGAAACGATGTAGCCCACTTTCTCCGTTTCCATCACAAACAAGATCAGGCTGTATGACGCAAAGGTCATGAGCCCGCCGAGGAATGCCAACTTCCATTCCCGCCGCCCCACGACCATAATCCGCCGCATCGGGAAGCGGACAAAAACCGTAACCCCATACCCAATAAACGATAACGATGCAATGGCAAGATAAAACACAATCGGCCGATACCATTTCGGCAAGCCGGATGAAGCGTGGAACGCCGCCATGCCCGCCTTGTCCACCAGCGAATACCCCACCACCGTCGACAGGGTCATGAACGCCCAGATGGCGTCGTGTCGTTTCAGGTAGGCAAGAATCCCGGCGAGATCGGATGCGCCATCACGGAACTGGAGGAGGTAGATTGAGATCACGATCAGCACAATCCCCGCCACGCCCTGCACCGACGGCACCTCTCCCAAAAAAAAGAAGGCCAGGATCGGCACAATGCCGGAGGCGGAGCGGGCGATGGGATAGACGTAGCTGATATCGCCGGAAGCATACGCCGCGCCGAGGGAGTACCAATAAACCACATGGACCAAGCCCGATGCGATGATGAACATCCAGACACGCAGGGATACGTCGCCGGGGAACTTGGCGGTGAACACGATCGCCGTGAGGACGCACGTCGCGACGCCCTTCCACAACAGGAATATCTGCGGTGACCGGCTCGCTTTTGTGAAAAAATTCCACGACGCATGAAGTAGCGCCGATAGGATGACCAAGAGAACAAAATACGGTTTCACATAGTTCCTCTCACACAGAACAGGAGCAGAGCAGTGATTTTAACATGCCCACGAGACGGTTCCACAAAAAACTCGTGCGGCAGCGCAGAGGAGATGGTATAGTTCATGGTGTTCATGGACCCGTGGAGGGATGAGCATGGCAAAGCAAAACACAAAAAAGAAAAAGCAGAAGCAGCCATGGCGAAGGAAAGACCCCACCCGTTCCAAGCCTCTGTCACTCGATGCGCTGAAGGAATACGGCGCGCTGGAAGGCTTCGAGCCGCCAGAGGGAGACTTTGATCCAACCGGCGCATGGGACCACCTCTATCGGTTCTGGCTCGTGGGGAACCCGTGGCAACAGTACCGCGGCTTCTTCCAAGTCACACGCAGCGCCCCAGCGGAAGGCTCGCTGAAACTATGCGTCAACCGATCCATCCTGCTGAGCCAGCATCCGGCCTTTCACAATACCGAAATTCAGATGACGTGCGCCGCCGACGCCCTCTGCACACCCCGATCATGGGAGCTGAAGGCCGAGACGCGCGACATCCACGGGAAACCCTTCGACGAATCACGCGTCGAGGAATCGGCATCGGTGCACGGTGGAACGATAACGACCAAGCGCAACGGCCGCGACCTGACCCGGACCATTCCGACACCGTTCACGTCGGACTTCTCGCTCCTCGACGTCGTTCAGCGTCTGCCGAAGGGCGACACGAAGCCGATCGAGTTCGCTCTCCTGCAAGAGATGGACGAGATCAAGGAGGACCAGTCCCTATCCTATCGAGAGAAACTGGACTTCGAGATCGGCGGCAGGACGCTGCCCCTCCACTGCTACCAGCAGATCGGTCGGGGACTGCTGCCCTACCGCTACTATGTCGACGATCATGGCCGCCTCCTGTTCGCCTTCAGCGCGGTTCGGGCCTACATCTACGACCCGAAGGCCCGCCAGCAGCAAAGAAAGTCCGTCGACTGGCTCATCACCAAGGAGAAAAGGAGGCGCAAGAAATGAAGAAGCCGTCTACCGGAATCTCCCGACGACAGTTCCTGAAAGCCGGTGCAGTCGGCGGCGCGGCGCTCATCACACGATCTTCTCCTGCACAGGATGCAAAACCGACCCACGCCGACACACGCCCGAATATCCTCCTCGTCATCACCGACCAACAGGGCCTGGATACGCTCTCCGGCCTCGGCTGCGCAGGCATCAAGACGCCAAACATGGATCGCGTCGCGCGCGGCGGCATCAGCTTCGTGCAGTCCCACAGCACCAACCCCCTCTGCTCCCCCGCACGCAGCAGCATCTTCACGGGCCGTCCCACGCTGGAGACAGGCGTCGTGGTCAACGACATTCCCATCCGCGAGTCCGTTCCCAACCTGGGCCAATGGCTGGGGCAGAACGGCTACGACCCCGTTTACATAGGCAAGTGGCATATCCCTCACAGCTTCACCTTCGACATCAAGGGGTTCAATGTCATCCCGGCGGGCCTCGGCGGACAGGGCACGCTCGGCGATGCCACGATCTCCCGTGCAGCGGAGGGCTATCTGCTCAATCGCAAACACAAGAAACCTTTCTTTCTCGTAGCATCGTTTCTCCAGCCGCACGACATCTGCCAGTACGTCAGCATGCACAAAAAGGCGCCGGACAATCTCCCCTATCCCAGCATTGCGAACGAGCTGCCACCCCTGCCGCCAAACTTCAAATTCGATAAACGGGAACCCGAAACGATCCGGAAAAGACGGAAACTCACCTGGTCTGAGGAACAGTGGCGCTACTACATCTGGAGCTACTACCGCATGGTGGAGGAGGTCGACGCTGAGGTGGGGCGCGTCCTGGATGCACTGCAACTCGCCGGCGAGGTCGACAACACCATCGTGATCTTCACCGCCGACCACGGCGAGGGCCGCGGGCGACATCAGATGGTCGTGAAGAATTACCTTTACGAGGAGGCGCTGAAAGTCCCACTGATTGTCTCGTGTCCCACCCGAATGAACAAGGGCATTCGCGATGAAACCCACCTCGTCTCCGGTGTGGACATTGTGCCCACCGTGTGCGACTACGTCGGGATCAAGCCGCCGGAGGGCATGCGCGGGAAGAGCCTGCGCCCTCTACTCGAAGGGAAGGCGACGCCCTGGCATGAGTTCGTCGCAGCGGAGGTCACGCTCACCGGCCGCATGATCCGCACGCCGCGCTACAAATACATCATGTATAAGGGCGACCCGGTCGAGCAAATCTTCGATATGAAAGAAGATCCGTGGGAGACAAAGAACCTGGCCCCCGACCCGGCCCACGCCGACACGCTGGCGGCGCATCGCAAGCTGCTCGCGGAGTGGGAAGGAAGCCTCGACGTGGCACCGGTGTCCGAGAAAATCCAACAGAGGATCGACAGATGGTCGAAGAAAAAGACATGAGGTGCGCTAATGCGGAATGCCATTATCCTTTTTTTGCTATTGCCTTGTGCATCCGTTCTTGACGCCCGAGATGCCCAGCCATTCGCGCTGCCGCCGTCCAAAGCGCCCTTCGTCTACATCATCGACTACAGCGCGAAGCACATCGGCAACGAGCCGTGGTTCGAGGCCGCGGCGCTCTGCAAGCCCGACCTGCTCCACCTCGGCAAGGACGTGCCTTTTCCCACAACTGGGGGCCCATCGCCGGCTGGGGCGGCGAAAACCAATGGTGCGGCAAGACACCCGAGGAGAAGAAAACCTATCAGCGCCGCCTCTCCCCCGCCGAGGCCGACGCGGCGGCGAAGGCCCAGCTCACGAAGTCGCTCAATCACGAGTTGACCATCCGCGGCCTGAAGCAGACGGACGATATGAAGTTCAACATTACCTCGCTTACCATCCGGAAGAACTACGGCATCGCCCTCGCGGCGCTCGGGTTCGTAAACTTCATCTACCTCGACCCGGCGCCGGCGGAGTAAATGTTGCGAGACTCCTGGCCGTTCAACATGCGGAGGAAGGAATGACCAAGCGAAGCATCACGTCGCCGGCAAAACATGACCGACATACCCGGTTAAGCCTACTCCAGCTTATACACCCGCACGTCATCGTACCACACCATATCTTCCGCCGACTCTTGGTCGCTGACGCCGAGGAGGAGGACGAGCTTGCCCACGGTCTCCGGGATCTCGACGACGCCGAACATCTCGGCCCATTGATCGCGCGGGCCAGCGGCGAGGATGAGTCGGTCCTGCGTCTCGAGCGTCCATCGCCCATCGGGCGTCTGCCACCGCACACGGATGCGGACGTCGCCCTTCCCCTGGATTTTGCGGACCGCTTGAACAGCATACCGCTCGCCGGGCTTCACCTCATAGCTTTGGATAAAGCAGCCGTTCCTCACATTCGCCGCGCGCGCCGACCCCTTTCCGGCCGCGCCGGCCTCGCGATCCCAGGTAAACGTACCCTTGGATTCCTTGACTTGCCAGGAGTGCCATCCAGCGGGACATCCGCCCTCCTTCCAGTCCTCCTGCACGCCGCCGGGACCGGCCGGGGCCTTGTCGGAACCAAAGTCACCGTTACGAGTTAGGTTGGCCAGCTTGCCTGCCTTTCGCCGTTCCTCGATCTGCTTCCGCCCGTATTCGACCGGATCGCGCGCGAAGAAAAGCGCCTTCTCGCTGCCAGGCATTGCCTCGGCCCAGGACTGTTCGTTGACGCGCTTGTTGGGGGTGGGCCACCAGCGATATTTCTCGCCGTAGATCCAGACGTACTCGTCCGCCACACGCAGCGCCGTGCCCACGTTGGCGCGGAGCTGATGCAGCCGCGACGGCAGTTTCGTTTTCATGTAATACTTCGACCCCTCCGGATTGGAGTAGGCATCAAGGTAGATACCGAAGCTCACCTGCACCTGTGCGCGATACTTTGCCCGGTTCTCCGGCGACACGAGCTCCTGGCACGCGCCCTTGATCATCAGCGCAGATTCCAGATACTGCATCGCGCTGTTGAACATGTACGCCCGCTCGCACCCGTCCACCAACGTCACCGTCGGCGGCATCACATCAAGCCAGCCGTCCGCGAACGGCGGCAGCAGACCATAACCCAACCGCTCCAGCATCGGGCGCGGGTCCTTCTCACCCGTAGCGGTCGAGCAGATGATGTCCATGAAGTAGCAGAAGAGGGTCATGTCGGGGTACTCCGAGACGATGGCCTCCATTACCTGCCGTCCGCGCTCGCGGGCCTTGGTGTAATACTCGTTGAAGGTATGCTTGTCTTTCCCGGCCTGGGCGGAATACCGGAACTGCGCGTAGGGTTTGTGATAAGGCTCAGGATCGAAAAGGATGCCCTTGAAGCCGCCTTGCTTCGCCACCCATGCGGCGATGCGCCAGTGCTCGACGATTTGCTTCCAGCCATCGTCGTCGAACCAGTCCACATTGCCAGGGTTCGCGCCGACCGTGACAAAGTTGTCGGTGAAGCGCTTGAACTTGCACGCCTTCATGCGATCGACGCACGGCTGGAACCACTCGCGCTTCCATGCCTCGTTTTTGAAGGCGCCGCGCATGGAGCAGCGCTTCTTCGCATCGATCTCGCCCATACAGATGATGACCACGCCGTCGAAGGGTCGCTTTTCCATCTCCTCAAGATTCTGAAGCAGCCGTACCGTGTCCGGCTTGTCCCAGCCGGTTGCAATGAGCTTCTTCGGGCGGCGCATGTCCGTGATCTCATCGGACCGCACCACCGCCGCACCGACAAGAAAAGCCGCCAACGCCAAAGTGAAACGCATGCGTCTCATATCATCCCTCCTGCTTCCGGTGTGTTCTGTCAATCAGGCACGTTTTACTTTACGCCCAGCACACACCAACGTCCAGTCTTTTTCCCATCACGTCCGCCCAATGGCTTGCTCTGCGCACAAAACCCGGCTATAATCTGCACAGCTACCGAGAACGCATATTTTAGAGGGTGGCCGAAAAGTGATCAAACGCTCTGCTCCCGTCGTGTTGCTGTTGATGTTCGTCTTGTGCGCCGACGTTGCGGGTCAGCCGGCCCTCGGCCCGATCAAGCGCATCGAGCCCGCCGGGCTCCGGCATGTCGCCGAGTTCACGTTCGACTTCGAGGGGCGCTACGAGAACCCGTACGATCCGGACCAGATCAAAATTGATGCCATCGTAACCGGCCCATCGCGGCAAAACTGGCTTGTCCCGGCCTTTTGGTTCGAGCCGTTCAGCCGGACGGTCGAAAAATCGAAGCTCGAACTCAGTCGGATCCGGCTCTTTCGGATATTCATCAGCGCGTCGACTTTCGGCAAGAACAAGACCATCCAATTCGCCCTCGATGACATCGAGCTATTCAACTCGAAGACCGGCGCCAAAAAGATCATCGATGACTTCGAGAACGACATTCGCTGGCACGCGCAAAATGGCGTGACCATCCGCAAGGCTGCCGACCAGCCGCACAGCGGGAAGTGGGCCCTGCTCGTTACCATCGTCACCAATAAAAAGGGCCGCGGCTGGCCTGGCGTGAACCTGCCCATCGGCGACGAAGACTGGTCGGCCTACGATTCCGTCCGCGTCTGGGTCCGCCCCCTGCGCGGGCTGGAGCGCGGGACGATCTCGTGTGAGTTCTACAACGCCCAGCGGCATAAGTTCCAGACGCATATCTATGAGCCTACGGCTATTCTTCAGGCGCCGACATGGCACGAAAGCGAATGGACGTTGCGCCGGCCTATGCCCAAATCCATCTGGACGTCGGCAGGAAAGGGATCGTGGCGGGTGCGCATCGCCGTGCCCGAGGACGGGGAATACTCGATCCGCCTCAAAGCGAAGGATCCCTCTGGCGAGACCGAGAGCGAGGCGGCAACGTTCACACTGAAACGAACGGAGCTGGACGGATTTCTTCGCATTGACGAAAAAACCAAGCGCTACCTCCGCTTCGACTCCGGCAGGCCCTACATGGCCTGCGGGACGAACCTGGTCAGCAGCGATGTGACGGTCAACGAGTACTTCGTCCCCAAGTTCGCCGCGGGGGGGTGCAACTTCATACGCTTCTGGATGTCCGGCCGGTCCCTCGGCATCGAGCGAGAGAAACTCACCCAGTACGACCAGGAGCGTGCGGTGGCGCTCGACGTGTTTGTGAATCTCGCGCGGGACTACAATACCTACCTGATGTTCTGCCTCACCGACTTCCGCGAGGCCGGGGATTACCACGCCCACCACTACTGGAACAAGGTGGCCTACTCGAAGATATGCGAAAGCCCGCTCGATTTTTTCCGCAGCGAAGTGGCCATCCACGCCTACAAAAAGCGTCTGCGCTACATCGTCGCCCGGTGGTCCGCCAGCGCGGCGGTGCACAGTTGGGAGTTCTTCAACGAGGTCAACATTACCAACTCGTGGAAGAACGAGCCGGACTCCGTCCGCACGTGGCATCGGATCATGGCCGAGTATCTGCACGCCATCGACCCGTACGGCCACGTCATCACATCGAGCTTCGCGGGCATCGAGGACGATGTGCTCTGGGACCAACCGCTGATGCAGATCGCACAGCGGCACTTTTACACATCCGACTTCGTCTGCTTCGCCGATACGCTGAGCGAGGCGACGCGCATCCTCTCCCGCCATGACAAGCCGAACCTCATCGGCGAGTTCGGCCGCGCGAAGAACCGATACGCGAAAGAAGACGCCGAAGGGGTGAGCCTGCACAACGGCATCTGGGCGCCACCCATGTCCGGCAGCTCCGGCACGGCCATGCCGTGGTGGTGGTTCTGGATCGACAAGTATGACCTGTATCGACACTATGCAGCCTTCTCGAAATTCGCCAAGGATGTGCGCTGGTATGAGGAGGGATTCGTCCCGATCGATCCGAAAGACATCCGCACGGAGATCGCCGACGATCCGAAAGACCGGCCTCTCCAGATCGTCCGAATCACACCCGTGCCCGGCTCGTTCAAAGAATCCCCGTTCAATCGGCCCGTGACAGTCACGGTGAAAAACGACGGCACACTCGATCCCCCAGGCATTATCAGCAACTTACCCCACGGCATCCGCAACCATAAGGCGCTTCATAACCCCCAGACGTTCAACGTGAACTTCCCCGCTGCCGGCACGTTTAACGTCTACGTCGCGGGGGTATCGGGCTATGGCGGAGCGGGGCTGAAGATCACCCTCGACGGGGAGGTCAAGCTCGACAAGCCGTTCACCGACATCAGCAAGGAAGACACGCAGATGATGACGGAGTATAACGGGTGCTATTCCATCGACGTCCCCACCGGCCGGCATACCATCACGCTGGAAAACACAGGCATCGACTGGTTCCGCATGCCGCTCATCACGCTGGCGAACTACGGCGCGGCCAAGCCGGAGGTGAAGGTTCTCGCCCTGCGCGGGAAGCAGTCCTGCCTGCTCTGGGTGCGGAACGCGACGTATGTCTGGTATGCGCCGCTCGTGGACCTGAAGCCCGTCCCCGCGCACAACGTTCGCCTACGTCTTTCCCACCTGGACCGAGGCGCATACGCCGCACGACTCTTCGACCCGCAAACGGGCAACTGGCTCGACACGCTGGAGCTGGAGAGCGATGGCGAGATCGAAATCCCGGTAGGAACCGTTGTAAAAGACATGGCCCTTCGACTGATCAAAAAATAGCATTGCGAGGAGAACAACCGGCAAATGATTCCGTACCTCAACATTCGACGTCCGGCAACCACGGTCTTACTGTGCATCCTTGCGATCGGGTCGTCGGAGTGCCTCGCCCGCACCCTCCTCCGCGAGTCCTTCGAGGCGACCTCGATGATCCGGTGGAAACATGCCTGGGGCAGTGCGGAGGTGACCGACGAGCAGGCCCACACCGGCAAAAAGTCCCTCAAGTGCACCGTCGAAAACAAGTACGGCATGTCCGTGCACTACTGCGACATCCCGGCCCGGGCCGGCGCGACCTATGATCTCTCCGCATGGATTCTCATCCCGAAACAGAAGAAGGAATGTTTTCCCGTTCTGCAGCTCTGCGGCGAACGATGGGGCCCGAGGCTGGCCTCGACCAAGCCCACGAAGACCGGCGAATGGGTGCGACTCCGGTGCAAATGGACAAACGACAAAAACCTGCCGACTATCCGCGTCGCCCTGCACAACTCCCCCTTCAAGGCGGGGCTCAGTGGCGCGCACTACTATTGGGACGACATCGTTCTCACTGAAGAAGGAGGGGTGATGGACAAGCCGGGAGCACGAGGGAAGAACCCGAACGTGATCGAGGGACTGGCCGTTACACCCGCCGGTGGAATGAAGATCGCCATCGCCGCGGGCAAGGCAAAGGTGGCCGACCGCGAAGTACCCGTCGAGGCCGCGACCGTCGAGATCGCCCCGCAGCGCGTGCTCGTTATCAAGAACGAACAGCACCGCCTTAGCGATGAGGCCCCCGGCGGATACGCGAAGGCAACGGCGCTCACCCACTGCGTCGGCATGGGGCCGACACTACCCGGCATCGTGGATCCTGCCTCCATCGTCGTGAAGGAAAAGCGCGAGGGCGGTACGGTCTACGAGAAAGGCAAGGACTGGCGTGCGGATGATCTGTGGGGGCGCATCGGTCGCATTCCCGAGGGGCGGATCAAGGCAGACCAGACGGTCTTTGTGGACTACCGTGTGCGTCTCCAGCGCGTCGACACAATCTGCATCTCTCTTGACGGCACGGTCTATGTCCGCCAGGGCGACAGCCAAAAGGTCTGCCCCACGATCCCCGGCGCAGACTACGGCAGTCTGGCCCTCTGCAATATCTATCTCCCGTACGGTTGCACCAAGATCACGGAGAAAAACATCTATCCCATTGGTCCACCGTTTCCCCAGCCCGGTCTGGATTTCATGGAGACACAACGCCGGCGCGTCGCGAAAACACGGGCCAAACTCGAGCGCGGCGAGGAGATAACCATCGTCACATGGGGCGACTCGGTAACCGCCGGAGGGAACGCCACGAAGCCGCAGTATCGCTTCGCCGATGCCTTCGCTCAGGCCCTGCGCTACAAATATCCCCAAGCGCGTATCACGCTCGTCAACGCCGGGCGCGGCGGGTGGAACTCGAACAGGAGTCTTCCGCTCTTCGAGGGTGACGTGCTCAAGCACAAACCCGATCTCGTTACGATCGAATATGTGAATGACATGGGCATGAGTGAGGAGAACATGCAGAAGAACTACTTCGAGGCCATCGACCGCATCCGAGCCATCGGCGGGGAGGTGGTGATCATTACCCCCCACTTCACCATGCCCCAATGGATGAAGCACGACGGCGTCGAGACCCCGGAAACGCGACCGCAGGTGGACTATCTCAGAAAAATTTGTGAGGAAAAGAAAGTCGCCCTCGCGGATGCGTCCAAGCGCTGGGAACACCTGGCCGCCGAGGGCATCCCCTATTATACGTATTTGCGAAATGGCATCAACCACCCCAACGACGCGGGGCATCAGTTGTTTGTGGACGAGTTGATGAGACTGTTCTGACCAGCGAAAGGATCATGCACCATGCCCGATAAACAGGTCATCCGCGGCGACGCGCTCCCCAACATCCCCTGGGAGGATCGGCCGGAGGGATGCAGTGATGTGGTCTGGCGGTCGAGCCGAAATCCGATCATCCCGCGCGACGCCATTCCGGCATCGAACAGCATATTCAACAGCGCCGTCGTTCCTTTTGGCGACGGATTCGCCGGTGTGTTTCGGTGCGACGATAAATCGCGGCAGATGCAACTCCATGTCGGTCACAGCAACGACGGCATCACGTGGGACATCAACCCGGACCGGATCGAGTTCCTCTGCAATGACCCGGAGATCGGGCAGTTCCAGTACGGCTACGACCCCCGCGTGTGCTGGTTCGAGGACCGGTACTACGTGACCTGGTGCAACGGCTACCACGGTCCCACCATCGGCATCGCCCACACGACCGATTTTGTGAACTTTCACCAGCTCGAAAACGCCTTTCTCCCCTACAACCGCAACGGGGTCATGTTCCCCCGCAAAATCGACGGCAAGTACGCCATGCTCAGCCGCCCGAGCGACCGCGGCCATACCCCCTTCGGAGACATTTACTATAGCGAAAGTCCAGACCTCTGCCACTGGGGCCGGCACCGGTTCGTCATGGGCACAGCCAGCGGATGGCAGAGCACAAAAATCGGCGCCGGACCGATCCCCATCGAGACGGAGGAGGGCTGGCTTCTAATCTATCATGGCGTCCTAACTTCTTGTAATGGTTTTGTTTACAGCTATGGAGCGGTGCTGCTCGACCTTGATGAACCGTGGCGGGTCCTCCACCGCACCAAACCGTACCTTCTGTCGCCGCAGACGATTTATGAGTGCGTCGGCGATACGCCGAATGTCGTTTTTCCCTGTGCCGCTCTGGTTGATGCGCCCACGGGTCGCATCAGCATCTACTACGGTGCGGCGGACACCGTCACCTGCATGGCTCACACGCAAGTGGACGACCTGATCGAATTCATCAAAGCGAACCGTATGGAGTGACAACGATATGAAAGGCCTTACGGCTGCACTGATCATCCTCTCCGCGTGCGTGGCTCTGCGCGCCGAGGGGCCGACCAAGCTCCTCCGCTGTGACTTCTCGAAGAACATAGAGGCCTCGCCCTGGCTCCAGGTGGTGGGCGACGCCGCCGTCGAAGGGGGCGTCTTGCGCAGCGCATCGATGAACAACTGGAAACGCAGCGGCTTGCTTGTCGGGCCGGTACCCGTCGGGGTGACAATTGAATATACCGTCCGCCCGCTGGTCTTCGGTCGGCAGGGGCAGGAGTTCGCCTCCGAGACACCGAGCGCTCATCACTACATGATCTTCGTGGCCGGCGATGGGGGCATTCGACTCTATACGCGATTGAACGGGGAATGGAAACCCCGCGCAACGTCGAAGGCGAAGTGCAAGATTGGCGCCTGGTATCGTGTCACCGTCTTCCTCCGGCAAACGCAGATCACCTGCACCATTGCCGAACGAGACAGCGGCGCCGAGATATGGAACAGCGGACCGATCGAGATGGACGATATCGGCACGGAAACCGTGTTCGGCCTGATCGATGAATCGGCCCAGGCCGGCGAAGCCCGAACCGTATGGGACGACCTTGTCATCACGACGGACGACAATCGTACGGCGCGACTTTGGGCGGAGACGGAGAAACAGCTCCAACTGGAACGCGCCGAAAAGGCCCGGCGAGAGAAGCAGATCGCAGCGCTGCGGTCCGCAGGGATCGCCCTGATCCCGATGCCGCAGGAGATCCTCCTTCGCAAAGGTGAATTTCCCTTTTGCGAAACCACCGCCCTTTCGGCAGGCGATCCGCAGGCCGAAAAGGCCCTGCTCATCGTCCGCGATGTGCTTGAGGAACGGATCGCCCTGAAGCCGCCCCTCGGAGAAGGAGGCATCACACTCCGTTCCGCGGCCGACCCGAACGTTGCGCTCTGGCGGAAAAAACAGAGCTACGCGCTGGCGATCCAACCTGACGGCATACATATCGAGGCCGCTTCGCCCGCCGGGTTCTTCTACGCCGCGCAGACCCTGTCGCAAATCGCGCGTGATCGCAAGTCTCTGCCATATTTGGAGATACGCGATTGGCCCGCCATTGAAAACCGCTTGGTCATGGTCGCCGTGAGCCAGGGCGCGTTTCAGGTGATTGACCTCGACTACTGGAAGCGCATGATCCGCGAGCTGGCGGCAGTGAAGATCAACGCGATCATGCCCTACTTTGAGGGCGGCACGTTCTACTACGAAAAATACCCCTTCCTCGGACGGAAGGGACGCGACGGTTTCACAATTGAGAAAGGAAAAATCCTCAGCGAATACGCCCGTGAACATTTTATTGAGATGATCCCACAGCAGGAATCGCTCGGCCACTCGGGGACCACGCTCGGACACAAGGAGACGAAACACCTTCGTGAAGCGGGCGGCACGTTCTGCTCGTCGAAGCCGGAGGTGTTTGCGTTCCTGGGTGATCTGTTTGATGAACTGGTCCAGGCCTTTCCGTACGCGCGTTACATCCACGTCGGCGGCGATGAGTTCCACCACGGCTTCGCCAAGTGCCCCCAGTGCAAGGCACGGGCAGAGGAGATCGGCCTCGACGGTCTCTATGCAGAGCACATGATGAAGCTGCACAAGCTCCTCGCCGACCGCAACCGCGGCATGATGATCTGGTGGCACGAAAAGGGGTTTACCGAGTCGGCCCACGACAAGCTCGCCAAGGACATTGTGGTTTTTGACTGGCACTACGGCAACCAGCGTGACTACCCCTCTCTGGACAAACTCATAAAATTGGGTTTCTCGCAGACCTGGGCCACGCCCGCCATCACCCGGTACTACCGCAAACACGCCGACGATTGGTACGACACCTTCGGCAACATTCAGGGATTCATGAAGGCCGGACTCAAGCGAAACGTGCCCGGCGAGTGCACCTGCACCTGGGTGCATGGCATCTGGGGCGGACGGAATCTATTCGAGCTGAATTACTACGGCCTCCTATTCAGCGGGGAGTGCGCGTGGAATCCACTGGCATCATCCGAAGAAGATTTCCAACGGAAATTCGCCGTACATTGGTTCGGCCTGAGCGGAAAAGAACTCGAACAAGAGGTGCACGAGGCCATCCATGCCCCCTATGGCGAGAAGAAGGAGCAAAAGTTCTGGCGCGACTGCCGTGCCCTGGAACCGATCCTCGGCGAGCCGCCAAAGAGCACCGTCAAGATGATCGAAGACAAGCCGGAGTTGGTGGCGGAAGCAAGGGAGCTGCTGGTGTTCTGCGACCGAGCCGACGCGATCTTGAACCGGTGGACAACGGCAGCAAAACGCAACAAGAGAACGATTGACTTCCTCAAGCACGACGTGCACATGCACCGCGCTGCGGCGAATCGTATCTTGTGTATTGCCAAGGTATTAGAATGGCATCGCAGGGCGAAGGGTACACCGCCGGATGACGTGATCAAGCCTTTGCAGAACCTGCTCAAAGAGTACGACCAGATTGGGAAAATGTTCAAACGTTCCATCAAGGAAGCGGGCGGCGGCGAGTGCGAAAAGAGCACAGCCGAAGGCGGCATCCGCTTCCGTTTGTATAAAGGTAGAAAAGGGATCGAGAAGCTCATCAACCATTTGAAAAAAGGTGCGTATGATGAAGATCTGTAGCGTTGGAGCCGTCGTTCTGCTGGTTTGTCTCGTCGGCACGGTCGATGCCTTCAACGGACACACCACCACGGAAGGTCCGCTGACACTCACCATCGGAGAGGTCGAGGAGGTGACCGAGTATGACACCCCGCAGGAGGTGGACGTAAGTCTCAAGAACAACAGCGACTTCCCGTTGAAGATCCAGTTGCAGATGCGCGGCTTGGTGGATGAGTGGCGCGCGGTCGGCAACGTGGAGGCCACTGTTGACCTCAAACCGAACGAGGAGTCGAAGACGACGTTTAGCATCGCCGCCGGCGAGGGCGCATGTTCCGCGTTGTATCCCGTTCATGTCTATGCACACTTCCAGTACGATGGGAAAAAAGTCACGGCCCACGCCGTTCAGATATTCAAGTCAAGTTTCGCGAGGGACGTCGCCTCCTCGGCGAAACCAGGCAAGCTCCAGGTGAACGTCGTGCCGAGCCACGGCGCTCTGCCCCTCTATCCCTTGCGCACACAACGCGTGGCGTGGTGCTACTACGACAAGCCGCTCGTGTACATGCCCATCGGCTGGCAGGGGTCGGCGCCGAAATCGCGGGCGAATTTCGCTCGACGGCCTCTTACGCGCGGCGCCACGAAGCCGGCGATTCAGATGCACCCCCCCTGGCAGCCCGGCGGCGGCACGATCTTTGTCGAGTATCGCGTCAAGCTCCCCGAGGAGAAACCGATCAAGCTCCTCTTCGCCAACGCCATACGCGACAGCGCGCCGACGGAACCGAAAAGCGACGGGGTGACATTCCGCGTCTGGGCCGGGGATAAAAAGCTGTTCGAGCGTCACACCGACAGCAAAATCTGGCTCGATGGCGAGGCCGACCTGAGCAAGTTCGCGGGAAAGGAAATTCTCCTGCGTCTGGAGAGCCATCCCGGACCCAAACGAAACACCACGTGCGACTCCTCCTACTGGGGAGAGCCGGTTGTGGTTGCCGGTGAGCCCCCGCCGCAGCTTACCGAAGGGGAGCGTGCCAAGTTGTGCGACCGCGCCCGGAAGGCCATAGCCGCACGCGAAGGGGCGAACAAGGACGAACTGGTATTCAAGCTCGATGATGGCTACACGGCTGCAATCGTCCTGGGCAAAAACGGTCTCGCCGACGCGGCCATTGCCTTTGGCAAGGGGGATCGGTCGGTTGTGTTCGACGGCCTGCGGGTCAGTGTCCTCCAGCACAAGGTCGGGCAGTGGCCGTCGCAAATCGCCCTGCGCGAAGTCAAGATAGAGAAGGACTGGCTCTTCGGGAAAACGAAAATCAAGCACCGTGTCCAGCTTGGAGACGACCAGTTCGACGTGACGGCCGAGGTGTGGAAGGAGAAGGCGGGTCTGCGCATCAAGGTGACCTCGCCGAAGCGAATCACGGACCTCGCCCTCGGTCCGGCCGACCGGAAGGCGCCGCGCGTCTATTACGGCCACGGGTATTGCATCATCGAGCCGCAGGCGTTCAGCGCGGGCTTTGGCGGACACAATCTCGCCACGAGTCACGTGGGGTTCGAGTTCGACAACGGCGTCTCTCTCCTCACCGCTTGCGACAGCCCACCGGATCGCCTCGAAGTAAATCCGGAACAGAAAATCTACGCGCTGCACACGCACATGAACTCCATGCTCACCCTCGTACCGAGCATGAAGGGCGCGTTCGATTGCGCCATCAAGTATCGGCCCCTCTACGACAAGAAGCCGGCCGGCGGCGTCAAGCGTGCTGCGGGCCGGTTCGTGTTTGACATCTGGGGCGGAAGATATGCGGACACTGCGGACCGAATGCAGCGGATGATCGACTACGGCCTGACCGACTCGCTGCTGACCGTACACAACTGGCAGCGGTGGGGATACGACTACCGACTGCCAGACATCTACCCGCCGAACCCAAAGTTCGGGACGGTCGAGGACATGCAGAAGATCGCGGCGGTCTGTAAGAGGCGCGACATCCCGTGGGGGCTGCACGACAACTACATCGACTTCTACCCCGACGCGGAGGACTATAGCTACAACGATATCTGTTTCACCGAGAGCGGTCATCCAATCAAGGCATGGATCAACAGGAGCCGTGATGCCCAGAGCTACCGGTGGAGACCGGACCGTATCATGCCCTTCGTCAAGCGAAACCTGAAACTCATCAAACCGAATCTGCATCCGACGCACTACTTCATCGACGTATTTACGTCGGCGCGATGCTTTGATTTTTATGATCGTGAAGGACACTTCCATCCCAGCACCGAGACGCGGAAGTGCTGGGGCGAGGCATTCGCCTGGATTCGGAACACTCTCGGCGGCAACGCTCCGACAACCTCGGAAGCCGGGCACGACCAGCTCATCGGCTACCTTGATGGCGCCGACTGCCAGCAATTGCAGCTCACGAACGGCACGCGACCGAAGGGCAAGCGCCACTGGTTCTACATCCGCCTCCTCCACAAGGACTGGGAACGCGTGCCATGGTTCGACGCCGTGCTCCACGACAAGTTCATTCTCCACGGTGTGGGCTACTCCAACCGCTACCAGGGCGGACGCTCCCGGCGCGACCACGGGATCGAGAGTGATGACTACATCAGCGCGGAGATTCTGTTCGGGCACGCCCTCATGATCGACCGAGGGGCCTTCGGGCCCGGCGCGGTGCGGAAGTACTGGCTCGCTCAGGACTTCATCCGCAGCGTCGCATTGGACGAGATCGTGGATGTGGAGTTCGTGGGCGGTGACATCCACCGGCAAATTGTAACGTGGAAATCGGGAGCGGTGGTGTACGTCAACCGGTCCGAGAAGGATTGGAAGGTGGCAGGGAAAATGCTGCCGCAGTACGGGTATTACGCGAAGAATGGCGAGATCGAATCAAGCATCGAGCGCATCGGCGGTGTGATCGTCGAGCAATCCCGCGGGCCGTCGCGGGGATACGTGAACGGGCGAGGATTCGACACCGACACACGACTTCGGCTCCGGCCGGTTGCGGACCGAGTGGAGTACCTCGACGGGCGGAAGTTTAAGCTGCTGGTCAACTGGCAGGCGGACCGGCCCGCGCCGAAGGACCTGCACATCTTCGTCCACTTCGACAGTCCCAAGGCAGAGAGCAAGGACAAGATCGCGTTTCAGGGGGGAGGAAAGCCAAAACACGGCACAAGCACATGGAAGGGCCGCATCACCACCGGAACGGAACGAATCATCGAGATACCCGAGGCCGAAGGCGCGGGCGAGTATGAGGCGACGATCGGGCTGTGGGACCCAAGTTTCGGAAGGCGCTACGGACTGCTGGGCGATGATACCGGCGGCATGCGGTACCGCCTCGGCAAGTTGATCGTTGAGGGCAAGGGCAAGAAGATCACGAACATCCGGCTGGTCAAGCACGAGCCGAAGCCCGAGCCCCCGTCGCGACGAAACGTGGACAAGAGGCCGATCGACTTTGGTCCGGTAGTGACATGCGGAGCACTCCGCTGCGAAGTCGAAGGCGGTACGATCACCGTCACCCCCCTGCCGGACATGGAGCCTTTCGATGTGACGCTCAAGCTGGACAAGCTGACCGGGCGCAAGAGGGTGCGAGTGGAATCGGTCGCGGCGGTGAATGTATCCGGGAAGCAGATCCGGGCCATTCGGCCGCCGCAGGCAGGCACTGCGCTGACGTTCCGGACGGCGAAAGACGATTTCGCATATCGGATTGTGCTCCTGGAAAACTGACAGGCTGACACGAGGGTCCCCCCTTGTTTTTTGCCGCGAGAACGGCTATCTTAGATGCAAGGTGTTCGTGTTCAAAGCACCGGACATAGAAGGAGGAAGACAAACGTGATCAAGATCGAGCGAATTTTGTTCCCGACGGATTTTTCCGAATGCGCCGAGCATGCGCAGCAGTACGCCACTGAACTGGCGAAGCGCTTCGAGACCAAGCTGTATCTGATGCACGTGCTCGACACCCGCATCTACGGTCACCTGGAGCCCTTTGCAAACACGGTGTGGTCGATCTACGATGCGAAGGAGCAAGCGGCGAAGAGCATCACGGAGATCGTCCCGGAAAAAGAGCGCAAGGCGCTGCAGGTGGAAAGTCTGGTCCGCGAGGGAACTCCCTTCGTGGAGATCATCAAATTCGCCAAGGAGGCGGAGATCGACCTGATCGTGCTCGGGACCCACGGCCGGACCGGGCTGACCCATATGCTGATAGGCAGCGTGGCGGAAAAGGTCGTCCGTAAGGCCCCATGCCCCGTCCTCACCATCCGACCAGACAACGTGGACTTCGTCATGCCGTAACCGCCGCGCCGTCCTGCGGCAATGGATTTATTGGAATATGGATGTGAGTCATGCTGGATAATTTCTTCCTGCCGCGCTCGGTGGCCGTGATTGGGGCCTCCCGCGAAGAGGGCAAGGTCGGTCACGACATCCTGAAGAATCTCGTCGAGAGCAACTACACCGGGAAGACTTTTCCCATCAACCCGAAGGCAAAGGAGATCCTGGGCCTGCCGGCCTACGCAAGCGTCCTTGATACGCCGGACGACATCGACCTGGCGGTGGTGGTCATCCCGCCGAAGTTTGTGCTGCCGACATTGGACGAGATGGGCGAAAAGCGCATCCCCGCGGCCATCATCATCACGGCTGGGTTCAAGGAAAGCGGCATCGAGGGCGCAGCACTCGAGCGCGAAGCGGCCAAGAAGTGCCGGGCCTATAAGATTCGCACGATGGGGCCGAACTGTCTGGGCCTGATCAACACGGCCATTGGGCTGAATGCGTCGTTCGCCCCGGCGATGCCCTCCAAGGGCAACATCGCCTTCTTCTCCCAGTCCGGCGCCCTCTGCACGGCCATCCTGGACTGGGCGCTCGGGGCCGACATCGGTTTCTCGAAGTTCGTCAGCCTGGGCAATAAAATGGACGTGGATGAGGTGGACCTCCTTCGCGCGCTGGCCAATGACGACGAGACGGAGGTCATCCTCGGGTACGTCGAGGGAGTGAAGGACGGCATCGAGTTCATGCGCGTGGCGGAGGAGGTCTCGCGGAAGAAGCCCATCATCATCACAAAGTCCGGCGGCACGGAGGCCGGCGCAAAAGCCGCCTCCTCCCACACCGGGTCGCTGGCGGGTTCGGAACGGGCCTTCACGGCGGCGTTTCACCAATCGGGTATCATTCGGGCGAAGAGCATCCAGGACCTGTTCGACTACGCCTTGGGTTTTGCCTACCAGGGGACACCGGCGGGCCCCAGGGTCTGCCTCATCACGAACGCAGGCGGTCCGGGCATCATCGCGGCGGACGCGGTGGAGCGATCGGGCCTGCGCATGGCGCACCTAAGGAAGGAGACCATCGACAAGCTCCGCGAGGGGCTCCCCCCCACCGCAGCGCTCTACAATCCTGTGGATGTAATCGGTGACGCCAAATCGGATCGTTACGAGACCGCCCTGCGCGCCGCCTTGGAGGATGAGCAGGTCGACTGCGCCATCGTCATTCTGACGCCGCAGGCCATGACTGAAGTCGAAGAGACGGCCCACGTCGTGGCGCGTCTTGCCGCCGGCACGGAAAAGCCGGTCATGACCACCTTCATCGGCGGCCCGGCCATGGACCAGGCCCAGAAGGTGCTCAACGAAGCGCACATCCCGAACTACGCCTTCCCGGAAAACGCCATCTCGTCGCTGGATGCCTCCTATGGCTACCAGGAGTGGCGCACGAAGCCGCGAACGAAGCCGCAGGTCTTCGATGTGAACCAGGGCAAGGTGGCCGAGATGATTGCCGCGTCGCGCGCGGCCCGGCGCTTCGAGCTCGGGGAGTCCGACGCCCGCGAGGTCATCACAGCCTATGGATTTGCGGTGCCAAAGAGTATCATCGTCACCACCCGGGCCGAGGCCCTGGCGGCGGCGAAGGACGTGGGATATCCCCTGGTGATGAAGATTGCCTCCCCCGACATCTTGCACAAGTCCGACATTGGAGGCGTGCGGGTGGGTGTCGCAGATGACGAGGAAGCCGTCCGCGCCTTCTTGGAGATACGCGAGAATGCCCAGCACCGCATGCCGGATGCCGAGATTCACGGCGTGGCCGTGCAGCAGATGATCCGGGGCGGAAAGGAAGTCATCCTCGGGATGAAGCGCGACAGCCAGTTCGGCCCCATGGTAATGTTCGGCCTGGGGGGGATTTATGTGGAGGTGCTGAAAGACGTGTCCTTCCGCATTGCGCCCCTCACCGTGGAGGATGCCGGGGAGATGCTCCACGAGATTCGCTCGGCAGCGTTGCTGCGGGGGGTGCGCGGCGAGAAACCGGCGGACCTGGACGCGGTGAAGGAGTCCCTCTTGCGCCTGTCGCAGTTGGTAACAACCAACCCACAGATACTCGAACTGGATATCAACCCCCTCGTTGTGTTCGCGCAGGGGGAGGGGGCCATCGCTATCGACGCACGGTTGACCATTGAAGGAGAGTAACATGATCCCGCTCTTTATCGGTTCAATGTCGAGTTATTCCGGAAAGAACATGATCGGTCTCGGCCTCAGTTTGAAACTGAAAGACGACGGCTACAAGGTCGGCTATTTCAAGCCGATCGGGATCCTGCCGACGCGGGAAGAGAATCTCATCACGGACGAGGACGTGAAGTTCTTCCGGCAGGCGCTCGACCTGACGGACCCCATCGAATCCATGTGCCCCATCGTCCTGACCGAAAGCGTGGTGAACAAGGTGTTTTCGAACACCTTTACCGGCGCCATCGACAAGATCCGCAAGGCCTTCGAGACCGTCTCGAAAGACAAGGACATCATGCTCATTGGCGGTATGGGAGACCTGGACCTGGGCACCGCCCTCAGCGCCTCCGGCGCCCAGATCATCGAGGCCCTCGACGCCAAGGCGATCATGGTCACCAAGTATCTCGACATGGTCTTTTGCACCGACCGAAGCCTGTCCACGCAGACGCACTTGGGAGACCGGCTGGTGGGCATCGTTGTGAACCGCGCCACGCGCAGGCAAGGCGAGATACTGGAGGACAAGATCATCCCCTTCCTCACCTCCAAGGGCGTGAATATCCTGGGCGTGATCCGAGAGGACCCGCTCCTCGGCGCCGTTCCCGTCAGCGAACTTGTGGAGTGCCTCCACGCCAAGGTGCTCTGCGCCGAGAGCCACCTGGACGCCCTGGTGGAACGCTTCAGCATCGGCGCCATGAACGTGGAGAGCGCGCTCCGGTTCTTCCAGCGCCAGCCGAACAAGGGGGTGATCGTCGGCGGCGACCGGCCGGACATCCAACTGGCCGCCCTGGAGACCTCGACGCGCTGCCTTATCCTCACCGGCGACCTCCACCCCAACGAAATCATCCTTGGGAAGGCCGAGGAGAAGGAGATCCCGATCCTGCTCGTCAAGAGCGACACGGCAACCACCGTCGATGAGTGCGAGGACCTCTTGGGTCATCTCAGCCTGCGCAGCATGGAGAAGGTGCGCCGGGTCTCGGAGGTCTTCGAGAGCAATATCGACCACGATCTCATCTACCGGAAACTCGGCCTGAGCAGGTAGAATACGATGACCGCAAAAAAACACGAAGACGGAAATTTTCGCCGAAGAGTCGGCGGTCCGGGATTGCCTGCCCGTCGCTCGTTTCCGTTGCTGTTCCTCTCCCTCCTCCTTGCCTTCGGCACGGTTCCCGCGCAGGAGAAGGCCCGGCCCCTCGATCACGAGCGGGGCTGGCGTCCTGCGGCGGGGGAACTGCTCGAGTCGATCCTCGCCAACCGATACGAAACGCGGCAGATCCTTGCCCTGCGCCCGAAGGACTTTGGCCCGGAGGAGATTGCGCACTACCGCACGCAGGCGCTGACGAAGGCATTCAAGAACGCCGACGAAGAGTTCAAGGGTAAATACACGCTCTTTCGTTACGCCCTTGCCCGCCTCACCGCCACGACAGACGACCCGTACGTCGAAAAGGAATTCAAAAACCAATACCTCGCCTTCCAGGACTTGTGCCGCTGCCTCTATCGAAAACACGCCTTTGCCAATGTATGGCAGGAGGAAAAGGCGGAGTGGGTCAAGGACCCCTACCCCATCTACAGGCACTTCCTTAAGGTCTACCTCGACGAGCTGGCTCTCCAGCTCGACGCACGGGAGAACGTGGAGGATCTGAAGGGCCCCTACACACTCGCCGAGGACTACATCCGTTACCCCAACGAGATCAACAAGCAACAACTCAAGCAGCTCTACTTCTCGATCAGCCAGTATTTTCAGAGCCGAAACTACACATGGAGCCGCTACATCAACAAGTACAGGTTCCAAGCGGCCCGCAGGAGGCTCTTCGCCGAGGAGTGGGAGAGGGAGCTGGGGCGCTATCGCCGGGTGCTCCAGCAGAAAGACAACACCCCCGGCTGGCGCAAATCGCTCAAGCTGGCCTACGGGAGCGCACGGTTCACCTACCTGAGGCTGAAAAAGGAGGCGCAGACCAACTGCCTCCCCTATTTTTCGAAGGTCGGCATATTTTACCTATCTGATACGGTCGACGACTACCTGAAGAAGATCACCGAAGGGGAAAAACTCGAAAAGCAACGCCAGAAACGGGGCGACAAAAAAGAGGTGGTGATCTTTATTCATGGTCTCGGTGAGAACCGCACATGCTGGGGGGAGTTCCCCGAACTCCTGGCGCTGGAGGACGTGGCCGACCCGTCGCTGGGGAAGTACTACCATGTCTATGTCTTCCAGTACGCCACGCAGGAGAAATCAAAAGGGGTCGAGAACTTCGTCCGCGAGCTGGCCGGGTTCATCGACCAGATCAAGAGCAAAGAAAAGGTGGAGAAGGTCGCCCTCATCGGCCACAGCTTCGGCGGGGTGATCTCGCTTCGCTACCTGGTGAGCAAAGACCCGGCCACCGGGACGCCCTGGCGCGACAACGTCGATCGATTCGTGGGGATCGCGCCGTCGCTTCACGGGAGCCATCTGGCCAATGTGGTGGTCGGGATGTTCGGGGAAAAAGAGAGGAAGTTTGAGCGAAACCTGCCCCCCTTCGCTAAGGGGATGCCCTTTGTAGGCAAGATGGGCGACCTCCAGATCAAGCAGAATCAGGTCGGCAGCAATGTGAATCTCACATCCTTCGAGACACTGGACCGCCAGAAGTATCTGAAGGGGGTGAAAACGCTGATGATTGTCGGCGACCCACGGAATCCATTGGACCTTTTCGCACCCGGCGGACGCAGCGAGGATGACGACCTCGTGAAGACCTTCAGCGCCAATCTCAACCACATCTTCCTGGACGGCCCTTCAGCCAACCAGAACATCGGATACCACGGCGCAGAGGTCCGGTATGCCGACAAGACCCACTTCGCCATCATCAAAGCGATGGACCGGAAACATATCAGCTACCGGTACGTAAGCTCCTTCCTCAAGGGCGACCTGCTGCCGCAGCAGGACCCTGACGAGTTCGATGTCAAGTATTTCCTCGTCGCGTTGCGCGTTTTCCCCGCTGGCTACGCGGAACCCAATCGCCCCTTCCTGCCGGACAAGCAGCGGAGCGCCACGGGGGAGCTGCTCGTGCCGGGACTGAAGGTGGAGGTATCGGGCTCGCGGTGCGTAGACTTTCACAAGCGCCAATGGAACCTCGGCACCGGCGTGTACTTCGTGGAGGGGCACATCAAACGGCCGAAGGTGGAGGAAAAGCTGACCGTCCGACTCTCCGCCGAGGGCTACGAGCCGAAGACCCTGGCACTCCCCATCCGCTCCGGGCAGACGACCTACGCCGTCGATCTCCTTCTGGAGAAAAAGTAGCTGCCGGACGGTCACACCACAGCCGTACAAACATGACCTCCAGGACATCGGACACATCCGGGAGGCCGCATTTACTGAGCGAGTGTCCGGGAGCCATCAGTCCCTGGCGCCACGCATATCGTTTCACGGGCGGTCGGTGGTAGTCGTCGTCTTCCGGCCAAACCCGATAATCTCCGTCTGGCTGCTGCCGCTGCATGGCGGCGCACCGCCATCTCGAATGTGGCCGCGATTCAGCTTGCGGTTGAAGACGCTCCGCTTGAGAAGATTGTTCCGGAAATGGGCGTCCCGGCGGAAGTCGTTCACGTGAATCGGCCCGGTGGGCCACAGGCCCCCCCCGCCCGGTCCCGCAACGGCCACTTGCCACGGCATGGTGTTCTCGAACCGGTGCCGGAACGGCGCCAAACCGGCCAACTGACCGGTGAAACGGCGCTTCGTCTTCATGATGATTGTGATTGATGCGCCCGGCGGCAGGGACTGGATCGCACCGCCGAAGAGATTGAAGCTGCCGCCCTGCCCGTCACCAAGATTCACCGTGTTGCCGTCGGCATCGAGCAGTTGCAGCGGTCCGCCGCTCGCCACGATCTGGAATTTGCCCTTGATCAAAAAGTTAAGGGAAAGCGCATGTGCGCTATTCTTGCCGTTGACAATCCGAATGCCGCCCGGCACTCGGATAACACGAACATTCGACCCCGCGTTCTGCTGCCACCCCACACCACCAAGGAAATCCTGCGGCATGTAGGTGCCCTCTCCAACGTTCAGACTGTAGCTCCCGTTCCACGACACAGTAAACTGGCTCGAACACCCGCGCACGGCGGCCACGCCGTCGGGCAGCTCGAACATCGTTTTTCCCGTGGACTTCGGCTCGATGAAGTTCCACACCTTCCCCACCACGATGCGAATGCGCCGCTCGACCACCTTCTGCTGGGCGGCCGTCTGCACCTTCGCCTCGGGAGGGTTGATTACGATCAGCGTCTCCTCCGAGAGCTTCAGGATCGACCCGTCCTCGAAGAGAACACTCGCGGTTCCCTTCTTCGTCTGGACCATGTCGGCATCGATGAGCGACCCGTTGCGGATCATCTTGCCAACCTGCACGGGCTGGATGATCTCCTCGCCACGCTGGATATGGACATCCCCCGTGAACTCGGATATCCGCGCAATGCCCTCCTGGCCGACGGCCACGCCGCAGCAGACCGCGATCAGGACAAGAACGCCCAGGATCTGGGTTGTTTTGCCTGCCATCGCATTCATTTCCATGCCTCCTCTGTACGTAAACCGCGTACGGAATCGGTTCCTGGGGGGTCACTTATAATTGTAACACATGATTTGCCATTCGGTCGGAAAAATCGTGAATTTTTTTCTACCAAGACCCCTGAACCACCGAAATCCGCCCCTTTGAGCCCCGATACCGGGTCTCTGAAAGCGATCCCGCCGCCGTCTGCTCGAAGGCCCCATCCAGCGCCGTCACGTAGGAAGTCGGTGAGCCGACTTGAATTATGGACAGGAATCCCTTGCTCCCAACCCGCACGCGAACCGTCCCAAAGCTTGATGCGGCCTTGATCGTGTAGAATGTTCCCCCTTTGCTCTGGCCGCTGCCGGCAGACACCAGCTCCAATTCCGTGAACGGCCGCATGAGGAGGATCGTACCATCGGGGAAGGAAATCTCCGCCTGACCGTCAATTCCCGTGAAAACCTGCGTCCCGACGGCCACCGCCGCCCCCTCCCTCGCCGGGGTCCACGCCTTGCCAGCAGGCATGATCCACACGTCTCGCTGAACAGCGGCAATAAGGCCGGATATCTTCGTCGAGGCCGGCATCACCCCCGCCGTCACGGCCAGAATCACGCGCCCCTGTGCGGCCTTTGTCTCCTCCGAGACCTTCGGTTCCACGGCCTCAATGTCGATCTTCACAAGGTCTCCCTGCGCTCCGCCCTTCGCACGAAGGCGCGTCGCCAGCCCATGGAGCGAAACAACCAGGGCCACGCCACCGCCGACCTCCTCACCCGGCCGTCCCCCGCCCATCAGGCCGTTGTTCGCACATTCCTTCAGGGCCGTCCTCTCCGACAGACCGAACAGGACGTCCCCGAGTCCCTTCTTCAGACCAGCCGCGTTAAAGAGCATGACGGCGAGCTTCCCCTTCGTCAAGGGCGCGTCGGCCTTCAGGTCCCATTTTTTGTTCGTGATGTCCCTCTGGCCGAGGGCGCTCAGCGCCTGATCGAAGGGCAGAATCGTCCCTTCCCCACTTATGGCAAAGGCGACGCCGCGGACGCCGTCCGCAACCGTCACGCTTTCCTTCGCCGTCAGGCCCGTGATGAACTCTGCTTGGTTCTCCGCACGGACAACAAGGGAGAGCAAGAGGATAGCCAGAACGGCCGAGCCGAATAGGACGCGCCTCACGTTGCCACCTCTCTTTCTGTTCAGAATCGATAGGTAAAGTTAAACATGAAGTAATCGTTCATGCGCCGTCTCTCAAACGCCCTGCCCGGGAAGAACATGCCGTACTCCACGCCGACCGAGACATCCCGCAGGGGGTCCCACGTCGCGAAGAAATCCAGCTCCTGGCCGACCCCTTTGTGATCCCGGATGGCGGCCTGGTCGGAGATGCCGCCGGTGAGCTTGTCCTTTTGGAACACATAGTGAGTAAAACCAAACCGGAGGCTCTCGAAGGTCTTCCGGTCGTAGAAGGGATTGATGGAAAAGCCGGCGCGGTAGATGTGCAGGTTGCTCACCATCGGGTCCAGCACGTACCCCACCGGCACGTATCCGAACTCCATGAAGCCCCGGTCGTGGGTGTGGGCCAGGTTGCCGCCGATGGTGCTGCCGGGGATCAGCCGGTCGGCATCGCCGGACCCGTGGATATATCCGAGGGAAAACACCGGCCGCCCCGGATGCTTGACCTCGTAGTCCATGCCCATATCCACGGCATAGGCCCGGATCGGGTCCTTGTGGATGTTCATGGGCGTCGGCACGTAGGTGGTAAACCCGAAAGGGTCCACAATCGCACGATTCTCGATGCTCTCGCCCATGGTCGTGCCGGACTGCCGGATGTACTCGGCATAATACGTCAGCCCCGGCAGGGGCTCTCCTTCGGCGCCCAGGCCAAGATACCGGGCGTTGTAGCTGTAATTGCGGAACGGGTCTCGCGGGTGCTCATCACTGTGGTCATCCTCCGTCATGAAGAAGATATAGGGCTGGAAGGGCTTGGAGAGCTCATACCGCATCTCCCCGGCAAAAAAGCGGCGGTCGTTGTCCCTGCCGGGGACGCTGGTATCGATGTTGGCATAGTAGCCGATGGTCTTGGCCCCCCAGAGCTGGGTGCGCAGCTTCCCCCAGGCAATCTCGCCCTTGATTCCGTCGCTGATGTCGGAGTAGGTCAGCCCATGACCGAGGGTGAAGTACTGCCGGCCGACGGTCACTTGTCCCTGGAATCGCTGTCCTGCGACCTCACGTATCTTGAACAGATTGCCCAAGTCCGCAAGATAGTACAGCTCTTCGAGGTCGCCCGCGAAGCCGTGGAATTCCGTATTGTTCGTAAAATCCTCGTCAAGATAGGTCATTCGGAACCGCGAGTAGAAGCGGTGGGTGTTCTGGAGCTCCAGGTCGAGCCACACGTTCGTGTCGCTGGTGAAGGCGGAGATGCTGGGCAAGCGGGAGTATTTGTTGCCGATCTTCTCGTAGATGAGAGAGGTATTCCCCCCGTAGTCCAGGAGCAGCCAGTCGGGCAGCCCTTCCTCACGGTAGCCCACCTTGGCCTTGTGGGCCTCGCTGGCCTGCTTGCGGCGGCGCTCCTCCTCCGCGCGCGACGCCTGGGCCACGGCAATGGATGAAGACAGCAGACCAACCACAAGGAGCACGATAGCGACTGTTCGGTATCTCATGCGATTTCCTGTCGCAACAGGGCAGATATCTGACACGCGGAGGGCGCCCCCCCCCGGCTCTCACGCATGATTCGGCACCTTAACATATAACAGCCCGAATGTCAACATCCTATGCCAATCGGTGTAGCTGCGGCAGCTTCGCCGATCAGAACCTCCCCGTTCGCGACTCGTATTTCGTCGGCTTACCCAGCGTTTCGCCTCCGTGCGACACCCACCAGGCGACCCATTCGATGATCTGATCGGGAGAAACGGTCGTAGGGCCGAAGGCCCTCTCACATGCCGTCGCATCGGCCAGGAGAGCGCTTTTGCTCTCGGTCCCGACAAGCTTCGGCGCCTTGTCCATCAGCTTACCCAGCTTCCGGGCAATCTCGCGGACCGAGAGGATCTCCTTGCCCGTCAGGTTGATGATCCGCGCCGGGCTCTCGCACAAGGGGAAGGACCGCGCCAGGGCGCTGTTGGCGTCGCCCTGCCAGATTTGATTGACATGGCCCATGGACAAATCGATCTCCTTGCCCTCCCGAATCTTCGTAGCAATGTCGAGAACGATGCCGTACCGCAGCTCCGTGGCGTAGAAAAGCCGCACAATCAGGGTCGGTGTGCCATGGCGCTCGGCATGGAACTGCACCAGGCGTTCGCCGCCAAGCCGCGACTGGGCGTATTCGCCGATGGGTCCCACTTCAGACGACTCGTCGGCCCCGCCCTCGGATACGTTTGTGTAGTTGTAAACGTTGCCGGACGAAATATACACGACACGCGACCCCGAAAAACGCTGCATCACCTTGCCGGGCAGCATCGTGTTCATAGCCCAGGTCATCGGCTCGTTTCCCGTAGCGCCGAACTTGAACCCGGCCATCATGTAAATGTTCGGCGCATCGGGCAGGTCGGCCAGGGCCTGGTCGTCTAAAAGATCGCACTTGATCGTCTTGACACCGACCGATTTCAGGTAGTCCTTCATATCCGGCTTCGAGAAGCGCGCTACGCCGATGACCGATTTCGCGCCGGCCCGAACGAGAAGCTCGGCCAGCGTAGGCCCCATCTTCCCCGCTACGCCGAGGATCATGATATCGCCCTTAATCTTTGCAACGGCTTCCTTCACCCTCTCCGAGGGCGTCGTCATTTGCTGGATCAGTTCTTCTTCCGTCTTGATGGGTCCCGCGGTCAATGTTCGATCCTCCCAAATGCTTGACTTTAACGAATGGCTTGGGATAATAGCACAAGCCGGCCTGGTTTCCAATGGTTTTCGACACTTTTCACGGGAGAACGGCCATGGAGTACCCCGCCCCCTGCTTGATCGCGCTTGCCATGCTCTTGACGGGCGCTGTCATCGCCCAGGACAAGACCGACGACGCATGGATCGCGAAGATTCGCAAGGACCACCCACGCCTGTTCTTCAACAAGGACACCTGGCCCAAGGTAAAGGAGCGCGCCCTCGGCCCCGCGAAGGAGTACTACGACCGGATCAAGCGCCGCGTGGACAAATATCCCGACGATCCCAAAGGCCCGGAGGTCACGCCCGTCGCCGTCCATCCGGTCACCATCGGCGGGAAGGTCTACCAGATGACCCGTTGGTCCCCGATCAGGGAATGGGGGCCGCAGGCCGCACAGACGGCCTTTGTCTATCTGATGACCGGCGACCGGAAGTACCTCGAAAAGGCGAAGAAGATGCTGGAGGTCAGCATCGATACCTATCACAAGTGCACCGAGTGCCGCCGGGCCGTCGCCTGGTACTCCACCAGTCGCATCTGCTCCCTGGCGGCCTATGATTGGCTTTACAACGACCTCACCCCCGAGGAGCGGAAGGAGATCGGGGGCGGCCTCCTCAAACACGTCGAGGAAGTCCAGTCCGGCAAGGGCAAGCCAAGCATCTTCCGACGCAACGGCAGCAACTACACGACGGGATTCTACGGCGTCAAGAACCTGGTCTGGTTTGCCGGCCTGGCGGGATACCACGACGCCATCAACGACGAGCTGGCCCTCAAGTTCCTGAAGCTGGGTTACCAGTACAACCAAGACCTCTTCAACTACCGGAAGATGTGCGCCGGGGATGACGGCGGCCTGGCATCGGGGACCTGCGCCTATTCGATGGGGGCGTACCCCTGGTCGCAGTTCAACTTCCTGCACACGTGGCAGTCGGCCACGGGCGAGAACGTCGCCCCGCAGTGGCCCCACCTGGCCTACTTCCCCAACTGGATCATCTGGAACTGGATCCCCGCCGAAGACAAGCCCAAGGAGTTTGGCTGGGGCGATACCTACCACTACACCAACGACCTGGGCACATCCCGTGTGTTCGAGCACATGTCACAGATCATCCACTTCTATGGGAAATCGCACCCCGACTGCGCCGCCCTCGCGGCGTACCTCTGCAAGATCGCGCCGACGAAAAGGATCTCCTATTCAACTTGGCCTATGCTTCCGTTCATCCTCACCGGCAGGGACGATGCACCGACCCCGTGCAACCCGGCAACGTGGAAACTCCATGCCCGGCACTTCGAGGCGCTGGGCCAGGTCTACATGCGATCAGGCTTCGGCCCGGAGGATACCTACTGCCTCTACACCATCGGGAGCAAGATCGCACAGCACAAGCACTTCGACGAGAACAACTTCGTCATCTACAGGAAAGGCTTTCTCGCCCTCGACTCCGGCACGCGTGGCAACGAGAACGACTTCAACCTCCGCCACTACTACGCCCAGACCGTGGCGCACAACTGCGTCCTGATCCACATGCCCGGCGAGCCCGTGGCCCGCTATTGGGGGAAGGAATACAAGGGCCCCGAGGGGAAGCGGGCCCACGGCGGGATGAACAAGCAGGTAGGTGGGAAGGTCGCCGCTTTCGAGACGAACGATCATTATACCTACATCGCCGGTGATGCGACGTCATGCTATGCAAAGGAGAAGTGTAAGCTGGCACTGCGGCAGTTCGTATTCGTCATGCCCGACACCTTCGTGATCTGCGATCGCGTCACCTCGACCCAGCCGGAATACAAGAAGGAGTGGCTCCTCCACACGCAGAACGAGCCGCAGATCGACGGCATGCAGTTCCGCGCCGACGAGGGCAAAGGTCGCCTCTTCTGCCGGACGCTCCTGCCCAAGGACGCGAAGCTGACGAAGGTCGGCGGACCGGGAAAGGAGTTCTGGGCCAGCGGCATGAACTGGGAGATCAACGACGCCGTCAAGGAGCGTCTCCGCAAGATGAAAGAAAGGACCGGCAAGGACGCCCTCCTCGGCAACTACCGGATGGAGATCAGCCCGGGATCGCCGCGGACCAACGACGTCTTCCTCCACCTGATCCAGGTCGGCGATCAGTCCCTCCAGACTATGTGCCCGTCGAAGCTCATCGAGGAACCGGGGCGGCTCGGCGCGGCCTTCGAGATACCGGCAGGTTCCGTCAGGGTTACCTTCGCCACGGAGGGCAAACCGACGGGACACATCAAGATCGTTTCCGGCGAGAAAGTGGTCGTGGATCAAGACCTGACAACGAGCGTGATACCGCAGGTGGGGCTGGGGGAAGTGAAGTAGACCGCGATGCTACTTGCGCCGCTTCGAATGCTTGAGGAAGTACTTGGCGTAGTTCTGCAGGCCGGCATTCTTGGACTCCTTCAGTATCTCCTCGAAGAGGTCCAGGGCCTTGTCCTGCTCGCCCATGCGCCGGTAGAGGAGGGCCAAGCGGAAGCGCCGCTGGCAGGCGCGCTCCGGGTCCTCGGCCAGCTTGATGGCCTGCTGCCACTCCGCCACCGCCTTGGGATACCAGTTGTGGACGGCATCCACGTCGATCAGCTTGGTCTGGTAGACGCCGGCCAGCGTCTCGTGCAGGTTCCCCCTCTGAACGGGGTCTTTGCATAGCTTGGCCGCCGCTTCGAGGGCCTTCTCCGCCTCCGCATGCTTGCCCATCCGCCGGTAGATGCTGCTGAGCTGCATGTGCACGGAATAATTCTTCGGGTCGAGCTTCATGGCCATGTCGAGATACTCGCGGGCCTGCTTGATGTCGTAGTTGCGCAGATAAAGCTCGGCGATCCGGATGAGCAGCTCGACGTCTTTCGGCCTCTTCCGCAGCAGTTGCTGGAGGTTTCGGATCGCCTCCAGGTTCGCCCGCCGCGGGTCGAACCGGAACCGCCGGTTCGGGTCCTTCTGCCGGCCCCAGCTTGCGACCTGTTTCTGGAAGGTAGCGTAGTTGCCGTACAGGTTCACGATCTCCTGGATGCGCGGCTGGAGCTCGTGCAGCTCCGACTCCGAGGCGAAGTCGAACCAGCCGACATAGACCTTTCCCAGTTCCTGGTAGAGGCGCTTCACCTCGTTGGAGTCCAGGTAGTGCTGGTTCTTCTTCACCACCTTCAGGGCCTCGGCCAACTGCTCGATCCCCTTGTCGAACTCCTTGCGAATCATGTAGTGGTGAGCCAGCTCCGCGCGGTCGAAGATGCTGCGAGGGTTGCTCCGAATCCGCGCCTCATAGAACTCCACCATCTGGGACTTGAGATTGGCATCGACGCGGACGTGATTCGCCTTGACCTCCACGCTTTTCTTCCAGGGCTCATACCCCGTGGCCGTAATCGTCAGGTCATACGTCCCGTACGGCACGTCCCTCAGTGTCACCGGCGTCTTGCCCTCTCTGTCCACGCCCGAGAGCCGCACACTCGCATTGGCCGGCACGGACACGATCTCGACGTCGCCGCGACGCACAGGCGCCAGCTTGATCTCCAGCGCAGTGGGGCCGTGCTCGCCGACGGCCACCAGCTTGGACCAGCGATCGTGGTTGCGCCTCTCGATCCGCACGGCGTGGGCGCCCGGCTCCACCGAGATATCCTTCACCGGTGTCAGGCCAACATACTTCCAGTCAACGAAGACCGTCGCGCCGGGAGGATCGGTCGTGATGGACAGGCTCGGCGGCCGCTCGGAACAGCCGGACAGAATCGCCGTCACAACAACCCAGGCGGCAAGCCAGCATACCGCTCTTCTGATTGTGCGCGAATCGCGTGACATTGCAATGACAGATAGCCCTGCACTGAGTAGACTTTCCATATTTTACTCGGAAAAACACCAAACGTCAAGGGAGAGACTCAAATTGAATCATTTTTTCCACGGCCCGGGCCGCATCGGACTGCTTGTCTTTCGGCGTAATCAGGATCAGATTCAGCGCCTGGGCCTTCGTCACCGCCACATTCACACCGCCCTCCTTCGCATCGCAGCGCGCCTCGTCCAGCCGCCGCCATTTGCCGTCGCGCACCTCCCCCACGGCGGCAGCCACATCCCCGCGCAGCGCCCGCGACGACACCTTGATCTCGCCCGAACGGAAAGGCATCAGGAGCAATGCCGACGAGTCCTCGATCGGCTTGCCGTCCAGTGTGGACAGCATCACATGAATGTTCCCCTCTACGATCCGCCGGTCGTCCCGGATCACGTCCCCGTGCGACTCGACCGCGAGGATTCGGCCGTCCGAATCCAGAACAATCGCCCCCGGCTGACAGGGATAGACATCGAGGGAGATGGCCGGCTCTACATCGAACAAGGTCACCCGTTCGTAGGCGTCGTCTTCGCCGTTGAATACGACGTAGAACACCCCCCCGCTCGCCGTCGCCTGGCGGTGCACATGCAGCGTCGGCTTGTCCGGCGCCATCGCGATGCGCTCCACGCCGGCGAAGGAGAGGAAATGCCGATACCGCGCCGTCTCGGTCGGCTCGGCATACAGCTCGATCGGGTCGGTCGAGAAGTAGACCTTGCCGCGCCCGAACTGATTGACCACGGCAAGCGGGTGGACCCCATCGAGCGCGGGAACGCGCTCGGCGGCGATCGGATCGATCTCGATGCACGGCCGCCGCGCAACAGCGGCGACATCCACGGCCATAGACTTTTCGACCATCACATTCGGATAGTTCTCCCGGACAAATCGAACGCCACACAATTCTTCGAGGCGGCTTGTCCTCGTCCGCTCCCGACGCGAATCGTAGCTGATGTCGCCGGAGAGGTAGACCGTCCCGCCGCGCCGCACAAACTCGCACAGATTGCCATACGTTTCATCCGACGGGCAGAACGGAATGGGATAAACCAGCACCCGTGCGCTGTCCGGCAGCGTGTCCAGGCGGCTCTCGTTGATGACGGCGAACTCGACGTGGCACTTCACCAGCATGTCGATGCCGTTCATAATGGCCTCGGTCACACGCTTCGCCTGCCCGCCGAGGCGGTGGCTGTCGGCGATGACAAAGTAGATCTCCGGGGGAATGTACTTCGGCTGGACCTGTCGAAAAAACAGACTGCAGTTGCGATAGACCTTCAGCAGGTCTCTCGGCACGTGCCGGTGCGCATGGATCAGGCCCATGGAGAAGACCAGCTCCGCCGAGTCGCTCCACAGCCAGTTGCACACCGACGAGCCGCCCAGCCCGAACGTCTCGTGTGTCATCTGGAGGAAAAGCCCGTTCGCCTCATCGGGTTTCAGCATCCAGGACGCCTTCTTGTATCCGTTCGTGCGAACCATGCCGGGATGGAAGTTCACTCCGAACTCGCCCACGCTCATGGACCGGCCGAGGGAACGCTGGTCGATGAACTTCAGCCGTTTGGCAATATCGGCCGGCTTCACATAGGCATGAAAGTTGGCGAAGTCAAGAGCATCGTTGCCCAACCAGCGTTCGGCGGCGATCTCGCCCGGCAGGTAGCCCACCGTGATCGGTTTTTTCGGGCCGCTCTTGCGCAGCGCCTCGGCGTTCGCGTCGATCCATCGCTTTAGCACCCATACCCGCGCCTGCTCGAAGTCGAGCGCGCTCTTGTCACCCCAGGCGAAATGCCACATCTTCCCGCCGGGCAGGGGGACTTTCCCAAGTTCCACAGGCGGGTCCACCCGCCCCCACGCCGCCCGGAGCGCCTCGGTGGATTCGTACTTCGTGTTCAGGTACCGATTGTACAGAGCCACGGAATCCGGGTCCTTCACAGTGCGTGGGCTGAAAACGAACGGCTCATTCTGGATGTCCCACATCAGGCCCGGAACCTTGGCGTAGCGCTTCGCCAGCATCGCGCACCAGCGCTGCTCGGCGGCCAGGTCCTTGTCATTCAACTCCACCTTGATGTGATCGTGCGCACTGAGGAAAAGAATGACTTTATGCTTTTGCGAAAGTTGAACCAGCGCATCGAAGCGCCGCAGCAGCCACTCCGGCGGCTTCGACAGGTCCGGCATCCCGAAGCCCGGCTTCCTCTTTCCCGCCTCGCCGGTAAGGTGAAGTACGCGCAGGATGTTGACCCCATTGTCACACATCATGGCGAAGTCTTTCTCCCATCGCTCCGGGTTTTGGTTCAGCGAACGGAAAAGAACGGCGTAGTGATTCGACCCGCAGAGCAGCATCGGTCGGCCGCCGATCGTCAAATAATTATCTTCATATCCCAGCTTCGGGCCTTTCGCGACGACGTCCTTATTCCAGACGACAAAGGCGTTCGTCATCTCGTCGATGACCGTGCCGTCACGCGCCAACGTCACACGGTATCGGTAGAAGTCGGCCTCGAACCTCTCCGGCTTCCATGCGAACTCGACAACCTGCGACGAGCCGGCATCGGCACGCACTGTTTTCGCCATCGCGAAAACAGGTGGCTTCCCGTTCCCTTCGGCGATCTCGATGGTAAGCTCCAGGTCCTGCGCAGCCTTTCCCTGGTTCGACAGCTTCACGCTCACCCCCACCGGTTCGCCCTGGCGGTAGCAGTAATAATTGCTCGTCAGGTCGTGCAGGAACGTTTTCGAGAGCATTCGGTCGATCACCGCAAGGAAGAGTTTCCCCATCGCCTCGTCCTCGGGATCGAAGATGTCCTTCGAGTTCACCCCGAAGAAGGCCCACGCCGACCCTCGGAACGGCTCGCCGTAGTTGAACACGAGTGCGCCGATGCTCCCGCGCAAGCGGTCGTATTGATCCAATGCGTCGATCAGGGAGACCCACCGCCGCGACGCCTCCGCCGCCCACGTCTTCGGGCAGATCATCGCCGCCGCCGACCAGCCGCGCAGGTCGCCGGCCAGACGGACCTGCTCCGGAACCATACGCTGGTCCTTGCTCGTCTGCCCGTGGACCACGTGCCGCAGGGGATAGGAGGCATCGAACACGCCCACCTGGTCGTCGCGGGTGTGGAGGATTCCCGCCCCCGCGCTGTGACCGTACCGCGTGTTCAGGACACGGTTGTCGATAACCTTCACGTCCACATCGTCGAACCACGCCTTGCCGTAGCCGTAGAGGATGCAGTTGAACAAGGCATAGGCCGTCCCTTTCGGGACCTTGCCCACGCACGCCCGCTCGGTCCAGTCCATCGTGCCCGTCATGTCCGTCGAGCTTTGGGTATAGGAGATTCGCTTGCCGTTCTTGTCGAAAAAGCCGAAGCCCATGTAGGCAAACCCGTCGCGGACGTTCTCGGTTTTCACATACACCTTCCCCATGACCGATTCGCCGGGTTTCACGAATGCGAATCGACGGGAAAGAATATGCCAGTTCTTCTTCGCCTGGCCGGACACCGTGATCCGATAGGAGTGCGCCCCGTTGCGCTTGATGTCGGACACACGCTCGAAGGCGACGCCCGCTCCCTGCGACCGGGGGGCCCAGTCGTCCATCTGCCCGTTCTCAAAACCCTCCCGGAAGCCCTTCGCGACCTCGGGATCCTTCAGGGGGTAGAAATCGTCGAAGACATAGCCCCCCGTCGAAAAGAACGATCCGCCCGCCCGGAGGTAGGCCCGCATCGTATCGATGGCCTCATAGGGAAACGCCGAGCCGTGAGGCAGGATGAGAATGTCGATCTTCTCAGCCGTCAGAACCTCGGAATTCGCAAGGTCTGCCGCGCGAAGGAATGTCACCTCATATCCCGCCGATCGCAGAAGCGAAGCAAAGTGCGCCGGGGAGGAGGGCGCGCTGTTCCGGATCGGCATGGTCTCGTCCTTCAGGATGGCGATCCTCCCCTTCGGCGCGGCGTCAACAGACAGCGACAGCATCAGCAGCATCCAGAACAGGCCGCAACCGGAGAGAATGAAGCGATAAATCATGAACGTCTCCTGCGTTTTTCGCTACAAAGACGAGATCACACCGGATATAATATTGATGTGCGGCTTGACTGTCAATCGTTCACTCGGAAGCGCCATGCAGCAACGGAACAAACGGCCCCCCTTCGCACGCCGCTGTATGATCTTGGCGGCGAGCATAACGCTCCTTGGCGGGTGCTCTCCTCGCGACCCCGGCCACCCGACACGGGAGATGATGGCCGCGCAGGTCGCCGCCTCCACGAGTGTCGGCATTCTCTACATGAGAGAGGTCGAGTTCCGACAGGACAAGCTGCTGAACCAGGACCACGACGCAAACGGCGAGTTCGGCCTGCTCGGCGAATTGACCGGCGAGCTCGTCCCGCGCGGCAGTCTGCTCGGCGCGCCGATAGCAAGCCCTCTGCTTTCGCACGCCTACAACACCGGCGGCGCGAAGGGGCCGGGCTATGCCCGGCGTCAGGGCTATTACTTCCGCATCTACCTCCCGGCCACCCCCGACACGGCCGGCGACGACAGGACACTGGGCGGCACACCCACAAAACCGGGGCCGGAGGTCCGCCGCGACGTCGTGAGCTTGCAGGAGCGCCATTTTGCACTCTACGCCTGGCCTCAACGCAGCGGAACGATTCGCAAGTATGCCGTTGCGTTCTTCATCAATGAGTCGGGGCGGCTGCAGCGTCAGATCGGCACGAAGTACATCGGCGCCAACAATCCCCCACCCGCCGAGGCCGCCTATGCCGGCCACGTCTTCACCAGCGAGATCGACGCATCGAAGTGGCAGTCGATCTATGAGCCGGCGAAAGGAAGAAAAAAGAGGACCAACGCCAAGCCCTGACGGGACCCGGAGCACCACCGTCCGGCCACAACTACCTCACCTCATCCTTTCAGCACCGCCAGCGGGCGCAGCTTGGCCACCACCTCCGCCAGCCCCGCATTGACGACAATGCGAATGACGTGGTCAATGTCTTTGTAGGCCTGCGGCGCCTCCTCTTTGATCATGTGCCGGTTGGCGCAGATCAACTTGATGCCCTCCATGCTCTTCCGGAAGTCCTCGTCGCTGATCTTGCCGGGGCGGAGCACCTTCCCCTTGCGCGTCACCTTCCCCCGCGCCGCCGTGCGCGACATGCACCGGCCGGCGCCGTGGTTGACGCTGTACAGACTCTCAACCGACTCCTCCTTCCCCACCAGCACGTAGCTCGCCGTCCCCATCGAACCGGGAATCAGCACCGGCTGGCCGGTCTTCTCGAACCGCGTGCCCTGCATCCGGCTCGGCGGGAAGGCCCGCGTCGCGCCTTTACGGTGCACCCACAGCGATCGCCCCTCGAAGCTCTCATGCTTCGCCATGTTGTGCGGCACATCGTAAATAATCGGCAGGGGCATGTCGCCGTAGTGATGGCGCAGGTTCTTCCGAATGAATACGGTCATCAACTGGCGATTGACGAATGCGAAATTCGCGGCTGCGTTCATCGCGCCGATGTAATCCTGCCCCGCTTTGTCGTGGACCGAAAGGAAGCACAGGTCCCGGCTCGGCGCGCGGTCGCCGCTGGCCTTTTGGGCCCGCTTCGAGTAATCGCCGCAGACCTGGTGGCCCAGCCCGCGAGACCCGGAATGGAGCATGACGACAAGCTGCTTCTCGCGCAGGCCGAATTTCTCCGCCAGCTCTGTGTTGTGGACCGCTTCGACAACCTGCATCTCCAGGAAATGGTTTCCGCCGCCCAGCGTGGCCAGTTGCTTCATGCCCCGCTGAATGGCATGGTCGGAGACGGCGCGATAGTTTCCCGCCATCGCCCCGTTTTCCTCGATACACTCGATGTCCTCTTTCTCCTGCTCGGAATCACGCGCCTCCCACACGCGGCCCGTCTCGCCCCCGGCGACTTCGGCAAGCCCCCTCATCCCTTCATTCAGGATGACCTCGAACTTGTCCCGCGGCAGGCCGACGTTCGTCTTCCCCTCGCCGAGAGGAATGTCGCGGGCGATGGAGCCAGCCAGTTCGTCGATGTCCACGTCCGCCGCATCCATCGGCGTCGTGATGACCCTCATGCCGCAGTTGATGTCGTAGCCCACCGCCGCCGGAACGATGTAGTCCTCCAGGGCCACAACGACCCCGATCGGCACACCGTACCCGAAGTGCATGTCCGGCGTGCCAATGGCCCGGAACACGCCGGGGAGATGCGTCGCGTCGCGGAGCTGATCAATGGCGCCGCTTTCGATCTGGCCCGCCATCTTCTCGTCGGCGTAGATCAGGGCATCTACTTTCATGCCCCCGGACTTTTCGACCAGCAGCCGGTTGGGATCGATTCGTTTCATCGCAATATCCTCACACCACTGCGCACTTCTGCCGCGCGCGGCCCTTGGCCTGCAGCCTGGCGCGGCATTGCGCGCAAATGAATTTCTCCTCGCCTTGCTTGCGAGTGATCCTATCTGCCTTTCTTCCGCACTGCTCACACTTCATTGTACCTTACCTTCATTTTTCGCGTCCAACAAAATTCCCCAATGAAAAAGCCCCGAGGCTTTCGGTCCTCAGGGCTTTGATGTCATTTGCGTCTGCAACAAAAACCCTAAGACCCACCTCCTTCCGACGAGCCGCACCAGCCACGGCAACAGCCCGTGAAGCCACTCGTCATCGAGGTTCCCGAATTGTATGTCGCAGATAACATCGCCTGTTCCCTGGAGATAAACTTTCCCAGGCCCTCTCGCCTCACTGTGGAGGGATTATAGGACCTACTCCCCTTTGTGTCAAGTAAGAAACAAATTTTCCTGCACATTGCCTCGCTGTAAGCCATGCCCTGCCTACAGGTTGCCGCCGAACTCCTCGGCCACCTCGACCAGGGCGATGAAGTTGCGGGCGGCGTGCTCGGTGAATGTGCCGGAGGTCGTCCCGCCGAGGATGTGGCCCTCGATTCCATAGGCCTCTAAGTTCGCCCGGGCCATGGCCTTCACCTCATCCTCGGAGTACTTGCCGAGGACCTCCATGTCGTCCAGGTTGCCGAGGATCGTGAACCGGCCGTCAATGATCTCCTTCGCCCTGGCCAGGTCGGCATCGCCCCACGGCGGCGCTTCGAGGGGATCGAGCACGTCGAAGCCCAGCTCGACATAGTCGGCGAGGTACCGCATGATCGGGCCGTGGTTGTGGTAGAAGACCACGCCGCCGTAGCGGTGGATGATGGCGATAATCTCTGTGTCGAAGTCCTTCAGCAGGGGGCCAACCGCGCTGGGGCCGAGCTGCACGCTGACATACTCCCCGCCGACCATCCGGAAGGCATCGACCCCAGCCTTGCACAGCTCCTCCGCGGCATAGCGCTGTCGCTCGGCGGCGACCGACACGAGTTGGACAATCACGTCGGGATGCTCGATCCACTGGATGCAGAATTCTTCGGGCGAGAACCACGAGGCGGGAACGCAGACGGGGTTGCCCCCGAAGGCCGCGCTCACCAGGGCCTGACCGCCGATCTCCTCTCGCTCCTGGTGGAATGCGTCGGCGTTGATGTCGGGCGGTTCGTAGGGGATGGACAAAAGTTTCTCCACGTCCTCCGGGCCTTTGAGAGGGAACTCAATCGTCGCGGAAGTGATATCCGTCTTCTGCCTGCGGCGGACGAGCTCGCCCTTGGGAGTCTCGATGAGGGTGGTGGTGATGTCACCCTCGGTGATCGTCTCTGTCTTCACGAGCTTGCCAAGGAAGGGGTCGCACCCGCCCGCGCCGATGATCGGGTCGGTTTTTTCGAGGAGTTCCTTGTGCATCGCACTGTCCGGGGGAAACTTGCCCAGGCCCCACGGCGTCACCGGCACGCGGTCCACCTTCTCACGACGTGCCGCGGCAAGGATTCGTTCGCGGGAGTTAATGGATCCCTCCAATATGCCTTATCTGTTCTATAGGTCGCATGAGTCGATGCCCAGAACATGCTTGGCGTTGAGGCCGAGGATGTCGCGCTTGTCGTCGTCACTGATCCGCGCGCAGAGCACCTGGCCGATCTGCGGGGCGAGGGCGATGAAGGGGATGTCCGACCCGAACAACACCCGGTCGGCCCCCACCCGCTCCACGAACGCTTCGACCCAGTTGTAGCCCACCTGCGACGTGGCCAGGTCGAGGAACACATTCTCCCGCGCGTTGGCGGCCTCAACGTAGGCCCCGAAGTCCACCACCCCCGAGTGGCCGAGGAGGAATTTCGCATTTGGGTACGTTTCACCGAGCTTGACGAAGACCTTTGCATCATTCCCCCAGGTATGCGCCAGGACGGCCCAGCCGAGATCATTCGCGATCTCGAAAGCCGGCGCGTATCGGCTGTCGTCGTACGGGACCTTGTGCATGCTGTGCATCTTGACGTTCTTCATGCCCTTCTGCCGGCAGCGTTCGATCTCGTCGGCCACACCGTCCGGGTAGTTCGGGTTCACCCCGATGTACGGCGCGAAGCGTCCGGGATACTTCTGTATCGCCTCTGCGGCCAGGTCGTTGCCGAGGATAAAGTCCGGGCCGATGCAGGCATGGGAGCAGGGACAGACCACATCGACTCCGATGTGATCCATCACCCCGATCATGCCGTCAGCATCGTTCTGGGGGATGAAAAAGTTGTACCACGGGCCAAGGTGGGCGTGGACGTCGATGACAAGCTCCCCCTCCAGTTTCTTACCGAGGCAGGCATGGTCCATCAGAGTCATCATGGCCGCACCTCCTCGATCATCCGCCGCAGGTTGCCCCCGGCGATCTTGACCTTGTCCTCGTCCGGGATGCGGGCATACATGACGTGCGCGATGGCCGCGCCCGCTGTGAAGTGCGGCCAGTTCGTGCCGAAGAGATACCGCTCCGCGCCGAAGCGCGGGCAGGCGTCCTCCAGCCCGCAGTGGGTGGTCTGCATCGACGTGTCCACGTGGTGATTCTTGTGCCTCTCCCAGATGGCATAGAGCTCGCGGAGGGAGCGATAGCCCACGTGGGTCGAGATGACAGGAAGATTGGAATGGCTGCCACAAATCGCTGCTGCCTGGCCCAGCGACACCTCGCTCGTGTCGAGAAAGAGGGGAATGCGATGCTTCTCCAGCTCGGCGAGGATGGATCCGCAGGTCATCTCGTTCATGGGAAATGCCTGCGTCTTCGGCCACATCCACGCCGCGCGGCAGCCGGCCTCCAGCATCCTGCCCACAGCCTCCTCGGCTGTGCCCTGCTCGCGGGTGGCGGCGGGGAGAAAAGCGAAGCTGCCGTGGAGCGCCGGCCGACCGTCGGTCTCACGAAGGAGACAATCGTTGCCGACGTTCGGGTCGTACTCCTTGGAGTTGGCGTGGTGAACGAGGGTATCCTTGATGCCGAAGTAGTCCATGTCCGTCAGAAGGTCTTCGGTCTTGTAAGGTTCCTTCTCGTCGGTCACGGTCCGGCGGCCGATCATGGCCCGGCAGTCGAAGAAGTCGATCTTGCTCATTGCGCCGACGTCGCCTCCCATGTTTCCATGACGTACTCCCGGCTCTGGCGAATCCCCTCCTCGCCCTTCGCCCCGCCCACCTCCATGGAAATCCATCCGTCATAGCCGGCGCTCTTTAGAATCTTGAAGATTTCAGGAAAGGGCACGATCCCCTGCCCGATGGGGCAGTGCGTCCCGTTCGAGAGGCGGTCGCTGGCGTGGACATGGACCACATGGTCTCTGACTTCCCTCGCCAGGCGGACCGGATCGTCACCGGCCAGCAACGCATTGGACGTATCCAGGTTCACCTTCAGGTCGGGCTGATTCACGCGGCGTAGGATGTCGAGGAAGTCGTCGATCTTGAGCCCCACCTCGGGGTGGTTCTCCATGGCAAGGGTGACGCCGTACTTCGCGGCGAAGGGAATCAGCTCGCGCAGGGCGCGGACGACGTAGTTGATCTGCATGTCGCGGGTCGATCCGATACGCCACTTGCCGGGAACGATGCGGACGTTGGTCGTGCCGATGATCGCCGCCACCTCGATGCTGCGCCTGATCATATCCACGGCCACCTGCCACTCGTTGACGTCGGTATTGGCGATGTTGCCGTAGGTGGTGAGCATGGAGAT
>JAADGH010000180.1 GCA_013152475.1 Planctomycetota bacterium
TCACCATGCGGGCCATGTCGGCAGAGGAGATCGAGGAGTATGTCGGCTCCGGTGAGGCCGACGGCAAGGCCGGGGCCTACGCCATCCAGGAGACGGGGGACCGGTTTGTGGAGAAGGTGGAAGGCGGCATGAGCAACGTGATCGGCCTGCCCGTGGAGCTGCTGGAGGACATGCTGCAGGAATGGGACCCGGCTTAGAGCCTATCCGAAAACTAAGAACATATCCGCAAATACGGTCTTCTGTCGTCGCGCCCTTTCTGGATGCGTCGAATCGCAGGCTAAAGCCTGCGCGATTTGTCGTGAAATACTCGAAGAATGCATGCCTTGCGGGTCGGAAAACCACGGACAGACGAACCAGGAAACCAGGAACAGACGGTAGTTAACAGGGTTGTAACGTTCACATTTGCAGCGTGTTACAGAAACCATGCGTGGTCGGAGGGTGGGGTAGCGCAAATGGCGGCTTGGGCGCACGGCCGTGTCATTGCGGAGGCGATGGGGAAACTCCTGTGATACAACCCACTTGACATACGGCGCGCTTTTAGAGATGACGCCTCGCTGTCCCATCTTGAAAAACACGGTTGAACCCACGGTAGACCCGCGCTATAGTATAGTCGACAGCAAACAGTAACTACCGAAGGGTGAATGATGCGCGCACAGTATTTTCCCATATTTCTCTCTGCCTTCCTTGCGTTCTGTCCATCCCGTGTCCGTAGTCAGGACAGTGGGAAAAATATCCTTGCCAATCCAAGTTTCGAAGAGGGGCAGGACCAACCCAAAGCATGGGGGTTCGCCTGGAAGTTCACCCACTCCGGCGACCGGGAGCGCGGCGTGCAAAAGCAAGAACCCGACTGGGGATGGGATGACACGGTCGTCCACTCCGGCAAGCGAAGCGTCCGCGTTGGCGTGCGGCGGCCCGACGATGACGGTGTGTGGGGTCAGGACAATGTCCCTCATGTGAAGGGAACAAAGATCTATCTCGTCCGCGCCTGGGTCAAGACCAAAGACCTGAAGGGGACCAACGCAACGATCGGGTGTGTCTCTCTCTCCGAGAACGGCAAGTGGCTCGGCGCAAGTTACTCCACCGTCGCCACCACTGGAACCCATGACTGGAAGCTATGCACGGGGTACTTCCAACCCCACCCGAAGGCCGCAAAGTTCCGCGTGCGTCTTTGGGTCAACATGAGCTACAGTGGAACAGGAACCGCATGGTTTGACGAGGTCGAGATGATCCCCACAGACATGACCGAACTGCCTCCCATCCGATACGTGGACCACTCCCCCATGCCGCCGATCGCGGAGGCCGACAAGCAGGCGGGCTATGTGATCTTCGAGAAAAGCTGCCTGGAGATGATCTTCCCCAACACGATCCCCAAGGCGGGAGAGATTCGCGATACCCTTAAGATGTTCGCCACACCCGGAGAGTATGAACCGGTGACGTTCTGTGTGCGTTCACAAAAGGACCTTGGCACAGTAAAGGTCAAGGCAACCGATCTCAAATCGGAGAACGGCGCGATCAGCCGCGACGAGATCCGCGTGAATCCTGTCAAGTGCCTGACACGACACGGCCAAGGCCGCTGGGGAAAGTATGCCGAGGGCGACATGCTCGTCCCGGTCATCGTGGAGGAGACCGACACGACCACCATCCCCGCCGACACGACGAAGCAGTTTTACGTGACCGTGAAAGTTCCGAAGGATGCCAAGCCGGGAGTCTATCGAGGATACGTGGAGATACAACCCGAGAAGGCCGAGGCGCGGAAGGTCAATGTGGAGCTGGAGGTCCTGCCGATCCGCCTCATCGAACCGGACCACATCTACTTCGGCATGTACTGTCGCTTCCGCGGCGGAGACGACCTGGACTTCACCCACGCCGCCTACAAGGACATGCGCGAGCACGGCATGACAACGATCGGCCTGTGCAGCCGTTTCGGCGGCAAGATGGAGATGGTTGACGACAATGTCAAGGTGACGTTCGATGGCACCAGCGACCTCGAACAGGCCATCGCCGCCTATCAGCGCGCCGGGTTCAAGATGCCGATCCTCTGGCTGATGAGTCGCGATGTCATGAACTTCGCCCTCAAGCAGGGTGAGCTCCAGAGCGATGAGTTCGAGAAATGTTATCGCCAGGTGATCGAGGCCATCGTCGCTGAGGGCAAGAAGAAGGGCTGGCCCGAGATCATCTTCCAGCCCCTCGACGAGCCGTACGAACATGCGAATCGGAACATCCGGCGGAAAGACCCGAACAGCCCGACCATCCTGCAAGCCACGAAGCGCTGCCTCCAGATCATGAAGAAAATCCCCGGCCTCCGCACCGAGGAAGACGGTGCGAACGGCGCACCGCACAACCTGGAGGAGTTGTATCCGTGGGTCGATATCGAGACGTATCACGACGGCCCCGTGCTCAAGCGCGGCACATACGACGCCGAGGGCTGGGCCAAGTTCCTCGAACGCCTGAAGAAAGACGGCAAGGAGATCTGGTTCTACAACATCGACATCACCGGCTTCCACCCCGAGCCGCTCCGCTTCGGCTACGGCTTCGGTCTGTATGCCGCCAAGGGAACGGGCATGATCGAGTGGGCCTACATGTTCGGATACCGCTCCGACAAACCCGACCGCCTCTACAAGAACAAACTGCCCATGGCCTATCGCTACAACAAGACCGACGCCGAAGTCGGCGGGCCGACCACGGCCTGGGAAGCGGCGCGCGAGGGCGTGGATGACTACAAGTACCTCCATACGCTCCTGACGCTGACGAAAAAGCTGAAGGCGGAGGGCAAGGCCGACTTAGCCGAGCAGGCCGAGAAGGACATCCTCGACCGCATCGCCCGGATCGACTTCAACGGTTGCACCGGCAGTGCATGTAAGGGCCAATGGACCGGCGACAAGGGCCGCCTGCCCACGGGCGAGAAGTTCGTCTCCGGCGACTACAAGATGCAGAACGGTTTCTCCTTCTCCGACTACAACGCCATCCGCCGTGCGATCGCGGATTGGATCATCAAGCTGCAGGGCAAATGATTTTCCTCTGACGGAGAGCGAAAATGAACATTCGCAAATATGGAATACTCCTTTGGGTTGCGGTCTTGACGCTTGGACCTCCGTTCGAGACATCTGCCCAGCAGAATCCGCCGGGGAAGACCAAACCCCGAAAAATGACCGGCATCGAGAAGGAGATTGCCGACCTTCTCGGGCAGTGCAGGGACTCCGGCTCCTTCGCCAGCACGGGCATGACGCTGCTCAACACCATGGCCAACAAGAAACTGAAGGGCATCGACGTCGCCCTCGCCAAGCGGAAGCTCTACCGCCTGCGCTACAAGGTCGTCGCGCTGCGCGAGGAAGCGCCGGAGCTGACGAAGTCCGACCTCCTCATCTACAAGAACACGCTCACCGACCCCTCGATGAAGTTGCTCTTCGACCTGATGAAGGACGCCGACCCGGAGAAGCAGACGTTCGACCTCGTCCGGTACGATCGCATCAGCCGGGGATATACCTTCGTCGTCTGCGGCGGCGGGGACATCTTCGCCTTCACCCTCCGCCCCTCGGAAGCGGGTATCTTTGGGGCCAGTATCTACATCGTCACGCCGAAGGCAACGCTGGCGATCAGGGACCTCACCGTCCTGATCGGGAACCAAAACCCGACGGACTGGCAGTCGAAGCTAACGGTCAAGGAAGTGACCTATGACCTGCGGGGAAACGCCCTTCGCATCACGCACAAGATGGACCTGGGCGGGGAGTTCGATGTCGTCGCCACGATGCGCCCCAACGGCCAGACCATTCGGATCGACGTCGAGTCGCCCAAGGGAGTTTCGGACATGTTCATCGGCCCGACAGACCTTGCGCCAAAGGAAATCCATCTCGGCGGGCAGGTCATCAAGGAACCGAAGAGCATGACCCTCAAGGCGGGTGACGCGAAGCTAACAGAGCGCTTCGTCGGCGTGGACTTCGGGAACGGCCTCTCCCTGGTCCAGGCATCCGAGAAAGCCGATCCCCTCTCCCTGATCGTAGAGCCGGACAAGAAAACCTGCGCCCTGCATACGGGGGCCGTTGGAATGCTGTGGCTGGCGCCGACATCGCGAGGAGTGTTGCACGCCGTGGCCCAGTGGCGTGGCGTGCCTGCCCGAGAAAAGTAACCCCAAAGCCGCACCCGACTCTCGAGCACGGCTTCTTATATTCGCGAAAAAGAAATTAGTGCCTTCCCTTATTCTTCAGCGACGTGTTGAACTCCCGGCCGATTCTCCGACGGCGATTGAGGATCGCCCGCCCGCCCCGGGTTCGCATCCGCTTGCGGAAACCGCACATCTTGATTCGCTTTCTCGAACTTTTTCGTATCTTGACTTTCATCGCTTTTCCTTTCGATTTCCCGTAACAGCAGAACGGTTATTATAGCAGGACATCGAGCCAAGTCAAATGATTTCCGGCCCTTTCGCCCTACGCCTCCGCAAGCTGCTCCGCAAAGGCCTCGATATTCGTCCGCGTCTGCTCCTCGGAGTAGAGGCGCAGGTCGTTCAGGTCGCCGTTGACGACGAGGTACGGCTTGCCGAGTTTCTGCTGCATCCGCTGCGGCATCTCATAGCGGCTGTTTGAGTTGTTGGGGCAAGTCTTCGCGTCGTGGTAGAGGATGCCGTCCACCTTGAACTTTGCCACCATGTCGGCGATGTACTGCTCCTTGCAGTCGTCGGACCGGCAGATGAACAGGCCCGTGTAGGCGTGGGCCATGCTCCTGAATGGATCCGCCGGGTCGAGGGCGTCGAAGATCCAACTGTTGCAGTAGGTCGAGGCGACCACGCAGGTCTTGAGTTCGAGGAACTGCGTGGAGAGGTCGCGCAGCTTGCCCCAGATGGGCATCCCCTCCCAGTAGACTCGGAACTTCTCATCCGCCACAGCCGCCACGCCATCCGCGACGCGCTGCTTCAGCTCCGCCAGCAATGTCTCGTAGTAGTCGATCGCATCGGGGTGGCCGCGCAGGACAACCGCCGGGCCCATCTGCACCGTTCCGTCGAAGAAGGTGATCGGCGACGGCACATTCGCCGCCGTCTCCAGGACCGCCTTCCAGAGATCGGTGCACTGCCTGGACAGACCGACGATCTCCTTCAGCTTGTCGATGTCCAGCCTCTGCCCGACAACGTCTTCGAGGGCCGGCACCAGGGCTTCGGTCTGCTTCGCTACGTCGTCGATAATGGAATCGTCCAGCTCGCCGACGGATCGTGGTGTATGGATGCCGACGCAGGGCACATCCCACTCCCGGGCATACCACTGGAACCAGTCCTTCACGTCGCGGCATTGGTTGGTGTTGAAGACGAGCACGTCCGCCTTGGGCGGGCCGGGCATCTTCATCTTGTGGAACGGGCTCTCGCCCTTGAGATACGACCCAATGTCGCTGGTGAGATAGGAGCAGATGTCCGGCGAAAAGCCGCGGGCGTTCGCCACGGGGATCAGGTCCGTCGCCATGCGTGTGGCGCCGAGCATGGCGCCGTGATTTTCGGGAAAGTAAACGTTGAACCCCAGCGCCCGAAGCAGCTCCGCCGGGCCGACGCTCGTGCACCACGCCGTCTTCTGTCCCTCCTCGGGGCCTTTCATAAGCTCCATAAAGTACTTCCCCATAACCCCCTTCATCTTTTTCGTGGATTCAAAATCCTTGCGTCCAGATTCGGATGGCATCATCAGACTCCTTTCATCTCCCTCAGCAGCTCACATGGGGAAAAGCGCTCTCCCCGTTGCGCCGCGAATGCCTCAAGTCTCGTCAGAACCGTATCCAGACCGATGTCCCGGGCGTACTTCATCACGCCGCCTCGAAAATCGGGAAACCCAATGCCCAGCACCGTCGCGGCGTCGATGTCCGACTCCCGCTGAACAATGTTCTCCTTCAATATGTGGAACGCCTCGTTGACCATGCGCAGGACCAGCCGGTCGGTGATCTCCTCCTGGCCGATCTCGCGACCCGGCGTTTCCCGCGCCTCGGCGATGATCCGGTCGGTCACATCGCTCCTATGTGGAGTATAATCGCCCTTCTCGTATTTGTAAACGCCCGATCCGGTCTTCTGCCCCATGTGCCCCTGCTCCACCAGGCCGGTCGCCACCTGCGACAACGGTCCGTGCCCCGGGAAGGCCTCGGTCAGGACGCGGTCGGTATGGACCAGGATGTCGATGCCGGCCATGTCGATGAGCGTCAGCGGTCCCATGGCGAAGCCGAAGTCCACCATGGCCCGGTCGACGGCCTCCGCCTCCGCCCCCTCCTCCAGCAGCCAGAACGCTTCCTTCAGATAGGGAACGAACATGCGGTTGATGAGAAATCCCTCTCGGTTCCGGACCAGCACGGGGGTCTTCCGGATTCTTTTCGCAAATGTCAACGCCGTGGCGATCACGCGGTCCGGCGCGCCATCCCGCCGGATGATCTCCACCAGCGGCATGCGGTAGGCCGGATTGAAAAAGTGCATGCCGACGAACCGCTCCGGATGCGCCATCCCCTCGGCAAGCACATCGAGGGAAATGGTTGAGGTATTGGAGGCAATGACCGCGTCATCGCTGCACACCTTCTCCAACGATGCGATCACCGACCGCTTCACAGAGGCGTCCTCGAAAACAGCCTCGATGACGAGGTCCGCATCGGCCACGCCCTGCCAATCGGTCGTGGTTGAGATCAGCGCCAGCATCTTGTCGGGTCGTTCCGGGGGAATCTTTTTCTGGGCCACGGCGCGCTGGAAAGAGTCACGAATCTTGGCCATGCCCTTTTCAAGGGCCGGTTGTTCCTCATCCCGAACGACGGTGGGAACGCCGCCCATGATCAGCGCCTGGGCGATGCCCGTCCCCATCGATCCCATGCCGATCACCGCGGCCTTTCGGATCGGCCTGGGCTCGACGTCAGCGATCTCCGGTATCTTGCCTGTATCGCGAGTGGCGAAGAAGAGATAGATCTTGTTCTGCGTCGCGAGGGTGTCCATGCACTCCGCGAACACCTCCTGTTCCTTCCGCAGGCCGGCATCGAACGATTCCTCCAGGCCCGTCTTCACGGCTTCGAGGATCCTGGCCGGGGCGATGATCTCGGGACATCCTTTCGCGATCACTTCTTCAGCTTTGCGAAAGGCCGCATCGTTGGCCTTCGCATCTGATACCTTGTCAATCCGGTCTCTTGTTTTCATTATGATGCAATCAGAGCGTAGCATGTCCTTTGCTACATCCAAGAGTTCATCCGGACCACACACATCATCCACCAGCCCGAGTTCGAGGGAGGCTTCCGCATCAATCGGCTTGCCCGTCAACAGCATCTGCAGGGCCGCCTCAACGCCGATCAGCCGCGGCAGACGCTGCGTGCCGCCCGCACCGGGGTTGATTCCAAGGTTCACCTCCGGCATGCTGAACTTCGCGCCCTTCGCGCAGACCCGGAAGTGGCAGGCCATGGGCAGCTCCAGGGCGCTTCCCATTACCTTCCCCGCCACGGTCGCAACGACGGGCTTCACGGAGTCCTCGACTTCCTGGAAGGCTTCCTGAAACACGCGCGAAGTCCGGATGGCATCCTCGGCGCACGTGATCTCCCGGAAGAGATTCACATCGGCCCCCGCGCTGAAGTGCTCCGGCGTACCGGTGATAACGATCCCCTCGACCGTCGCATCCTCGTTCGCTCGGTGGATGCACCGGCAGAGATCATCGAGCAGCTCAAATGTGATGGTATTCAGCGGCGGCGCGTTGAGTCGGAGGGTACACACACCGTCGGATACGCTGTAGTCGATCATGCTCGTGTCTTCCTGTGCCGATGGGCCGATGGATGGTAGCATGTCCCCTCCACAACGTCAAGGCAGCGGGAACGGGCGCTCACCCGGTGGCCATCGGCCCCACGAGGCCGTGGATTCCCGCTTTTGCGGGAATGACAGATGATACCTGATCCACTATAGGCGGCGCAGGATTTGTGTTGACCCATTCCCCGCCGTATTGATAGCCTGCTTGGACAGGTTGTCACTGCAGGTGGGCATGAGGTCGGCGAGGGGTTGGTGTTGACCGTAACAAGTTGAGGATAAGACATGGACAGATCGGACTGGGATGTGGATCGCCTGATCGATGAGCTGCTCGAACGCATCGAGGAGCCGCAACATCAGGCCAAGAAGAACATCCCGAACCCTCGCTTCACGACGTACCTGGAAAACCTCGGCTGGGCGCAGTTGTTCGACTTCGACATGAACCGGTTCTACGCGGAGCCCGAGCTCAACCTACAGATTCAGTTACGGCAGAAGCTCTTCCACCTCGACCACTTCGACGACGACACAGTCATCGCGCCGAACGTCAGCGCATCGACGGGAATGTACTTCGAGTACACCGTCGTCGGCATGGGCGTCAAGCACCAGCCCGACGGCGTGCCGATCATCCAGGGCGATCACCCCCTGTCGAAGAAACCCGATCTTAGTCTTCTGCCGATCCACGACTTCACCACCAGCGGCGAGATGCCGCAGGTGTTTCGCCTTTACGAAGAGTTGAAACGACTGTCGAAGGACCGCCTGACCGTCACCTTCCCCACGTGGCGGCGCGGGCCGCTGGACATGGCCATTCAGCTTCGCGGCTACGAGCAGTTCGTGATGGACACCGTCGAGCGGTCGGCCTTCGTGCACGACCTCATGAGCTACCTCATCGAGGAACGCATGCGCTGGTGGGACGCCTACTGCAAGCACTTCGAGGCCCCTGACCGCACGACCGGCATCGCCGACGACTGGATCAACGTCCCCTTCATCACCCCGACGATGTTCGAGGACTTCGTCCTGCCGTATTACCTGGAGCTGGAGAAGTATCACGGCAGGATCGTGAGCGTCCACTCCTGCGGCAACAAGGAGCCGGTGCAGAAGATGCTCCTGCGCCTCAAGACGCTCCCGGCCCACGAGGTGAACCATTGGACCGACCTGGAGGCCACCTGTCGCAACATCCCGCCCGACAAACACTTACACATCGCCATCCTCAACACCGAGGTCCTCCTTGCAGGCGAGGAGAAGATGGAGCACGACCTCCGCCGCATCGTCGATCTCTGCCAGGGCCGGTCCTACAACGTCGTCGCCCAGGCCATCGAGAAGGTGCACAACGACATGGCCGAAGACATCGAGCAGGCGAAGCGATGGGTCGAGGTGGCAAAGGGAGTGTTTGGGAGGTAGAGAATTACAGCAGAGATCGTGATGGTGCCGCGCTTTGATATTCATTGTATGGTCGTGGCGGAGAAGTAAAATTGGATTGCGTCTGCCTGCGCATCGTGGCATTATATGATGCTGTGCTCGGCAATGTGATATTGAACCCGATGGAGTAAAGCGCCATGTGCCGATTTTTAGCCGCCACGCTTCTACTGTCTTTCGCATGTCTCGCCTCCGGCGAGGATATCTTTCACGAATCCTTCGAAACACCCACCAAGTCCTCCCCGCTGCAGCAAACATACGGAGACAAGCCGTCCGAAATCGCCGCGAACAAGGTAGAGAACGGAGCGGCCCACCTGAAACTCACCTATCCTGCGGAGGTGAAGAAAAACCTGTCCTACTGGACATACAAGCTAACCGAGCCGGTCCCGATCATCCCGCAGATGGAGACGATCTCGTTCCGCGCGAAGACGAATGTGCCCGTGCAGATCAAGATCGGCATCAGCCCCTTCGGGTTCATCTACCACGGCCCCGGTGTCAAGGCATCGCCCGAGTGGCAGACCGTCACGCTCAAGAAGGCGTACGATGAATTGAAAAAATGGTGTGAAAACGGCAAACGGAATGTGAAGGATGGGTGCGTGGCCTCCGTGATCATCGCCGTCTGCAACAAGGCCAACACCAAGGCCGACATCCTCATCGACGACATCACCTTCGCCGGGCCGGCCGGCGCAAAGCAGGCCGCCGCGCAGGAGATGTTCATCCGCAAGACGGCGCGTGCGCGCATTGCGGCCATCTCCCTGATTTGGGATGAAGGCTATCGAACCCTCGACAACACATTGAAGGCCCTCGACGAGGCGGGCATTCTGAACGCGGACATCGCCTGCCTGCCGCAGGAGTGCGTGGACCAACCACCGGAGGCGATCCCCGGTCCCGCATCGAAGGCCATCGCGGAGAAGGCGGCGAAGTACGGCATGTACGTCGTCGGAAACCTTCGCGAACGCGAAGGAGACAAGACCTACATCACCTCCTTTCTCTGTGATCGAGAGGGAAAGATCATCGGGAAGTACCGGAAGTCGCACAAGCTCCCCTTCGACGGCGACATCAGCCTGGGCAACGATCTCCCGGTCTTTGATACAGACCTCGGGGCCGTGGGCATGAAGATCGGCTCGGACCACTACTTCCCCGAGATCGACCGCGTGCTCCGTTCCCGAGGCGCATCGCTTATCGTCTGGTCCACCCTCCCCTTCCCCCAGAGGGACGAGCACCTGATCACAACCGCACTCCGTGGGCGGTGCATCGAGAACCGAGCGACCTATGCCGTCGCCCGGTATGCCGGCAAGCTCGGCTATGGCGGCTACCACGACCGCTTCTCGTGGACCGGGTCGTGGCCCTTGGGCCGGGCGCAGGTCTTCGGACCCGACGCCCACACCATCGCCGACTCGGGCCACGAGGGAGGAGTGGCCATCGGCGTGATCCCACGGCGGAAACTGGGCGGCAGGGCCCGGGACGGCGGCTTTCCGACCACCGGAAAGTTCGGGCTGATTGCAGCGGACAAAATCCCTCCCGCGCAGAAGCGGACACCGAACATGAAGCGGGTCATCAGGGCCGCGGCCATCGAGTGCGATACGAACATGGACAGTCTGATCGAGAAGATCGACGCCTGCGGCAAGCAGGGCTGCGACATCGTGTGCCTGTGGGAATACGTGTGGTATCGGAAGGATGAAGAGGTCGAGAAGTTCAAGGAGCGCAACCAAAAGCGCCTCGCCCGCATCGCCGACGCCGCCAAGCGGAACAACATGTATATCGTTATCGCGGGGGAGCTGGAGCGAGGTTTCAACGAGACCATTGTCTACGATCGCCAGGGGAAGGAGATCGGGAGATACACAAAAATCAATCAAACCACCTCAAAGAAATCGAAGTACTATAAGGCAGGGGACAAGGTAGGCATCTTCGATCTCGACTTCGGCCGCATCTGCACGAAGATCTGCGCCGACGTGGGCGCGTACCAGATCGACCGGATCGCCGGGCTGTACCAAGTCGATCTCTTGTGCCTCAGCACCCAGGACGCCGGGCCGTACAGTGAATATATTCGTCTGCGCGAAGCGCATCGCTGCATCGACAATGGCTACTTCCTCCTCCGGGCCGCCGGCGGAGGTGGGCAGACCGATCACCGCACCTATATCATGGACCCCTGGGGCATGGTCCTGGCCGCCGGGCAGTATCGGACGAACAACCGCCCCCTCATCACCACCATCAACCTGGATCACCGGCCGCAGTACTACGAGTGGTCCGAAAAGCTCCGCGACGCCAAGAACCCCGTCAAGCACGGCATCCCCGAGGAGCAACTGAAGAAGAAGATGTACGGGCGCTACAACCGGCCCGTCGCTAAGGGCGACCTGCGGGCCATCGTCCTCAAGCATCGCCGCCCGGAGCTGTACCGACGAAGGAAGCCGAAAAAGTAAAGTCCTGCATATCACACTGCACGGGAGAATGACCAGTGACAAAACGTGGCCGAATTTACCCGAATATAAAATATACTCTTCTGCTGATCGCGCTTCCCGTCCTTTGCCTGAGCGGGATCGCCGCAGCCGACGCGCCCCTCGGATGGTTGAACGCAAAAGACTGCGGCGCGTCCGGGTCCGACTTCTCGACCACCGCTTTCACCCAGGCAGGCTCGAACAAGATCGTCGTGAAGGACGTGGGTGACTTCCAGGTCGGCCAGGGCGTTATGGTGTCGAGATGCAACATCCGCTACGAGGACGGCAGGCTATTCGGCCCCCGGGAGAAGTATGCAAAGAACAAACCGCTCGGCGATACTGTCGAGTTCCGCGGCTACGACGGCAGCAGTGGAAGCTGGAACGTTTTCATCCTCGATACCGACGGCGCGAACCCTCCCACCTTCCGCTGGACCGATGACTTCGGCCGGACGTGGAAGGGCGCGAAGACCCCCATCGACGACCAGTGGCACGCCCTCAGCGGCAAGACAGAAGTGCGCTTCGGCAAACTCGACTGGGAAAAAGGCTACACCGTCACCTTCAGCGCCCGCGACCAACTCGTGAGCACGATCGAGAAAATTGAAGGCACTACCCTCACACTCAAAGACGCGGCCAACCGCACGGTCAAGGACGCCGTGGTTCGCCACTCCGACACCGCCGCGCTCCAGGCCGCCATCGACCGGGCGATCCAAGAGAAGAAAAACGTCTATATCCCCATCGGCCGTTACCGCCTCACCGGCAGGATCACCGTCAAGAACGCCGAGGGCATCACCATCGAAGGCGAGAATGCCGTGCATACGCTGATGGACATCAGCGAGGGAAAAGGCCAGTGCATTTACCTCTCCGGAGGGAAGGAAGTCACGCTCCGCAATCTCAGTTTCGTGGGCAATTCGGGGTTTGATCGGCGCGACCAATGTGGCAATCTCCGCACCCTCGGTGGCACAGCCGTCTGGGGCTTCTACCTGAAACACTGCAACGCGGTTGGTATTCGCAACACGGAGCGCGTGTTGGTCGAGAACTGCCACGCCAGCAAGATGTCCGCCGAGTGCTTCTACTCCGGGGGCCGCTCTCGATCCGGAACGCATGAGCCAAAACAATACACCAAGGCAATCACCTACCTCCGCTGCTCGGTCGTCGATTGCGCCCGCAACGCCTTCAACAACAACGACATGGCCGAGAACACGAGCGTCCTGTTCTGCCGTATTGTCGACGTCGGCGGCTGCACGTGGGAGGGGGCGTCACGTTTCGTCAAGTTCATCGGCAACTACGTTCGCAACGCCGGCACGGTGGCCATGGGCAACATCGGCAGCCGGGACGAACGTTTCGAGGTGCTCCAGTCCGGCCAGCACATCGTGGCGGACAATGTCTTCGAGACCGGCGCGTGCTATGGCCGCGCCGCTATCCGCACCTGCCACGGCGCCAACCAGGTCGTTATTCGCAACAACCTGTTCATCAACTTCGGCACGTCGGCCATCGATGTCTCCGGTCTTGCCGACCACCGCCACCTGCCCTCGCGGAACACGACGGTTACAGGGAATATCCTCGACATGACGGAGATCGGGGAGGAGTCGAAGGCCAGGATCGCCATTGATGTAAGCGCCTCGGACACCATTGTTAGCGACAATCAGATCTATGTCCGGGGTCCGTGCGATCCGAACGTGACCGCTCTGCGGATTCGCGAGCCCGTGATGAACCTGAACATCCACGACAACCTGATCCGCAACTGCGGAGCCGGTATCACGGCGGAGCGCGCACGATCACCGGTCGCCAAGGTCATCGACTCGACAACCTTTGTGCCCGGTCGGGGCCACGTCCCGATGGAACGGCGAAACTCACATCGGTACAAAGGCTGGAACTTGGCGTGGATCGTCGGTGGGAAACCGGCGGGGCTTTCGGTGATCGAGTCGTTCGACCCGGAAACGCTGCAATTCAAACTGACGAAGCCCGGCGATATGAAACCGGGACACTACTTCGAGGTCTTCCCCCCTTCGGCCAATTGGATGATCCACGATAACACCATCACGGCCTGCCGGCAGCCTGCCGTGTTGGACTGCTACGGCAGTGTGTCATCGGTCCTTCGGGACAACATCATCTCGCGCGGCGCAGTCACCGGCGTGAAGCAAGCCGTCGAGGTGGGAGGCACGTTTCAGCTTCTTGGCAATCACATCAGCGGCTTCGACGAGCCCGACTCCGCCGCGCTGCTCCTCAAGCCCGACGCCGCCGGGCGCATATGTCGAAGCCTGTATAGGGGCAACGTCTTCGAGCGATGCACACAGACGGTGAAGGAAACGAAGGACGACCTGTGGAAGGCAGCCACCAAAGACGGGAACCTCACCATCGAGTGCAAGACCGAGCCCTGATGCCTTACTCCAGCTTCACGCGCGCGTAGCTGATCGTATTCTTCGCGCCGGCGCGGACGCCGAGCAGATCGATCATCATTGAGGGCGCCGAACCGCCGCGAGGCGTGGCCGTGAAGAACTGCGACATCGGGTGCTTCATGGGCACGCGCACGGCCTGCCCGGTTTCGCCATTGCGAAATATCTCCATCAGGCGATTCTCCGAGACCGCCTTGCCCTTTTCGTCTTTACCAAAGACGTAGTACAAGAGAAACAGCCGGTGGTCCGGCGTCACGTGGAACCGCGCCCCGCCCGTGCCGCCGAGGGCCTCATGGGAAATCCCCTCCCCCGTCTCGACGAGCGTCTTCCGCAGCAGAATCTTGCCCTCCCGTATCTGCGCGTATTTCAGCGCCCAGGTGCGCTTGATGTCGGGAAAATGCTCCTTCCGCAGCTTCCAGTGGATCGGCTGCTCCACCCAGAGGAGATGAGCGACCCCTTCCGGATCGAGCCACAGGTCCTCGGCGAAAAGCCACCCACCGTGTTTCTGGGTATTAGCGATCTCAATCCAGTCGCTGAATTTCTGCTTTGTAATGTCCGGGGTCCATACATAGCGCAAGCGTCTCCAGCGGTTCCCCCACTTCCGCCCGGCCAGCTCCATCGTATTGACCCGGTCCCATTTGTTGTAGGCCGATGCGCCGCAGAAATGCACCTCCCGGTTCTTCAGGACGACGCAGGGGTAGTTCGCCCGGGCGCGCTTGGAGTGGTAGGGGGCGATGCTCGTGTCCTCCCGCTTCTTCCAGGGCAACTGCCCGGCGAACCACCGCCCTTCGCAATCGCGAAAGGCCCACTCCGAGTGGTCCGTGCCGATGTTCTGGAACAGGATGAATTCACGGTTGGGACCATCCACTGAAAACGTGCGGTAGGAATGCTCCCGGAAGGCTGGTTTGTCGTTCCATTGCGGAAGAATCGCCTTGTAGGGGGCCTTCGGATCGCGCACGGAGAACTCCAGGACCTCCGGCCGCGCAGGGCTGCCGCCTTCGGCATTGGAATCCGTCAGAATTGCAGGATTGACGGAGAGAAAAAGCGGCCCGCCCGGAAAGCACCCCAGCGGACACGGCTCGCGGGTGCGATACTTCTCGTCGGCCTGCTGCAACTTCCATCCGGCCGTTTCGCGCTTGAAGAGCAGCCAGCGGACATTGTTCAGCCGCTTGAACTGCTTCAGGGTCTCCAGGCCGCTGGCGAATACACTGTCGTCCACACGCACGATGCACGTGTTGCCGAGGCACCACATGGGGTCTGCGCCATTGTCGGCGGGTTCGTAGGTGTAGACGTTCTCTTCGATCTCAACGATGGGCTTAGGCATCTTCTCCATCTCCTGCGCCTCACACATCAGAGCGCTAAACAAAATCGCAACCATACTGATACGCATACAGGCTCCAATCAATCGCAAACACATTCCACAGCGTGGCCGGAACCTAACGAAAATACGCTGGCCAGTCAAGATGCTTTCGGTATGAGGGGAAATACGAAGGGGCGGGGGGGAATCCCCGCCCCCGAAAACAGGTGCTGGATGAGCGCCTGGGTCTTTTACGGATAGCCAATGAGATTGGCGAA